>WRNI01000011.1 GCA_009776695.1 Methanomassiliicoccaceae archaeon
GGCCACCGGCCCTCTTGTCGAAAAGGTCAGACGGTACCGGGAGAAATGCACGTTCGCGTCAGACGTCGTTGACGAGATAGGAAGAACGACGCTTGAAGGTCTTGACGCTCTCAGGGACGGCGACCTCGTCAGACTGGGCGAACTTATGACACATGATCATAAACTGTTATCGATACTCGGCGTCTCGTGCAGCGAACTTAACAAACTGGTCAACGCTTCGCTGAGATACTCATACGGCGCAAAGCTCACCGGCGCCGGCGGGGGAGGAAGCATGATAGCGCTCACCGACCGTCCCGAGAAGGTATGTGAAGCGATAACGTTACACGGCGGAAGGCCGTTCGTCGTCCGCACGGGCGAGCGCGGTGCAACGTTCGAATGACACGATATCATATCAGATCTTCGAAGCCTTCGACCACCTGCGGATATTTTTCCTTTATCGCTTTCAGAAGGTTGTGAACGTTCACTTCGCCTATGTCGGACTCGGCCATCATTTTGACGAGATCGTCAAGTATCTCGTCCGATAACGTCGCGAAACGCTCTTTCGCCATCCAGTTGCGGTACAGCTTGTCTTCCATGCGGTCGCGCCACATCTTCTCATACGGAGCAAGCGCCTTCTTTGAGAAATCGCCGGTCTTGGCGCATTCCGTTAAAACTTTGCCTGCGTACATCCCCGTCCTGCAGGCGTGCGCTATCCCGCCGCCCGTAATAGGGTCTATGATCCTCGCGGCGTCGCCCACTACGATAAGATTGTCGGCGATCGCCTCGTCAAGACCGGGGCATGTGGACACACCGCCGCCGACGATCTCGAGTATCTGGCCGTTCTTTAAGCGTTCGTCCTTTTTTATGTACCTGTCGAGATAATATTTCGGGTCCGCGCCGTGCTTGCACTTCGCCGCCTGCACTCCGATACCGACGTTGGCGATGCGGTCGCCCTTGGGGAATATCCATACGTAACCGCCGGGTGCCGCAGAACCTATCACAAATTCACAGTACTTCGGATCGATGTCGATGTTCGTCATACGATATTGTATGCACGTGTCAATATCTTTCATCTCAAGCGTTGTGTCGAGGCCCGCCCATCTCGCTACCTGCGACTCGAACCCGTCGGCGGCGACGATGCATTTCGCATAAATTTCGGCGTCGCCGTCCATGCCCCTGACCTTTATGCCGACCGGTTTGCCGTTATCCTTTATCACGCCGGTGCACCCGGTCCGCATCATTATCTTTGCGCCCGCGGAGGCCGCCTGCTCCGCCAGCGCCTTGTCGAAGAGATGACGCTCAAGCACATATCCTACTTCAGAACCGGCTTTGCTCTCGTCCAATTGGAATGTGAATCCTGACGGCGACCGTATCGTGGCGCCGGCCATGTCGGCGCATATCCACTTCGGATCCGGTTCCACGCCTATTTCGGATAACCATTTCTTGGACACGCCCTCCGCGCATCTCAGCGGGGCGCCTATCTCCGCTTTCTTCTCTATCAATATCACATTAAGTTTACCCAGCGCGGCATACTTCGCGGCCATGCTTCCGCCGGGGCCGGCGCCCACGACGACGACGTCGCAGTCATACCTCATATCAGGCACGCTCCATCGTAAGCGCCCCGACCGGACATAATTTCACGCAGCGGCCGCATTTGTTGCAGTCCTCGCTGAAATCAAGTATGTAGTCGTTCAGATATATCGCGTTCCTCGGGCATGAGCCCGCGCAGCACCCGCAATGCAGACATTTTTCATATGATACCTTCATCATCTCACCTAACAGTGCTCATCCCCGTGCTTTGCTTTCCACTCGTCAAGCGGCACCGAGAATTTTTTTTCAACTTCCTCACGATACCCCGGACCGCCGTTGTACGCGCAGAACGGTATGACGCGAAGATCCGGTGTCGCGTAATGGACACCGCATCTTTTTACCCGTTCCACGTCATAATTATAATTGTCCTGGAAGTGCATGCCGCCGATCATCATCATCTTCCACGAGAACGCCGCCAGTGTCTCTTTGCTCTTGTCGCTCATGATCGCCCTCATCACCTTCATGAATCTTCTCCTTGTCATGCCCTCCGGAAGCTCGTCCTCATTTATGCACGACTTCACAAGCTTCAGGAGCTTGAACACAAGCAGCTTCTTGAACCTCTTCTTCTCCGCCCTTTCGGCCAGTTCGTAAAATCCTTTGGACATCCTTTCCGCGTCGACGAACCTTGTCATCGGTATCACGTTGCCTTTGTCATCCTTGAACAGGTACGTCGCTATGCCGCAGTGCGGGTGCGTTGTGAATGTTACTTTATTCTCTTTCAGGAGGAGCGACGCCAGCTTGGATATCGGCGCCACCACCGGCACCGGGAACCAGTCGTCGCGTGTTGTGTAACCGGTCTGCTCCCCCTCCGCTTTAACGAGATCTGGAAGCGTGAACCTTCCCTTCGATAATTCTTCTCTTGTTATCCTGCCGGTGAACGCCACCGGCTGGAAGTTCACTGCCCGTATGACGTCGGAGTTCTCAAGCGCAAAATTTATGATGTCGCCGATCTGATGGTCGTTGACCCCGCGGACTATTGTGGGGACAAGGACGACGGACGGCGGCCTTTCCAGTTTTCTGAGATTCTCGAGAACCTTAAGTTTCACGTCGAACATCTTCCTGTCCCTTGCCTGAAGATAGATATCATCGGAAACGCCGTCGAATGACAGATATATTGTATTGAGTCCCGCTTCCTGCGACGCCTTGAGCATATCGAAGTCCTTTGCAAATTCTATGCCGTTCGTCGCCGCCTGTACCTGCGCGAATCCCAGTTCCTTGGCCTTTCTTATGATGTCGACGAACCTCGGGTGTATCGTCGGCTCCCCGCCGGAGAACTGTACCGCGGTGCATTTTATCGGCTCCTCGGACCTCAGCATCGTAAGCATTTCAACTATCGAATCATAATCCGGTTCGTAAACGTACCCGGACTGGTTCGCGTTGGCGAAGCATATGGGACAGCGCATGTTGCATCTGTTCGTAAGGTCTATGTTCGCGAGCGCGGTGCACGTGAGCATATCGAATCTTTCTCCGCCTATCGTTACGTTGACGTTCTTGTTCTCATTGCCTTTGTCCATGGGGTTGCGAAGGCCTATGCCGTCGTACGCGAATTTCTCCGCCCTCAGGAAAAGTTCCGCGTCCGACCAGTACACGTCGCTGAAGTGACCGTGCTCCGGGCACTCCTTGTCCATGTACACTTTCCCCTCTCTTTCCGTGAGCGTCGCCTTTATGAGCTTCCTGCACTCGGGGCAAATGGATGTCGTCTCCTTGGGAAGGCCCTTCGGGACCCCGTAATCTTTAGCGGTCATATTACTCCCTCCGTTCCCCGCTCTATCGGACTGACCGTTATAATACTTTACGGATGTTTGAACCGCGTTAATATTTCAAGGATGCGAGGAGTTAGACTAACTGTAGCTATACGGTTTAATATCATTGTAACTGAAATATGCATGCATGTCAAAGAACATGCAGATTATGCGCAGGGACCGCAGAGGGCAGATGCCCTTCGCGATGATAGCAGTCACGATCCTTATACTCGCAGGCACCTACGGCGTGGTCGCCGCTTCCCTGAATGAGAAAGAGAGCAACATGGACCGCATGCAGGATGAGCTTGATTCCGTGGGCGCCGCGATCGGTTTTACGAAAGGGTACGTTGAGCGCGGAATAGGAGATATCATCTTGGATATGGGGCGCGAGTCGGCAACGGGGGATATAGAGGAAAGGAGCGGATCATTCGGTGAACGTCTCTCAAAATGGATGGTTTTCCAATTTCCTCTGAGGGCGAACGGCGCCGTTGTCGATATTGTGTCGTACGATATCGAACTGGGCATCGGATCTCTTAAAGTTGCGTCCGACGATGCCGTATCGATGGACGGTACGCGTCCGTCGTGCTTCCGCGCCGACGGTGGCGCCGTCGTATCGATCAGCACATCCTTCGGAAGTGTTGTGAAAGATGTTTACATCAGCGCCGACGGCATGTCGGCGCTGCCGCTGCTGCTCGAGAACGCGTCATTGTTCTCCGCCGCCGTCACCGGCCCGAGGTCGCTTGTCACGGAACTGATGTCATACCAGCTTACAGCGCTGGCGCAGTACCGCGTGATGTCCGGGTACGGAGCGCTGTCCGAGTACGGGGAAAAGGGAACGAATTCGATAATCACCGACGCTGACGTGAGAACAGCGTACCGCATAGCATTGTCCGTGGCCGAGACCACGTACCTCAGATCGTCGTCCGATGACGAATATGATCTTACTGACCGCGACATGGCGGACGCCGCCGAGCTGCTGGCGTTCCGGGACGGTAAGATGATCGTCGACCTCGGCGCCGTGTTCTCTCAGACCTTATTGTCGATAGCCGACCTTCTGGTGCTCGGATGGATGGACTATTTCATGTTCAGCAAAGTTATCGAAGTGATCGACAAGATAGTCGACGGCCTCAGAGCGGCGTATAACTGGTTACGCAAGGTTGTGACCGGAAGCGAAGCGGAGACGGCGCAGGGTTACCTTTCGTCGACGATGTCGCGCGCCGGCATACCCGAGAGCGAATACAGATACATGCTGAACGGCACGTACGCCTCGCTTGATCTTCCTGCCGTCAGCCTTGAATTCGGCGGCAACGTCGTCCAAATACCCGGAACAACCCTTACCGTAGGATACCCGAACGTCGACGTCCTGAGCTGGGACGGATGGAACGGATTCATGAACAGATATTACAAAGAGCGCAACCAGATCGCGGAATCGCTGAACGGCATGATCAAGGCGATAGCGGTCAGCGTCTCATCATCGTACGGTCTTGGCGCAGTCACAATAGAATGCGACCCGTTCGACGGCACGGACATGGCCGAGACCATGGGCCGCGCCGTATCGGACGCGCTTGCGAAGCAGAGGTCATCGACGGAGGATCTTATGGAGTCCGTCGTGCGTTCGTATAAAGTGATCGATACGATGTATGTGGCGATCTATGAGCACATAGACGCCAACAAGGACAGCGTGTTCGGAATATCGCGGCTGAATGATTCTATACGCGCATCGATAAGAGCGTACGTTACCGGAGCGGTCGAGGAGGAGCACGGAACTCCGCTGGACCCTTCTGTCATCGACTCGGCGGTCGATCTTCTTATGGGATCGGACAGCGTCATAAGCATCACCGAGCAGTATGCTGCCGTCACCGGCCAAAGGATGCTTGTCTTTGAGGACATACTCAATAACGTGGAGAAGAGCATGAACTCCCTGTTCAAGGACCTCGCGGTCATAGCGGTGAGGTACGGAATGGACCTCATCGGCCTTTATCCGATGGTGGAGGGGATGATGAAAGGCCTCGTCGCCGAGATGGCGGACTTCTCATCGCTTGGTTCCATGTCCGGAGTGTACGGACTGCCGGGAACGGACTCGTTCGTGCTCAGCGATAATAAAGGGAACATCGTCAAAGAATATGTCTCCGTGGATAGTAATGCCGTTCTGGACGTAAGGATAACCTATCCTTCGAAGAGCGGCGAGAATGTTCACTACGTCGGCTTCTTTGAGAACCATGCAGCTTCATATTCATCAATGTTCAGGATAGACGTCACCGCCGACCTGAGTTATGAAACGAGATCGTCGTCATCACTGATGATGATGCTCGGGACGTACGATTCCGCCGTCAGAGGAGAAACGCATTCGGAGTTCGATCTTGCGATAGCGGTGATGAGCGGATGGGCACTCGCCGGCGTCCGTTACGAGCCGTCGAATACGATACTGACAGACGCCGTAATGCTTTTCCTGAAGATCATCGAACCTCTCCTGAAACCGCTGTACGAACTGAAGAAGCTTGCCGATAATGTTCTTAACCTTATGACGGCGGTGATCATGCGCGGGGCGGAGTTCGTCTCGGACCTGCTGATGAAATTATACGAAGTGATATCATGGCCGCTGGAAAAGTTCGCCCAGCTTGTGGACGCCGCCCTCGGCAGCATCGTTGCCGACATGGTCTCTATAATCAACATAACGCTGGGGAGCCAAACGTTCGGCGTCGAGGTCCACGGCATGAGGCTTGAAGTTATAACAGACATAGCCGGCGAGCTTAAGAAAGGCACCAGCACCACGAAACTGAAACTGACCATGCCCGTCCGCAGCGTCACTCTGAGCGCAACCCTTGAGCTGAAGAAAGATAAGGACGGCAAGTTCAGCATAACAGGAAGGGCAAGCGCATCCGCCGATACGTGGAACCTGGAGATAGCGGTGGACCCGCTGATGAAAGTACGGAAGAGCATCGTCGAGATCGACGGGACGTTCCGCGGCACCGACATACACGCGGTGATGCCGCAGCTCGTCCAGTACGATGAGTTCGAGCTGCGGCTCTCGGATATTCCGGGACTGGGGACGATACTGTCGAACATACCGTTACCCGTCCCAGGCATGAAAGGCAGTCTTGACGCCGGCTTCGAGATAAAATATAACCTCCCGTATGTTTACGGCGTCGTCATCAACGAGTTCGAGCTGAACCCTCCGGGAACGGACAGCAATAACGAGTGGGTCGAATTATACAACTCAACAGCATCGGCCGTCGATCTCGAAGGGTACAAGATACAGCCTTTCTCGAACATGACCCGTATGTACGAGATACATGACACCGTCCTGAGGCCCGGTGAAAGGACCGTAATAACATTCCCGGGGCAGTTCCTCAACAACACCAGAGAATCGATAACGTTGTTCGACGCGGACGGCGTCGTCGTTGATTACACGCCTTCCAAGACGGACAGTAAGAACGATGATCTCACGTGGCAACGTGAGACCGACGCGTCCGCGAACTGGGTGCTAAAGAAACAGACCAAAGGGGAGGACAACGGCGGCCGGGTCATGGGCGGAAGCCCTGTGAGAGCCGCTCTTGTACAATGCATAATAAGCGCCGGGAACCAGGCGTTCGGGGAGATGGGGCTGAAGATCGTCGGCCCGGACGGCGTCGCCCTCTTCCTGAAGAGGGTGATCGAGCTTACGATAGAGAACGCAATAAACATGATCGCCAGCTGCGTGGTCAGCGCATCGATCTTCATCGAACTGGCGGTGAACGACGCAAGCGGCACGGCGCATTCCGGTATCAGGTTCTCGCTTACGCTTGGCAAAGAAATAGTGCAGGACGGGCTCAGGTGGGCGGTCGGGCAGATAACGTCGATGATGAACCACATCGACAACCCCACGGGAATGACGCCGAAGCAGATAATCAGCGATGACATCTACTTCCGGACGATGATATTCGCCCAGGTCACGACGCCGAAGATACTGGGAAGCCTCGGGAACAAGGACGGTATCACCGCCGGCATTGTGGTTGAATGCAACATCACCGCCCTGTGCACCCTGTTCGGAAAGAGCGCCGGAACATGGAAGGTGAACGCCGGCCTCCTGCTCGAGGACGTCCCCCCGCGGGCGCTGCCCCCGATGATGAAAGCGGACCCGGACAAGAACGCGGACCTCTGGCTTCTGAGGCTGACGATGCAGAAGGCCTCGTGAAACATAAAGGGGCGGCCGGACCGCCGGCCGCCCCAGATAACATTTATACGTACGACAATATGACCTGCCATGACGTCGATACCCACCGTCCTCACGTCCGACGAACTGATGGACAAAGCGTTCAGCAGGGCGTCGAAGATCCAGAAGGACGGCGCAAGCGCGCTTGACCACAGAAAAAAGACGGCGCTCGCTAAAGTTACTGCGTCCGGTGATATCGTCACGAGCACGCTGAACGATTACGTTGAACGTTTTCCCAGGATCGAGAAGGGCGATGATTTTTTCCCGGAGCTTGTTGACCTGACGATAGGCATAGACCATTACAAAAAGTCGCTCGGAGCGGTGAGATGGGCCTCCAGCAGAACGGAAAAATTAAAGAACGAATGCCTCAGGAACCTGAGGCGCACAAAGGACGTTACGTACATTGAGAGCATAAGGAGCAGCTTCTACGGAAGGCTGGCGTCGGTGCTCAAACAGATATCCGGCGATCTTCTTTTTCTGCAGGACGCGAAGAACAAGTTCAGGAAACTGCCGTCGATCGCGCCCGATGTCGCGACGGCGGTGATCGCAGGATTCCCGAACGTCGGAAAAAGTAAGCTTGTGTCGATCCTGAGCACAGCGGCGCCGGAGGTCGCGCCGTACCCGTTCACAACGAAAGGCATAATAATAGGGCACATAAGCGACGGATGGAGAAGATATCAGATCATAGACACTCCCGGCCTCCTTGACCGTGACCTCGAGGAACGCAACGACATCGAGAGGCAGGCGATACTTGCGCTGAAATACCTTACTCACGTTCTTGTGTTCATACTTGATCCGTCGGAACAGTGCGGCTACCCGATGGAGAAGCAGCTTGCCCTTCTCGATTCCGTGAAAAAAGGATTTCCAGACGTTCCGATGCTGGTCGCCGAAAGCAAGTGCGACATCGTGAAAAGCGGGAGCGGCAGATACTTCTTTTCCTCGGAGACCGGGGAGAATATGGATACGCTGCGTGAGAACATCATCGGCGAGCTGAGAAAAATACGTTTTGAGGAAGAGGGACAATGAGCGGGAAGGTAGTTTGCAGTGATGCGATGCAAAGCTATTTCAGCGAGCTCGGAAGGAAGAACGAAGAGTGCTACTCAATAGCGAGAAGGGCCCGCGGCAAGGGGCTCGATCCGCAGCCGAGGATAGAGATACCCCAGGCCGAGGACCTTGCGTCGCGCGTCGAGAAGCTGCTTGCCGACTGGAATGTTGAAGGTGTTTCGGAAGACATCAGAAGACTGACCGCGGAGCACAACAACAGGGAGATCGTTTCTCTTCTGATCGCGAAGGAGATCGCGAAGAGGCCGGCGGAAAGCAAGGAGAAGGCGATAGACAGGGCGATACGCGTTGGCTTGGCGGTGCTTACGGAAGGGATACTCGTGGCGCCGCTCGAAGGCCTTGCGGACACAAAGATAAAGACGAACGAGGACGGTTCCGAGTATCTTGATCTTATATTCGCCGGTCCGATAAGGGCCGCCGGCGGCACCGGACAGGCGATGAGCGTTCTTATAGCCGACATCGTCAGGATGGAGCTGAACATCGGCCGTTACATACCGACGAGGCAGGAGGTGCAGAGGTTTCATGAAGAGATCCCGTTATACAAACAGTGCCAGCACCTGCAGTACCTTCCGGCTGCGAGTGAAATTGAGCTTATCGTAAAGAACTGCCCCGTGTGCATAGACGGCGAAGGGACGGAGGACGCCGAGATATCCGGGTTCAGGGACCTTCCGAGGATAGACACCAACCGTGTGAGAGGAGGTGCGTGCCTGGTCATAGCGGAAGGGCTCTGCCAGAAGGCGGCGAAGATAAAGAAGCATGTTGACACGCTCGGCATAACCGGATGGGAGTTCATCGGTGAGTTCCTTTCGATGAAGAAGAGCGGGAATGATGACGATCAGGGCGTCGTTAGACCAACGGACAAATATCTCAAGGACATCGTCGCCGGCCGCCCCATATTCGGGCACCCGTCGCGCGTCGGAGGCTTCAGATTAAGATACGGAAGAGGAAGGACATGCGGGCTGGCCGCGATAGCGCTGAACCCGGCGAGCATGTACGCGCTTGACGAGTTCCCTGCGCTCGGAACACAAATAAAGACGGAACGGCCGGGGAAGGCGGGGGCGGTGACGCCGTGCGATTCCATCGAAGGTCCGATATTGCTGCTGAAGAACGGCGACCTCGTGCAGTGCAGCACCAAAGAGGAGGTTCTGAAGATACGCGACTCGATATCGGAAATAGTCGATAACGGCGAGATACTGATACCGTTCGGCGAGTTCTCCGAAAATAATCACAAACTCGTACCATGCGGATACACCCTTGAATGGCATAAGCAGGAGCTGTTATCGAAAGGCGGTCTTCCATCCGGTTGGGAAGCGCCTGTATACGAGGATGCCAAGGAGATGTCCCGCACCCTCGGCGTCCCTCTGCACCCGGCGTTCAATCTCTTCTGGTATGACGTCCCGCTTGAGAAGCTGGCCGAACTCAGATCGTTCATTCTGAAGAACGGCACATTCGCTGACGGTATACTGACGATGCCTAACGACACCGCCAGCAAAAGAACACTGGAGGACCTCGGTGCGCTCCACACCGTCTCCGGCGGAAAAGTTAACGTAAGCAAATATTCAATGCCGCTCATCGAAGGCCTCGGCCTCGGTATTGAGAGTAACGCGATCATCGAAAAGGCACCGTTCGGCGGGCGCGATGCGCTTGACGCCGTCAGTGACGCGATGGGCATCGAGGTACGCGCCAGGGCAATAACAAGAATAGGCACCAGGATGGCACGCCCCGAGAAGGCCAAGGAACGCAAGATGAACCCGCCGGTGCATTCGCTGTTCCCTGTGGGAAAGGATCCCGGCACAAAAAGAGAGATAAACTCGGCGATATCAATCGGCAAGGCGACGACCGGCAGCATAAGCACGACCGCAGGACGTCCGAGAGGCGTCCAGATCGACGTCGGAACGAGAAGATGCACATCATGCGGTTCCGTGTCGGTAATGCCTTCGTGCGACAAGTGCGGAAGTTACGCCAGATTCGAGAAGTACGAGAGGCCGCAGGACGGCCAGGGATACGTGGACATAGAGCCGATATACATGCGCGCGCTGGAGAGGCTTGGTATGGAAGCGAAGGAACTGAAGTGCGTTGAAGGATTATCATCAAGAACAAAAGTTCCGGAAGCTCTTGAGAAAGGGATACTGAGAGCGGCGAACGACGTGTACATGTTCAAGGACGGAACGATACGCTACGACATGACGGACGTTCCGATAACACATTTCAGGCCGCGCGAAATAGAATTGAGCGTTGAAAAAGCTAAAGAGCTCGGGTACACGCACGACATGTCCGGCGCCGAGCTTACGAGCGAAGAACAGATATGCGAACTGAAAGTTCAGGACATCATCCCCGCGGACAGCTGCGGCGATTACATGGTCAAAGTTGCCGGATTCATGGACGATATGCTGGAAAAGCATTACGGCCTTGAAAGATTTTATAATGCGTCGTCGAGGGAGGACCTTTTAGGCCATTTGGCGATAGGTCTCGCGCCGCACACGTCCGGCGGCATATTGTGCCGCATAATCGGTTACACGAAAGCATGCGTCGGATACGCGCACCCGTTCTTCCATGCCGCGAAGAGAAGGAACTGCGACGGCGATGAGGACAGTATAATTCTGATGCTTGACGGTCTGATCAACTTTTCACGCGATTACCTTCCCGACAGGCGCGGCGGTCTCATGGACGCGCCCCTGGTCCTTACCACGCGTCTTGATCCGAACGAGATAGACAAGGAGGCGCATAACATCGACTGCCTTTCCGAATATCCGCTGGAATTCTACGAAGCGGCGATGTCGTTCAGAGATACGAAGGAAACGGAAAAGATAATGGACCTCATCGGCAAGAGGATCGGGACCGAGGGACAATACGAGGGCATCGGGTTCACTCACGATACTTACGACATTTCGGAAGGGCCGAAGCACTCATCGTACACAACGCTTGAATCAATGACCGATAAGATGGAAGCGCAGCTCCTTCTGGGAAGGAAGATACGCGCGGTCGACGAACGCGATGTCGCGACGAGAGTGATCGATAAGCACTTCTTGCCTGACATGGCCGGCAATCTGCGGAGCTTTTCCGCGCAGAACGTCAGGTGCACCAAATGCGGCGAGAAGTACAGACGAATACCGTTATCGGGAAAATGCAAATGCGGAAATACGCTTGTTCTTACAGTTCATGAGGCAAGCGTGAAGAAGTACCTCGATGTTTCGAAGGACGTCGGCGAGAAGTATGGGTTGTCGGAGTACACGAGACAGCGTATAGACATACTGGAAATGAGCATGGACTCGCTTTTCAACAACGATAAAGTGAAAAAGTGCAAACTGTCGGATTTCTTCTGATCTTTGCGCATCGCTTACGCTGTTCATAGAAAAATAAAAAAAGGAACGGGCTTGCGCCCTTTTATCGAATTTAAAGATCTTCGACCAGTTTCCCGAACGACGACGCCTGCCCGCTGAGCAGCGATACCGCCTTGCTGAGGACCGTCTCCGCGGATAACGAACCGTCCGTCTCGAAACTGAAGACGAAATTCTTATCGTTCGCAGTAACAGATATCGCTTCCGCGGGACAGAACGCCAGGCATGACTCGCATAACGTGCATTTAAGCGGTTCCGCCGCGGTGATCTTCTTTGCGTCGCCGGCGAACACGTGCTTCGGGCACTCGCTGAGGCATCTCAGGCAATGTTTGCACTTGCCCGCGTCAACTTTGACGATAGGTTCGTACTTATAGCCGACGCCGTTGGCCACCTGCCATTTGACGTGCGTTCTCGCGGTGCCCATCGTCGCTATCGTATAGATCAGTACCGCCTGCCCGTCCGCCAGTTCAACTATCGGGATGAATTCATCCTTGACCTTCAGGTTCGGGTCGCCCAATGGTATCAGGTCCCCGGACAGCACAGTGCACGGGCCTATCCTGTTGAGG
Organism: Methanomassiliicoccaceae archaeon; assembly: GCA_009776695.1. Taxonomy (GTDB): domain Archaea; phylum Thermoplasmatota; class Thermoplasmata; order Methanomassiliicoccales; family Methanomethylophilaceae; genus Methanomicula. Next base: position 12,470 of record WRNI01000011.1, read on the forward strand.
CTGTACATTATCGTGCATGACGGGCATCCTTCGCCGCTGCATGAGCATTCGCTCTGCGGAACGAACAGTTTGAGATCGGTCGGTATCGGTATCATGCCGAGCCTGTGCGCAATGATCTCATCGAACAGCGGCGTTATGCTTTCGTATTCCTTACCGTCGACCATTATCGGTCCCAGATGAAATTCTACTTTGTCAATTGCCATCTTCGGAATGTCTGTCAGTATCGTTCTCCTGAGGGCGTTCGCCATGGCCGGTGTCGAGTTCTTAAGCTTGAACGAAACTTTCCTTTCGCTCATCTCCAGTATCTCTATGTCCATGTTCGCCGCCTCACACTCTGCGCCCTCTGCGTCCGCCTTTCTTCTTCGTGCCGTCGTGCGGTATCGGTGTCACATCTTCGATGCGTCCTATCTTCAGACCGGCTCTTGCGAGCGCACGGATCGCCGCCTGCGCTCCCGGTCCCGGCGACGCAGATTTGTTGCCGCCGGGTGCGCGCACTTTGACGTGAATTCCGATTATCTCTTTCTCCTTGGCGACGTCGGCGATCCTCTCGGCCGCCCTCTGCGCCGCATACGGGGACGATTGGTCCTTCGCCTGCTTTACGACCATGCCTCCCGTTACTTTGCCGATCGTCTCGGCGCCTGTTATGTCGGTGAGCGTGATCATAACGTTGTTGTAGCTTGCGTATATGTTCGCTATGCCCCATTTTGCCGTCATGCTCATTCCTCCAGTATCACTGTGTCGGCCGCGTCGCCGGGTGCGTCCGCGGGCACATCCGCAGGTACATCCGCAGGCACATCAGCGGGCCTCGATCTGGCGTCGTCCCTTCTGGGCGCGCGCCTGTCCTTTCTCATGTCCAGCGGCACGTACGGCTTCTTCTGTGACGGTTTCGAGGTTCTCATCGGGTGCATATCATCAGTGAACGCTGACGACGGATTGTACTCGATGGATGCCTCCTCCGATCTTGTGACGATGTAACCGGGCACTGTGACACGGTGGCCGTTCATGTATATGTGGCCGTGAACTATGAGCTGCCTCGCCTGCTTCATCGTATTCGTAAGACCTTTACGGTAAACTATCGTCTGAAGACGGCGCTCCAGTATCTTCACATCGGTTAACGTAAGAATGTCGTTAAGCGTCGCCCCATCGACCGGTAACACACCGATCCTTGCGCATTTTGATAAAAGATTGTCCGCTTCGAGCTTTGCCTGCGATTCGCCGGACCTTACACGCGCCTGTAATTCACGCGACTGCGATCTGAAATTTCTCAGGATGGTCTGCGCTTTCCATACTTCTGTTTTGTTCTTCAGGCCGTACTGCCTGACGATCTCCGCTTCCGCCTTTATCCTCTCGCCCTGCCACGGGTGGGAAGGCGTATCATAAGATCTTCTCGGAAATTTAGGGTCTCCCATTCACATCGCCTCACTTCTTCTTGCTGACGCCCATCGTCAGCCCCTTTCTCCCGTTGGAGCGCGTTCTCTGGCCTCTTACTTTATGCCTTGTCTCGTGTCTCACGCCGCGGTAGCAGCGTATCATCTTCATCCTGTTGATGTCGTCCTTCTGAATAAGGTCAAGATCGTTGCCGAAAAGGTGCATGTCCGCGCCCGACTCGTAATCAAGCTGTCTGTTGATGACCCATGACGGTACGTACTCCACGTAAGTAAGAACAAGTCTCTCAAGTTCTTTCACTTTCTCGTCGGGCAGGTTGCCTATCTTCACCGTCGGATCGATGTCCGCTTTCTTGACAACGATCTGCGATACTCTCTTTCCCACTCCTTTGATGCTCTGAAGGCCGATGACCGTCCTCTTCTGTCCGTCTATATCGCTGTTCGCGATACGGACGATGAAGTTGAAGTTCTCGTCCTCAGTCTGCTTTGGTGCAGCTTTCTCCTTTGCCATTTTTTATTCTCCTTATGGTCGTTAACGTAACCGCTTCACTTTGAAGCAGACAGACCTGCACCAAAACACAAGCCGTTTTGAGAGAAGGACGGCCGCAGATGTCTGTCGTCGGTCCACCCGCGTACGCGGGTATTTGGGTTTACGCTGAACTGCGGATATATTCTTTGTTTATAAAGCTTTATGTGCGCATATTTAATGGAACAGTGCTGGAGACCGGATTCGAACCGGTGAACCCCTACGAGAACAGATCTTGAGTCTGTCGCCTTTGACCAGGCTTGGCTACTCCAGCTTAGACCACTGTAACATCGGACCGTAAATAAAACTTATCCATTCGCCGGCAGCGGTGATGATACGGAGGATTCAGACAAGCGTCGTGACCAGCGCGTTCTTGCCTTCTATGTAGAACGTATGCTCCGACTGCGTGACGCATCCTTTCTTCATCTCCACCAGTTGCTGGTATACGGTCAGAATACCATGCCTTGCCAGCTTGTTCAGCATCTGCCCCGCCTTGGGATGGGAGCACCATCTCTCGCAGAACGGGAACGTAACAAAATCTTCTGATATCGCGTCGTAAAATTCTTTGAGCTCCGGGTCCGATATCGGTCTTTCGCGCGCAATTTTGTAAATGTTGCCCGGTCTCGCCGATCTTATGAGCCCCTGTCCGTTCGTTGCGAACGGTTCAACGGCCAACACCATGCCCGCTCTCACCAATGTCCTGTTATTATCGTTGACTGACGGAACAGAAAGACCGGAATGCAGGTTGTACGGTTTTATCTCATGGCCCGTTAAATTTGCGATCGGTCTGAAACCGTCCTTCCGTATGCTTGCGTCCACCGCCCTGCCTATCTCGTTCAGCGGAACGCCCTCGCCGATGAACTCCGCCACCGTGTCGCGTGCGCGCAGAGAACTTTCTATCAGTGCTTTGAACGACTTCGTACCCACTTCCACGGTACCGGCGGTGTCGCCCACGAAGCCGTCTATGTGAGCGCCTACGTCCACCTTCACGACATCGCCTATGTCGAAGCGCATCTTATCGTTCACCGACGGTGTGTAGTGCGCGGCAACCTCGTTAATACTGAGGTTGCACGGAAAGGCGGGCTTTGCGCCGTGTTTCCGGATATATGATTCAGCTTCCTCCGCAACATCAATTAATTTGACGTTCTCGGCTACCATGTCCATTCCGAGGCGGAGCGCCTGAGCGGCGATCTCCCCCGCTTTCTTTAACTTCTCAAGCTCGTCCGGCGTCAGCATCTCAGAACATCCTCTATCTGCTTTTTTGTTATGGCTCCCTGCCTTACGATCTCGACCTCGCCGTCCATTAACCACACTATCGTTGACGGCTTTCCGAGCGTGCACGGGCCGCCGTCCAGATACGCGGATATCGCATCGCCGAGATCATTCTTTGCCTCTTCCATTTTTACCGCGTCCGGCCTTGAATGTAAGTTCGCCGACGTTGCGACGATAGGGCCTGTTCTTTTTATCAGCTGTATCGCCACGGGATGATCAGGGATGCGTATCCCCACTTTGTGCGAGTTCGACGTCACGATATCGGGAACGATACTCTTCTTTCTGACGATTATCGTAAGCGGACCGGGCATGAACTTTTTTATCAGTTTCGAGGCGTTGTCATCTATCTCCGCGATGGACGACGCCATTTCAATATCGGAAACGCCTACGGACAGAGGCATATCGAACGGCCGGTTCTTTGAGATGAACACTTCCTTTACCGCCGACTCGTTGAATATGTCCGCGCCGATACCGTAAACGGTCTCCGAAGGATAAACGATAAGCCCGCCTTCTTTTATTATTCTGGCTATCTCTTTTACTTCCTTTTCCGGCAGCGGTCCGCCGCGGCAATCGTATACTTTCATATTTTCACTCCCATCATTCTGAGTCCGTTTATAATGTGTTCGTTCCCTCCTTCGGGAACCGACGGTCCGTGGCCCGGATAGAATCCGTTTATTTTTAAAGCATTCAGTTTTTTCAGCGAATCGATCAGCTGCTCCGGTGAGCCTGTGGGATGGTCCCATCTGCCGACGCCGCCCACGAACGCCGTGTCGCCGGTGAATAACGCGCCTGTTATCTCATCGTATAACGAAATGCTGCCGATCGTATGTCCGGGCGTCCATATCACGCGGAGCCTGTGCGCCCCGATGTCGATGACGTCGCCGTCATTCAGTTCGGTGATATCCATGGGATCAAGCGGACCTCCGAAGCGTTCGCCGAGGGTCGAGGCGCGGTCGCCTTCCTTTAAAGGTTTCGAATCATACTTCCCCGCGTATACTTTCGAAGGATGAAATTCCTTTATTATCGCGTTGGCGCCGCCAACGTGATCATAATGCCTGTGCGTAAGCACGAGAACATCTAATTTACGGCGGTTGAGCATCTTCTTCAGGAAGCCGATCGTATCGTCCGCCTGAAATCCGATGCCCGCGTCCACAAGGACCGTCCTGTCGCCGGATATAAGATAAATGTTTGAATCGAACAGCTGTGCCAGCTCGACCTGCTCTATTGCCATTAGGATTGGTAGAATGAGAAGATATAAAACTATTGTGAATGGCCGTTTATATCATCGCGCCGGCTCTGCGTCCGCGCCGGCGTTCCCGCCGCATATGCCCGGACCTTGCGGTCTCCGCAGAGGCTGTCAGAAAAGTATATAATACACATAGATACATATCTATATGAGATGTTCAGATGAATAAGGGACATATTGATAATGCGCTGATCTTCAGGGCGCTTGCGGATACGAACAGGCTGATGATAATTGACGCCCTCTCGCACGGTGAGCTTTGTGCCTGCGAGATATTAAAGGGATTCGAGATAACGCAGCCTACGCTCTCGCATCATATGAACATCCTTTGCGGCTGCGGGCTGGTGAACGCCCGCAAAGAGGGAAAGTGGACGCATTACTCGCTGAATTCCGAAAGTTTACGCGACACCGCGTCATTCCTGGAGGAGATCGCCTCGGCGGAACAGGATGACACGCATCGTGACGGAACATGCGGAGGCTGCTGCGAATGATAAAGGAGAGGAAAGATATGGATGAGATCACAGAGCAAGTGAAAGATTATTACGGAAAACGGTTAAAGAGCAAAAAGGACCTTAAGACGAACGCGTGCTGCAGCATTGAGAGACCGCCCGCGGAGATAAGGGATATAATGCCGCTGATCGCGGACGAGATAAAAGACCGGTTCTACGGCTGCGGATCCCCTCTGCCGCCGTTATTGGACGGTATGACGTTACTTGATCTCGGATGCGGGACCGGACGTGACGTATACATTGCGTCAAAATTGGTCGGGGCGAACGGTCACGCGATCGGCGTTGATATGACGACCGAACAGATAGAGACCGCGATAAAATATCAGGAAGAACAGCGCAGACGCTTTGATCTTAAAACATCGAACGTGAAGTTCATGCAGGGATATATCGAAGACCTTGGGTCATTGGGGATAGAGGACAACAGCGTTGACGTTGTCATTTCCAATTGTGTCATAAACCTCTCGCCGGCCAAAGAACAGGTGTTCAGAGAGATATACCGTGTTCTGAGACCGGGCGGCGAACTGTTCTTTTCCGATGTCTTCGCCGACAGGCGCATCCCCGCGTCATTGGCCGCGGACCCTGTCCTGCGCGGCGAGTGCCTGAGCGGCGCCTTGTACGTCGAGGACTTCCGAAGGCTGATGTCAAAATGCGGATGGAACGATTTCCGGTACACGAATGTGCGCACGCTGGAACTGGACAACGAAGATGTTAAGGAAAAGATGGGTTTCGCGACGTTCACGTCGCGCACCGTAAGAGCATTCAAACTTGATGGTCTTGAGGACGTATGCGAGGATTACGGACATATCGCAAGCTATGACGGAAGCATTCCCGGGCATCCGCATTTCTTTGACCTCGATGATCACCACCGGTTCTTTACGAACAAGCCGGCGGCGGTCTGCGGCAACACCGCGTCAATGCTTTCTGATACGCGATACGGTAAGGCGTTCACGGTCACCGGGGACCGTTCTGTGCACTTCGGCGTATTCGGCGGCTGTTCGCCCGGGAATGTGAACGAGGGAAAGGGATGCTGCTGAACATCCCGCTGTACACACATGGAGAGTGATATGTTGCGTTTGGCCATAGTAGCGTGCGAGGTCCTGAAGGATGAGATCGAATACCTTACCAAAGATGATCCGGACTTCGTTCACAGGGAATACCTTAAGTTCGCGCTCCATGAGCACGCGGACGAGATGAGAAAGATAATAATTGAAAAGGTCAACGGATTGAACGGCAAAGCGGATGCTGTTCTTTTAGGTTATGGGGTCTGCCAGTCGCTTCAGGATGTTACTGACGTTCTTGATATTCCGGCGGTCATGCTGACGGGCGCCGACTGCATCGATGTGCTTCTCGGTCCGGATGAATACAAAGCGGAGAAGAAGAAATGCATCGGAACGTGGTTCGCATCGCCCGGATGGGCGGTGCAGGGCGTGGACGGACTGATAGAACAGTTCCATCTTGATTCCGCAGAGGGATACGAGCCGCAGTATTTCCTCGATATGATGTTCGAATCGTATGAGCGCTGTCTTTTCCTTGATCCCGGTATCGGGAACGATGAATTCTATATGAGACGGTCGCAGGAGTTCGCGGATCGCCTTAAACTAAAACTGGAACGCCGGCCGTGCAACCTTGAACGAATAAATGAGTGCATCGCACGCGTCAAGGAGATCGCGAACGGGCAACATATAAACAAAGAATGATTCTGGCGGCATCGGTCCGCACTGAGAATCTACACCAGATCTGCACCGGTAGAAATTGAAAAAAAATGTTTTTGAGGATGAGAAATTTCATACGCACACCTGTTTGACTGCTAGACCACACCCCAGCGACGTCAAAAGAACTTTAGTAAGCGCGGACTGAATACCTCGGAAAAACCTCGGTACTAACATCCCGCTCCTATCAAACTCATCATTTATGAGCGTTCTATGGGTGCCTCTTTTTCAAGATGGCTTCGAGCTTAGATGCTTTCAGCTCTTATCCACTATCGCGTGGCTGCTCAGCAATGCCTTGCCAGACAACTGATCAACTAGAGGCGACGAACCCCTGTTCCTCTCGTACTAAAGGGTCCTTCTCGTCAGGCACCTACACCTCCATCAAAAAGCAACAAACCTGTCTCACGACGGTCTAAACCCAGCTCACGATCCCTTTTAATGGGCGAACAACCCCACCCTTGGCAGCTGCTGCACCACCAGGATAGGGAGAGCCGACAGCGAAGTAGCAAG
>WRNI01000012.1 GCA_009776695.1 Methanomassiliicoccaceae archaeon
GGGGTTGCCGGGCGCGGCGGGCGCGTTCTGAGATGCCGGAGACAGCTGTTGGGCACCGAAGACGGCCGATGAACGCCGAAGACGGCCGATGAACGCCGAAGACGGCCGATGAACGCCGAAGACGGCCGATGAACGCCGAAGACCGACGATCAATGCCGAGGTCTGCATGAACGCCGGGAACCGTTATGAGCACCGAATGCTGTGAGAACGGCGGCAGATAACAACACGTTTATTATCTGCCGCGCCGTTCCTGTGGGCGGAAGTGGCATGATGGAATATGAAGAGTACATCGTCGATCTGAACGCGGACTGCGTGTGCGGATGCATGGACGGGGACCGTTTCCATAAGATCTTTCATTTTCCGAACGGTTACGGCGCGTCCGTCGTCGCGAATCCGAAGAAGGAAGGCTTCTCCAAAAAAGGGTACCGCATATTACTGATAAAATTCAGCAATGCCACCGATTATACCGTCGTAACAATGCCGGTGTTCGATTCCAGCGTCCTTGAATGCGACACATGGGAGCAGACCGCGGAATCGCTGAAAAAGATCAAAGAGTTATGATGCTACGCATGTTACGGGCATATGATGCGGCCGCATTATGCGGTATGGCGCGGCGCGTGATGCGCAGTTAAAGAATGGGATATGACGCAGTGAGCGTCATTTCGCTTTTGATGCTGCAACCGCGCTGTCAACGTAATTTTTCCACGTTTTCTCCAGATCGGGTCTCGCTATGGTGTCCATCACGTATTGCGCAAATTCGTCGCCTGTGGCGCCGTTGGGCCTTCCCGTCATAACTTTCTTCTTTTCAAATTGACAACAAATGTCCAGCGCCATCTCCAGGCGCTTTGCTTTTTCTGTTTCACCCATGTGGCTTAACATCATCGCCACCGCCTTTATCATGCTTGACGGGTCGGCGTATTGTGCCCTTCCTTCCGTTACCATCCTGGGTGCTGAACCGTGTATCGCCTCGAACATTGAGTATCTCGTTCCGAGGTTCGCGGAACCGGCGGTGCCGACGCCGCCCTGTATCTGCGCCGCCTCGTCCGTGAGTATGTCGCCGTAAAGGTTCGGAAGCACCATAACTCTGAAGTCACCCCTTCTGTACGGGTCTATGAGCTTCGCTGTCATGATATCAATGAACCAGTCGTCCCATTTAACATTCGGGAATTCCTTCGCAACCCTTTCCGCGGTGCTGAGGAACTTGCCGTCCGTTGTTTTTACGACATTGGCTTTCGTAACAAGCGAAACGTAATTGATATTGTTCCTGACGGCATGCTCGAATCCCATGCGTATTATCCTTTCCGTCCCTTCCGATGTCGCGACGCAGAAGTCTATCGCAAGATCGTCATTCACGTCGATACCGTCACTTCCCAGCGCATAACTTCCTTCAGTATTTTCCCTGAAGAATATCCAATCGATCCCTAACTCGGGGACTTTCACGGGACGCACGTTTGCGAACAGGTCCAGTTCTTTTCTCATTGCTACGTTCGCGCTCTCGATGTTCGGCCAGGGATCTCCCTTTTTCGGCGTTGTCGTCGGCCCCTTAAGGATAAGATGGCATTTTTTCAGCTCTTCCAGCGTATCATCAGGGATAGCTTTCATAACTTCCGCCCTTCTCTCGATGGTGAGGCCGTCTATCGTTCTGATCTCGATATTTCCGCTTTTGATACGATCGGCAAGAAGATGTTCCATCACCGTCCTTGCGGAATCGCATATGTACGGTCCGATGCCGTCGCCGCCGCAGACGCCTATTATTATCTTATCCAATTTGGAAAGATCGACCTTTTCTTTGGATGCGTTCATCCTCTCGATGCGTTCCATCTGCTTTCTCAGAAGTTTTCCGAAGTGCTCCTGGGCCCTCTTCACGGCTGCCTCATCTACCATGTCATTACCTGTACATCGGATATGCGAACAATTCTTAAAGATGGCGGTCGCACACAAGTTTCATAGTGAGGCAGCGTCATTACAGATACGTGAGACCGGAGACCGTACGAATAAACAAGTTCCTCAGCGATTCGGGGGTATGCTCAAGGCGTGAGGCCGACCGGATGATAGACGGCGGGAGAATAACCGTTGACGGCATGACGGCGGTACAGGGCATGCGCGTCTCGCATGACCAGGACATACGTCTGGACGGTGTCCGGGTGAATGCACGTCCGGAAATGATACTGATAGCGGTGAACAAACCCAAAGGAATAGTATGCACAACGAAAAGCAGCGGGAAAGATGATATCGTGAGCTTCATAGGATATAAGGAACGCATATATCCGATAGGGCGTCTGGACAAAGATTCGGAAGGTCTGATATTAATGACGAACAACGGCGATCTCGTTAACAGGATGATGAGGTCAAGGTACGGTCATGAGAAAGAATATGTCGTGACGGTCGACAAAACGATAACAAAAAAATTCATTGAAAAGATAACGTCAGGCGTCCCGATGCTCGGGACGGTGACCAAAAAATGCATCGCGGAACGCACAGGCAATAAGAAGTTCAGAATTATACTGACACAGGGCATGAACCGCCAGATACGGAGGATGTGCGAGCATCTCGGTTATGATGTCTTATCGTTAAAGAGAGTGCGCATCCTCAACATCGAGCTGGGCGATCTCAGGGAAGGCGGATATCGCGATGTCACCGAAGATGAAAAGAAGACACTTTTTGAAATGATCAAAGGCTCGAAAGGATAGGTCCGCAGCGGGACTGTCGGATATCGCTCAGGACATCAGCCATCCGATCTTCAGAAGATCTGCTCCATGATGAATAAAAGCACTATCGGGATCAAAATGCTCGTGAACGTGCCGATCATGAACCTCTCGACGAACCGCCGGTCCTCGAACTGTTTGAACCTGGCGATGGACTTCGCGGTGATCACGAACGCGATCGCGACATACCATCCCATGAAGCCGAGGATCAGGATGATGATCCGTTCGTAAACGCCGATGGTCGCTCCGAGCCCATCGCTGTCATCTTTCCTGTCGCAGGATGCGGCCTCCGGGCAGAAATGGTCCATTGTCCGCCTGACAAGCTCGGACGCCGGTGCCACGCATATCAGTACTGAGAGCAGCAGATACAGGTACAGATCCGCAGAGTTGCCGAACAGCGATGAGAGCAGATCCGTGACGCGGCTGTAAAGCATGCTTTCGGAATCGATCACGTATGCGCAGAGGAACAAGAGAATGACGTTCGCTGTGTGCGCGCAGGCAAAGACAGGAAGTCCGCCTCTTTCGGACGGGATGTTCCTCCCGCATCCTGTGAAATATATCAGGTGCGTGGCAAGAACAGTCAGAAGGAAAAGTACAGCGGTCAACAGGGAATCGGACAGAATGAGGATCGTGACAAGGAAGGGGATAATGTAGAGGATCATCGAGACGGCATATTTCTTTCCGATGCCGGACGGGCGACCGACAATTTTCGGTCTCTGCAGATAGAAAGCGCCCAACAGGTAGGCGGCCGCAACTAATAAGAAGCTGAGCATTCAGATCAACGCTCCGAAAAATGCACCGCCATCGCGGACGCGCTGATGAAAAGGGAGCGTATCGTATCGACATGCCCTTTGTTTATCATCTGGCGCACATTCTCTGAGGACACGCCGAGCATCCTGCCTATCGCCGTCTGCACTTTCCCGTCGATCGTCCTGCCCATCAGCGCCTCGTCTCCGTATTTTTTCGTGTACAGCCGTCTCACGTCGAACGGCAGGCATTCGTCGAACACCGCCTCGCCGTTGCCGAGGGCGTCGAACTTATACCTTCCGAATTCCGGGTAAGCGCCCGAAACATCCTTTTCGCGGGCGCCTGCCGCCCCGTCAGGTCTCTGCCCGTAAGATCCGGCGCTCTCCTCTATGTACGCGCCGGCGCCGCCGCGGTACCCGATCATGTCCATTCCGGGAAACGTCAGAGGGTCCAGCAGGAATACGATGTTGTTCACGATCCTCTGTTTCTGACTCTGACCGGAAAGGAGCATCTGAGCCACGGTCAGATACTGATTGATGAAACGGTCGCCCTCGCCGTCCGACATGAACAGCAGCTCGTACCCTCTCGCCTTCGCCAGCGACAGCGCATCATTTGCGCGGTGGTACGAGGGGCCGTCCGCCATATTGCTGCTCTCGTACGGCATTTCTACAAGATCGCCGATGCCTATGCCGCACCTGGCAACGTACGGGTGGAACGCGGACATGATGAACGTATAGCAGCGAATGGCCGAGGAAGGGTCAGCGAAAGACCCTTCGACGCCGTCCCCGCCGGAGAACTCCAATTTGTACTTTATCTTCTCTCTGTAGACGCTGTTGATGATATTGATGATGTCATAAAGTTTTTCCTGAGCATGCGCTCTTTCATCATTGCTCATGTTCTTGGAGCCCTTTATGTCGAGAATGAGCGCAGTATTGGTCATTATGTGCCTGATATGCGTACTACTATTCAAGTGTTTTCACTTTGAATAATAAATAACAAGCAATATTACTTGATTTTATATCGAAAGTAAGACATAATATCTGAGAACGTCTACGGTGTCGCAATGAAAGTGAACGGGATCGATGAAGGACCGGCGGCGGCGAAGACCGTCAGCGATCTTATACGGAACAGCGGGCTCAGGGAGGACCGCGTTGCCGTCGAGGTCAACGGAAATATTGTTCCGAGGTCCGATTATTCAATTACCGTTCTGAAGGATGATGATTCCGTTGAGATCGTAGGGTTCGTGGGGGGCGGATGATGTCATTTCCGAGCATCGGTGAATGGGATGATATTCTTTCCGAACGGCATACGCCCCGCATCCACAACATCATAAAAAAGGCGAGGATCGGCATAGCCGGTCTCGGAGGTCTGGGCTCGAACATAGCGTCAATGCTCGTCAGAGCGGGTATATCGGTTATGGTCATAGCGGACATGGATAACGTCGACGCGAGCAACATCAACAGGCAGAATTATTTTGCCGCACACGTGGGCAACGCAAAAACGGACGCGACGGAAGAGATGCTGAAGAGAATAAATCCGTACGTGACCGTTAAGAAGCATCATATCAGACTGGATCGTGACAATATACCGTCGGTATTCGGAAATTGCGAAATAATATGCGAGGCGTTCGACCGTCCGTCGGAGAAGGCGATGCTCATCAACACGATAATGGAAAAATGTCCGGACGTAAAAGTGGTGGCGGGTTCAGGAATGGCCGGGTTCGGAAGGTCGAACGGGATAACAACAAAAAAGATATTTGACCGCCTTTACATATGCGGCGACGGCATTGACATGGAGGATGCGGAAGGCGGTCTTATGGCGCCGCGCGTGAACATATGCGCGGCCCACATGGCCAACGCGGTGATATCGCTGCTTGTCAACGGAGATGTATAAAAATGGCTGACGATCTCGTAATAGGTACGAAGAGGTTCACTTCGAGGTTCATACTCGGTTCCGGTAAATTTTCGCTTGATATGATCGATCTCGTTATGAAGAACGGCGGCGTCGAGATAGCCACGCTCGCCGTCAGAAGGGCGAACGCCGGCGGCGAGGAGAATATTCTGGACCACATTCCTAAAGGATTGACCATACTTCCGAACACATCCGGCGCAAGGAACGCGGATGAGGCGGTACGTATAGCGATGCTTGCCCGCGAACTGGGATGCGGAGATATGGTGAAGATAGAGGTTATCAGAGATTCGCGTTATCTGCTGCCCGACAACTGCGAGACGATAAAGGCGACGAAGATACTCGCCGACGAAGGTTTCATTGTAATGGCGTACATGATGCCCGACCTTTCCGCGGCAAGGTCGATGGCCGCCGCCGGGGCGGCGGCGATAATGCCGCTGGGCGCGCCGATAGGCAGCAATAAGGGTCTGCTGACGAAGGACTTCATAAAAATAATGGTCGACGAGCTTGATGTTCCCGTAATAGTGGATGCAGGCATCGGAAGGCCGTCACAGGCGTGCGAGGCAATGGAATTGGGATGCGCCGCGGTAATGGCGAACACCGCGATAGCGACGGCGCGTGACATACCGTTAATGGCGAAAGCATTCAAAATGGCGATAGAGGCAGGACGCGCCGCATTCCTGTCGGGACCGGGAAGGATACTTCACGACCGCGGTGAGGCGTCAAGCCCGCTGACCGGGTTCCTGGAGAACGGGGAATGACACCGGCACCCGATGCAAAGGACCGCCGCGGCCGCACCGAAGAGATAAGATCGGACATCATGGAAAGGACGCTGTCCGAGATATCACGCATAGGCACATTATCGTTCACCGCATCAGACGTAAAGAATGCATTGGGAAAGGACCGTCTCGGTATTGAGGATCTCGCCGCTCTCCTGTCCCCCGCCGCCGAAGGGCGTCTTGAGGACATGGCCGTCAGAGCGAAAGAAGAAAAGCAAAGGTATTTCGGTAATTCGGTAACAATATTCACTCCTCTTTACGTATCGAACCATTGCGACAACGGCTGCGTATATTGCGGCTTCAGCAGGGACAACGACATCAGGAGGGCGAAGCTCTCCGATAAAGAGATAAGGTCGGAGATGGAAAAGATCGCCGCGTCCGGTCTCACCGAGATAATGATACTCACAGGCGAATCAAGGAAGGAGTCCGACACGGAGTTCATCGGCGGATGCGTCAGAACGGCGTCTGAATTTTTCAAGAACGTAGGCATCGAAGTATATCCGCTGAACAGCGGCGAATACGGATATCTGCATGAATGCGGCGCAGACAATGTGACGGTGTTCCAGGAGACGTACGATCCGGTGACGTATGCGAACGTTCATCCCTTCGGTCCGAAAAGGGATTTCGCGTACAGGTTCGATTCGCAGGAAAGAGCGCTCATCGGAGGGATGCGGGGCGCTGCGTTCGGCGCCCTTCTGGGACTGGGGGATTTCAGGAACGATGCGATGGCGTGCGGAATTCACGCGTATCTGCTGCAGAGAAAATATCCTCACGGCGAGATATCGTTCTCACTGCCGAGGCTGAGACCGTTCATCAACGGAAAATATATCAGCGAAACAGTAACGGAAAAGCAGTTATTACAGGCAGCGCTGGCATACAGGATATTCATGCCGTTCGCCGGACAGACGATATCATCGCGGGAAAGTCAGAAATTCAGGGACAATATCGTCGGACTCAGCGCGACAAGAATATCCGCGGGCGTTTCGGTAGGCATCGGCGGACACGCGGAAGAGAGCAAAGGCGACGGACAATTCGATATAGCGGATACCAGAAGCGTCCGGGAGATAAGAAAGGCGCTGACCGAAAGAGGTCTGCAGCCGGTGTTCAACGATTACGTGAGAGTATGATCATATCAGTAACAGACAGAAAGATAAGCGCTTCGCCCAACGTTACGGATCAGATAAGAATGATCGCCGCTGCACATCCGGACATGATGATATTGAGAGAGAAAGATATGCCGGAAGAGGAGTACGGACGTCTTGCATCAGAGTGCCTGCGCATATGCGCCGACAGCAATGTAAAATTCTGCATCAACTCGTTCGTAAGAACGGCGATCGCGCTGGGATGCGAATACGTTCAGATACCGTTCGCCATGCTTGCCGACGAAAATGTGAAATTAAGCGGATTCCGTGAGTTATGGGTGTCGGTGCATTCGGTCAGCGAAGCGGTGTACGCAGAGAAAAACGGTGCGACGCACCTGATATTCGGGAACGTGTTCGAAACAACATGCAAGCCCGGTCTTGAAGGCAAAGGCATGAAAGAACTGAAAGAAGTATGCGATTCTGTTAAAATACCGGTGTTCGCAATAGGCGGCATCGGCGCGGACAACGCCGCCGACGTAATGGCCGCCGGATGCGAAGGGATATGCGTCAGAAGCTTCCTGATGTCATCGGACGATCCGGCATCGTCGATGGCCGAGCTCAGGAAAAGCATCCGTTCCGGTCGCATTTGATGAATATATAAAACAATTGTTGATATAGAATCAATTGTTAATATAGAAAAGATATTATATGCATACGGATAAACACCGTGCATGAAAAACAACGGATATATACGTGATCAGAACGGACATCCGAAGGGACAGGCGGGAAGAACGTATCGAAATACAGCGAAAAAGCTCACGGCCGCGATCGTTGTGACAGCATTGGCGTTCCTGCTCGCAGTGTCCGTTGTTCATGACACGAACGCTGATACCGACACCATCATCGGAGCGGACACAGGCAGCATATCCGAGCTCCGTGACGAAATGATGAACGCGACAGAGGATATCGAGCTGACCCTTACAAGCGATCTCGTCAGCGATCTCCTGCTGATCGGCGGCGATTCGGCGATCACGATAGATCATGATTTTAACATAACGATCATCGGCGGCGACCCGCTTGTAACGAAGGCAGGCACTCTGCACTTTAACATCATAAATAACGGTGCAGGAACGATAAGGTTCGAAAACGTCATAATTCAGAACAGCGGCGCGAACTCCGGAGGCATGAGACTCGAAGGCGGCAATTATGAGTTTGCCAACTGCGAGTTCTCAGGGCTCACAAGAACTGCCGTGGTATTTGCAGGCGCACATAACGACGCCTCGTTCATCAGCTGCACATTCGAGAACAATACCAGCAGAGCGGTCACTCTGGCGCAGGGAGACCTGTCGGACAGGGCAGAGTACAGCTTCATTGATTGTTTGTTCCTCGGTAACACAGTCACGAACTCCGGAGGAGGGGCAATACGCATAACGGGCTCACATTTCACTCTGGACATCGACGGATGCGCGTTCATTGAGAATAAAGCGATCGGAACAGGAACAGGATCCGGCAGCAACAACACGGTGGACGGCGGTGCGTTATACGTAAGCACCGACTGGGCAACGGGCGGTGTTCTGAACATATATGATTCTTATTTCGAGAAGAATTTCGCGCAGGACGACGGCGGTGCGGTGATCGTCATCGGTGCCAAATATTACACAGGCATAGCAAGCAGCATCGTAAATTCCACGTTCTACGGCAACACTGTCGCTGGGGCGCACTACGGAAAGACCCTGTTCGGATTTCCCATTTGGTGCACCGACGGGTCAGGCGGAGCGATCAACTACTTCGGACTTACCGAATCAGAGATAACGCATTGTACGTTCTACGATAACGGGATCACGAACAAGTTGCCCGACGGTGTCACCGGATCGAATTGGGGGAGCGTCGGCGGAGGCGGAGCAATAGCCGTGGACACGGGCGAGGACATCAAGACCAACGATGAACTTCCCTCGATGCCGAAACTGACGAATAACATATTCGTAGGCAACTATGTCTCAAATCCGATGAGCCAGTCGCTCATCAACACCATCGGGCTTTTCGGCGACATCAAAGAGAGATCGAAGACCGGTAACGTATTCGTCCTTCCGATGTGCGACAGGGACTTCCAGGGAGTTCCTTTCGGAACGGACCCGCGCATGCTGCAGAACAACGGCAACATAGGTTACGATAACGGCAACTGGGATACATACGGTAATTCGAAACCCAACGGTTACACGAACAACGGGATAAACCTGGCCGCCGGCATACAGGTGAAGAACATTTTTGCCAATTACAATAACACGGCGAAGGACGGAGACCCGAACACCGCGATACCGACGGAATACGGCGATCCCGTCGGTGCCGCCGGAAGCGCCGTATTCAGGAAATGTTTCATTCCTTCGCCCACGTCCAATGAGCTGTACCGCGACGGCTCAACGCCGTATGTCAACGAAGTTCCTTACGATACGCTGGGGAACATGCGTGACACATTCCCCAACGCCGGCGCGGTGGAAATATACTGGACGATGTTCAATCCGGGTGCCGGCGCCGGCTGGACGGACGCCGTGCCCTCGGAGGTCGTCAACCCTGACAACCCGTCCGAGACGTTCCTTGTTATCAAAAGTCAGGCGTTCGCAACGAACAACAGCTATTACGTGATGACAGCGACGGGGATACCCGGCGATCCGTCAGGCATACTTAACGCAATGCCTCGCTCGGCGATAGAGCATTCATCGCCGGACTACGGGTTCATGGGATGGCGCAGCAGCATTCCCGATCTTGACTGGAGCGGATACGCCGCGTGGGCGTACGATAACGGTCATACGGAACTTACGGTCGAGGAGTTCCTGAGCACGCATCCTCTTTCGGATCTTCCGGACGAGGCGTTCCCTCTGTACCAGCCCGGTGACGTGATAAGGTCGGAGAAGCAGACGCTGACAGCGGAATGGTCACTGGACGAGTACAGAGTGGACTTCCATCTGAATTATGCCGTTGACCCGGTATGGTACAGTTCCGCGGAGCCCGGGAGAGAGGCGCCGAGGATAAACATCGTGACGGGAAGCACCATAACGGCACCGCTTGACCCGTACCGCTCAACGTATCTGTTCCTCAGCTGGTATAAGGACGCATCGTGCACCGACGCCTGGGACTTCGATTCGGATATTGTAACGGAAGACATCATACTTTACGCGAAATGGGACCTTGACCCGGAGGCCTGGGCGCTGGTGACCTTTGAATCGAACGGCGGTTCCTATGTCGCGCCGTTATATGTTGTCAAAGGAAGCACCATAGCGGAGCCGGCGCCTCCGGTGAGAACGACATACATATTCGGAGGATGGTTCACCGACGACGTAACGTTCGCGAACGCGTTCATCTTTGACGCCGACACAGTGGACGGCGACATAACGCTGTACGCAAAATGGGACCACGACCCGAATGACTGGTGGATGGTGACATTCGAACCGAACAACGGAGACGACGAATGGTACGCGTGGGTCTTAAAAGGCGATCCCGTCGACGAACCTTCGGTCCCGGTCAAGACGAAGCTGACGTTCGACGCGTGGTACCTTGGCGTCATAAAGTGGGATTTCGACGACGGTGTGGACGATAACATCACACTTACGGCAAGTTACAACGCAACGGTGACTTTAATATCAACGGCGGATGCATCGTTCGAATATACTGTGGATGACTGGGCGACCACGGAAGGAACATTCGACATACCTGCCAAAGGCAGTTACACAATAACGATGCCGGAAGGGACAGCGTTTGAAATAAAGGTCGTGTCCGAGCATGAAGGCTGCGAGATAACATGGAATGACAGTATCATCATACAGAACGGTACGCTGTATGCGAACACAGCCGACGTCAGCATAGAAGTGACGGTAACGTTCATATCCGACGACGGAGCACCGTCATCATGGATGTGGATGCTTATTGTGTTTGCAGGTCTGCTGTTCCTGCTGATATTCCTTGATGACGATGACGACGAGATATTCGGAAAAGTTACGAAGAACGGCGAAGGTCTTGCGTCCGTCACGATATCATACGTAACGGACGGCATCACAAGAACGGTCACCACTGACAATGACGGCGATTATTCCATACCGACAGAAAAAGGCAAGGACGTGATCATCACCGACATCAGAGCGGAAGGCCACACCTTCGATGTGATCACAAAGGACGGCATCGCATGTTCGCTGCCTGCATCAATACGCACAGAGAAAGAGAGGACAAGAGTGAACATCATGATGCAGAATGAGTAAGAGAATGCCGGATGCACGACCAGCCATAGCAATAAAAGCTGTCGGTCCGTTCATCATATGAACGGTCTCTGCGCAATCTATGTAAACAATGCGGACGTACAGAAAGAATGACGGCGCCGTTGCAAGGTCACCGTCGAAAAAGGCGATAAGAACTCACAGAGGGCACGTAATATGTATTCACAGATCAATGTTGACCGCAGGAATCTGTCGATCATGGGTGTTCCGTTCCCTGACGCAGAGACGTTGGAGAGCACTGCAGCGGCGATCGGGTCCAATATGTTCGAGGGATTCCGGCCGACACGCAAAGGGATAGAGATCATCCGTGACTATTGTCTCGGTAAACTGACAATTGAACAATTGGCCGTTATTTCCGCAGAGAGATCCTATGAGTAATTACACATACATTGATCCGACATTCTGTCACGTTCAGGTTCTGTGCCGCGGTCGCTGTTCCTGATGTCACAGAACTTTATCTGCATCCGAATAATGAGAAAATATGTATTTCTCGACCCACGGTACGTCCGACGGTCTTTTCAGGATGCTCATTCTATTGCCGTTCTTTGAAAAGACAAGGGCCGGCATTTTACCGCTGTTATCGAAGACATATGCCATATCTGCGAGAGCTATGTATTCCTTCAGATAATTCATAGCTCTGTCATATCGAGAGAATATCTTTGAGTGTTCAACGTCGTGTCCGCCTTTCTCAACCCTTTTCTGAACTCTCCGGCAACAAAGCTCCGCATTCTCCAAAGATACGAACACAAGGTGTATCTCATATCCGTTCGTCTTGGCCTCCGTAACGAAGTCGATCTTCTCCTGTGTCGATGCCAGGGTTTCGAGACCGAATGAAACTTTGTTTTTAAGAAGGCCTCTTCTCAGAGCTTCGCACTGTATCAGAGCGAAAAGGTATCTTTCGGTCTCATCCTCAATGTCCGTGAGCGAACGGGCATAGTTGTCGGGATTGATTATATTCTCTCCGTAGTCCTTCGATATGCCTGTTGACGTAACTATCGAAGACTTACCGGAACCGTTGGGCCCGGCGATGATCAGAAGTCTGGGAGCCGGCAACGTATCACTCTTTTTTATTGCATGGCTTTCTCTTCTTCAGTTCGGACGATGATACCGGGTCGAATTTGGATCTGTACGCAAAGTCGGATCCCTCTCCCACTTTTGATACCTTTTTGAGGAACTCTTTTGAACCAATGTAGGATTCCATCGCAACACCTGCAGAAAACAAATCGTTACCTTTATTTAATGATGTTTGAGTCAGGTGGGCCCGCCCGGATTTGAACCGGAGTCAATAGGTCCCGAACCTACAAGGATACCAAGCTACCCCACGGGCCCACGCATGCGGAGAATCCGCTTTAATGATAAAAGCGTTTGGTTCATCTTATCGCGACATCATGTTCCTCAGCACTGTCTGCATGATGCCGCCGTTCTTTATGTATTCAAGTTCCGCAGGCACATCAACCCTTGACAGCGTATCGAATTCCGTTATCTTTCCGTTAAGGTTCGCGGTCACTCTGACGATGCTTTTCTGTGTCATTCCGTCAAGTGCTATGTCGAAAATCTCGTCGCCCGTAAGACCGAGCGACGATGCGCTCTGGCCTTCTTTGAATTGTAACGGTACGATTCCCATGCCGATAAGATTGGAACGGTGTATGCGCTCGAACGATTCCGCTATCACCGCTTTGACACCGAGAAGGTACGGTCCCTTCGCCGCCCAGTCCCTTGAGCTTCCCGTTCCGTACTCCTTGCCGGCGAGTATCACTCTGGGCGTCCCGTCGGCATCGTAGCGTTTCGATGTTTCGTATATCGTGTCTATTCTGTTCTCAGGTATGTACCGTGAGACACCGCCCTCCGTCCCCGGCGCGATCCTGTTCTTTAATCGTATATTGGCAAAGGTGCCCCTCATCATAACTTCGTGATTACCTCGCCTGGAACCGTAGGAGTTGAGATCCTCTTCTTTAACGTTCTTCGACATGAGATACGAACCTGCCTCGGAATCCTTTGAGAACTCGCCCGCCGGGGATATGTGGTCCGTTGTAACGGAGTCGCCCAGATATACCAATGCTCTGGCGTCCTTTATGTCGCTGAGCGACGGTCCTTTGTTCAGATCGCTGAAGAAAGGCGGGTTCCTGACGTACGTTGACGAATCGTCCCAAATGTAAAGCGATCCCGCCGGCGCCCTGACGGAATCCCATTTCTTATTGCCTTTCAGAACGCCGGCGTACTGTCCGCTGAATGTCTCCGGCGTCACGTACTTTGATACCGCCTCTCTGACATCCTTATCGGACGGCCATATGTCCTTAAGGAACACGTCCTTTCCGTTAACGCTGCCTATCGGCTCTTTGTCAAGATCGATGTCAACGCGTCCGCACAGGGCGAACGCGACGACGAGCGGCGGAGACGCCAGATAATTTGCCTTGACGTGAGGAGAGACGCGGCCTTCGAAGTTCCTGTTCGCGGACACGACGGCAGCGCCTATCAGATCATTATCTTTCACGGTCATACGTATGTCCGGGAGAAGGGGGCCGCTGTTGCCTATGCATGTCATGCACCCGTACCCGGTGACGTGGAACCCGAGCTTCTCAAGATACGGCAGAAGACCCGAATCCTTCAGATATGCGGTCACAGCTTTCGAACCGGGCGATAACGACGTTTTGACATGTTCCTTTGATCTGAGGCCCGCATTCACGGCGTTCTTTGCCAGAAGTCCCGCGGCCATCATCACCGACGGGTTGGCGGTGTTCGTGCATGATGTTATCGACGCGATGAGCACCGAACCGTCGGATATTCCGTTGACGGTGCGTTTCTTTATCTTCTGTTCGTCGAGCAGTTTATTGAAATTTTTCTTCATTTCGCTCAGCGGTATGCGGTCCTGCGGTCTTTTGGGACCGGCCAGTGACGGTTCTACGGTACTGAGGTCCAGTTCGATGATATCGCTGTACTCAGGTTCACCATCATACCACAGGCCCTGAGCTTTAGCATATTTCTCTATCACGTCAATATGTTCGCCGCTGCGTCCCGTGAGCCTCAGATATTCTATTGTCCTTTCATCAATAGGGAAGAACCCGACGGTTGCGCCGTATTCCGGGCACATGTTAGCTATAGTCGACCGATCGGCAAGGTCCAGTTCCTTATATCCCGGACCGCAGAATTCTACAAATTTGCCGACGACACCTTTTTTCCTCAGCGTTTCAACGACGGTAAGAACGAGATCCGTTGCATTGACACCTTCTCTCAGCGAACCGGTGAGCCTGAATCCGACGACGTCGGGAATTTTCATGTAGCACGGCTGCCCTAACATCACCGCTTCCGCTTCGATGCCGCCGACCCCCCATCCGAGGACGCCGGCGCCGTTTATCTGCGTTGTGTGCGAGTCTGTCCCGAAGCATGAATCAGGATATGCGATATTCTTTCCGTTAACGTTCTTCACATGAACTATCGGCGACAGATATTCAAGATTTATCTGATGTATTATCCCGTTGCCAGGAGGCACGACCCGGAAATTATCGAAGGCGGACTGCGCCCATTTCAGCAGGGAATAGCGTTCCGCGTTCCTTTCGTACTCTTTCGTTTCGTTCTTCTCCAGCGCGTCCGGCGTTCCCGCGTGATCGGCCTGTATCGAATGGTCTATGACAAGGTCGACGGGGATCAGCGGATTAATGCGCTCAGGATCCTTTCCCAAAGTGTTCACGGCACTTCTCATTGACGCAAGGTCAACAACGGCCGGAACTCCCGTGAGGTCCTGAAGTATCACACGCGCCGGTATGAACGGTATGTCCGCGTCGGCATTCACTTTCGGTGTCCACGACGTTATCGTTCTTACATCATCGTCAGTTATCAGGGAACCGTCGTTCTGTCTCGCGATCGATTCAATGAGAACTTTCACAGAATACGGCATCCTGCCGATGCCGCCGAGGCCGGCGGCCTCAAGCTTCCTGAGGCTGAATATCTCTATCTTTCCGCTTTTCGTGTCGATCGTGTCCGTACAGTCGGCTATCTTTGTCATGTGTTCGTCACGAAGAAGTTAACTTGATATTTCAAACTTAAGTAACGGCCGCCGCAGTTCTGTCAGCGCAGCATTGCGCACAGTAGCACGCCTCGTTCTTTCGCATAGGTGCTTTGATCCTTATGCGTCATATCTCTATGCCGGTATGCAGGATCTCGTTCACAAAGGGGTTGTTCATCCCTATCTCGGACGTTTCAAAGACAAGCGGTTCAAAATATGCCTTGTAATCACTGGCAATGCTCAGCAAAATGATACCGACGTCAATGCGCTTCATGTTTCCGTAGTCACGCAGAAAGAAGCAGATGTCAACGTCGCTCTTCTCATCCGCGGTCCCTTTGGCATAGGAGCCGAACAGATATGCTCTGTCCACGGGAAAGCGTTGCCGTACTTCGTCGGCGTAGCGCCCCGCTTCTTCCATTATTGCATCAATGTCCGCGGCCATCCGAATACTCCCTGCTTCGCTCGTAAAGATCGTGTGCTTCGCTCTCGGTAGTCACTAAGTTAATAAATAAAGTTTACAACAAGCAGGCGCCGACACTGTTTCATTTCGTTCCTGACGGAAAGGCACCGGCAATCTTCCGCCGCTACCATTATACAGAAAGCCGCAGCATCCAGTGATCCGCGGTCAGGGACGCGATCCGGCGCTTTGTCGCCGTATCGGTCAAAATGCGGACCCATACAAAAAAGGAACATATGAACAGCAATGCTGGATGCACAGTGTTAATATCTCCCCCGTGCATGTCGTGACGATAAAATGGATTTCAGATCATCAATAAGAGTTATCGAGGACTGGCCGAAAAAAGGCATAAGCTTCAAGGACATAACAACGCTTCTGAAAGATGCGGAATTGCTGAAGGCGGCGATCGAAGAGATGGCAGCACCGTTCAGAAATGATAAAGTTGACATCGTCGTCGGACCCGAATCCAGAGGGTTCATATTCGGCGTTCCCGTTGCGTTATCGTTAGGCGCCGGTTTTGTTCCGGTAAGGAAGAAAGGAAAGCTTCCTTCGAAGACATTAAGCGCAACGTACGACCTGGAATACGGTACCGACACGTTAGAGATGCACGAGGATGCGATAAAGAAAGGGCAAAGGGTGCTGATCGCGGATGATCTCCTAGCAACAGGGGGAACAATATCCGCGGTAACGGAAATGTGCGAGAGGGCCGGCGCAGATATCGTTGGGCTCTCGTTCATGATAGAGCTTGACGGTCTTAAGGGAAGGGACAGGCTCGCCGGCAGGAAGATAAATTCCGTGGNCAGATACTGATGCGTTCCGCGTTCTCCGCATCCGCCCGATGTATCGGGCGGTACGCATCAAAGGGATGCGATAACGTCTTTTGTCGATGTTCGTGTTCGTCACTTATATATACGAAACGTCGATACCGAATGCGATGACCGACGACCTCAGGGAAAAAATGGCCGGTGAGATAACCGTATCAGGAGATCCCGGAAGAACGATGAGGAAGTGGAGGGAAGAGTTCTCCGTGTCGCAGAACGAATTGGCGGCGGTGATGGACATATCGCCGTCGGTGATAAGCGACTACGAATCAGGACGAAGAAGGTCGCCCGGGGTGGGTGTCGTTAAAAAAATGGTGGATTCGCTCATCATCATAGACGAGGGACGCGGCCATCCGGTTGCGTCCAAGTTCAAGGCGGTGAAAAGAGAGGACTGCGTCATCGCCATGGAAGAGTTCGGTTCCGGAATTCCGTCAAAGGATTTTATAGAGAAGATAAACGGCACCGTTCTGAACACAGATACGGACGGAAGGAAGATATACGGTTACACTGTCGTAAATTCCGTAAAGGCGATAACATCGCTGAGCTCATCGGATTATCTGAAGATATACGGATGGAGCACCGAACGCGCCCTGATATTTACCGACGTGTTCTTCGGAAGGTCGCCGATGGTGGCGATACGCGCCCATCCGCTGACGCCGGCGATGGTCGTGTACCTCAGACCTGAGAACGTAGATCAATTGGCGATAAAACTGGCAAAGCTGGAAGGGATACCGTTAGTATCCACGGACATGGGACTTGAGGATCTTTTGATGACATTAAAACAAATGAAGGAAGGGAAATGAGATGGACGTAGGAATTGTAAGTTACGGCGCGTACGTGCCGCGCTACAGGATAACTCCCGCCGAGATAGGCAGGATATGGGGAATAGACGGGGAGGCCATGGGAAAGGGCCTCCTGATACATATGAAATCGGTGCCGTCGCCGGACGAGGACGTTATAACGATGGCGACGGAAGCGGCAAGGAACATGATGTCCCGATGCGACGTGGACCCGAAGAGCATAGGCGCGATATATGTCGGCTCGGAATCGCATCCGTACGCGGTGAAGCCCACGGGAACGGTTGTTGCGGAGGCGATATGCGCCACCCCCAATCTCACAGCGGCGGACCTCGAATTCGCATGCAAAGCAGGAACGGCGGGAATACAGATGTGCATGGGCCTCGTAGGTTCAAAGATGATACGGTACGGAATTGCCATAGGCGCCGACACGTCGCAGGGCGCGCCCGGCGACGCGCTCGAGTATTCGGCGTCCGCGGGAGGCGCCGCATATCTCATCGGTTCTGAAAAGATCATAGCGAAGATAAACAGAACGTTAAGTTATACCACCGATACACCGGACTTCTGGAGGCGCGAGGGAAGCCCGTACCCGAGTCACGGCGGACGCTTCACGGGAGAGCCGGCGTACTTCAAACATATAGGCTCGGCGGCGAGGATGATGATGTCCGAGATGGGAACGGAACCGAAGGATTACAATTACGCGGTGTTCCACCAGCCGAACGGGAAATTCCCGACGAGAGTTGCCAAAGAATTAGGATTCACTGATACTCAGATCGCGGACGGGCTTCTGACGCCGTACATCGGCAACACGTACAGCGGTGCGGTGCCGTTGGGTCTTGCTTCGGTACTCGATAAAGCGAAACCGGATGAAAGGATACTTGTGGTCGCATACGGCTCCGGCGCGGGAAGCGACGCATTTGATATCACGGTAACGAAAGAAATTGAAAAATACAACAGAGCGGCGGCGCCGACCGTCGCCGAGCGTCTGAAGAACACTATACAGCTGGATTACGGAAAGTACGCGAAATTCAAAGGCAAGATCGTAATGGGGTGAGATGATGAGGGAAGTAGCGATAATAGGCGTCGGAACGACGAAATTCGGAGAGCTGTGGGATGCCTCGTTCCGCGACCTCGGTATAGAGGCGGGGCTGAAGGCAATGAACGACGCGAACCTCACCGGATCGGAAGTGGACGGGATGTTCATCGGGAACATGGCATCCGGCCGTTTCATCAACCAAAGCCACATCGGAGCGTTAATAGCCGACTATTCGGGAATGGCGTCACGAAACGTTCCGGCAACGCGCATTGAGGCGGCCGGCGCGTCCGGAGGGATGGCGTTCCGCCAAGGCGTGATGGCCGTCGCGTCGGGAATGAACGATATCGTCGTCGTAGGCGGCGCCGAAAAAATGACGGATGTGACGGACGAGGCAACTAATTCGATACTCGATTCGGCGACGGACCAGCAGTGGGAGGCCACGACGGGCGCCACGTTCG
>WRNI01000013.1 GCA_009776695.1 Methanomassiliicoccaceae archaeon
GGCGGCATGGGCGGTGGCGGCGGCGGTCACCGGTGAACTTACGCGCAATACAAAGAAAAGCGGGCCCGCCGGGATTTGAACCGGTCAACAGCTTACGAGATCATTTACCTAGTCTCTTCATCAAAGATTCCAGAATTGATGCGCACACATCTTTGAGAACAGGCACATCGTCAGTGATCGTCTGCCAAATGCCCGTCGGCCACACGGTTCCGTACCTGTGGGCCAAAATGTTCCTCATTCCTTTGATCTCGTTCCATTCCGTATCTTTACTGAACGCCTTGACCTCATCCGGAAGGCGGCCGACCGCCTCGCCGATCTGAATAAGGCAGAACGCACATCCTTCCTGGAAATCTATATTGTCGAGGAAGTCGTCCTCGTCTGTTCCATATTTACGGAGATAATGATCTATCCTGTCGCAGTATTTGATAATTATTTCAAGGTCCTTGATCCCATCAGGCTTCATAGACAAGCCTCCGGTCGCGCAATATCTCTTTGCTGAGATCGCTGTCCATCACAGACCCGTCAGGCACTATGTCCACCTCCGCGCCCAAAGCGTCGGCAAGAGCTGATATCAGACCGCTCAGTCCGATCAGTCCTTTGAGCTTTCCCGGCATTATGAAAAAATCATAGTCGCTGCCCTCACGCTCGTCCCCGCGTGCCCTGGAGCCGAAAAGGTACACCTTTTCCACCCCATACCTCGCTACCACCGGAGCGACGATGCTGCGCACTTCATCGAAAGAGCGCCTTCGGACCTCAGGAACAGACCCCATGCATATGAATGAGCGCGGATGTCTAAATAACTATTGATTTTGATCCAACGGGTAAGAAAGCGGGCCCGCCGGGATTTGAACCCGGGTCATCGGCTTCGAAGGCCGAAAGGATGATCCTGACTACCCTACGGGCCCCGTTCTCCGTAGGAACGGGGTGTTGATAATATTATCTGACCGGACAAAGGTTTATTGATTACCTCGTTATCCGACGTTCATGGCCAAGGTCCTGATGAATCACGGAGCCGGCGGGGAAACTATGCAGGACTTCCTTTCCAAGCACATTGTATCTCATTTTTCAAAAATGAACAGTGATGTTCCACTCGCTTCTCTTGATGATTCCGCTGTTGTTGACGGCATTGTGTTCACAACGGACGGGCATACCGTGAAACCATTGTTCTTTCCGGGCGGCGACATCGGCTCGCTTTCGGTCGCCGGCACTGTTAACGACATCGCCGTGATGGGTGCCAGGCCGCTGGCGCTTTCCTGCGCGGTGATACTGGAAGAAGGGCTTGATATCGATGTTGTGGACAAAGTTATGATGTCGATAGGAAGAACGTCCGCGGCCTGCGGCGTCCCCGTCGCCACCGGTGATACTAAAGTTGTTGAATCGGGAGCGGTAGACAAGATGGTCATTGTCACATCGGCAATAGGAAAAAGGTCTTCGTACACGGACCACAATCTTTCCGTGGCGTCTCAGTACCGCAATGTTGACTCGAAATGGCTGACGGACGATAACGTAAGGGACGGCGACGCGATAATCGTCTCCGGGACGCTTGGCGATCACGGTGTCTCACTGCTTTCGTTCCGCGAAGGCTACGGTTTCGAGAGTACCGTCAAAAGCGACATCGCTCCGCTGAACGGGCTTATCGAGGATGTGCTGAAAGCAGGCGGCACCGTTGCTATGAAAGATCCGACGAGAGGCGGGCTTGCGAACACCCTGAACGAATGGTCGTCGAAATCGAAGGTGGGCATCGAACTGAATGAAAATGATATACCGCTGAAGGACGCCGTCGTCAACGCGTGCGACCTTCTGGGCATCGATCCGTTAAGCATAGGCAATGAAGGTAAAGTTGTGATAGCATGCGTCCCCGACACGGCCGATGACATTTTGAAAGTGCTTAAAGCGCATCCGTACGGAAAGGACGCGAACATCATCGGATATGCTACGTCAAGAACAAAGAACGTCGTGATGCGCACATCCGTCGGCGGAAGAAGGATAATTGAGCCGCCGATAGGCGATCCGGTTCCGAGGATCTGCTGAAGGGTGCAAAGTATTTCTATCTACAAACTATGCTCGTCGCAAAGATATGGTGAGATGATGGTCACGTTCCTTCCGTTCTCCGGGTACAGGCCGTCCCTGAAGGACGGAGAAGATATCGGGTGCCGCATATCACCGCCGTATGACGTCATCGACGAAGAATACCTTAACGAGCTTCTGTCAAAGGAGCACAACGTCACCCGGCTCACGCTCAACCCCGATAAAGGACGGTATACGGGATCGAGAAAAGAATTCGAATCGTGGATATCCGACGGCTCTCTTGTTGAAGACGATGACTCATTTTACCTTTACATTCAGAGATTCAGAAGCTGCGGCAATGTCCTGACGCGCACCGGCATCGTGGGCATACTGAGAACGGAACCGTATGATAACGGGAACGTGATACCGCATGAGGAAACATTCTCGGCTGTGAAACAAGATCGTCTCAATTTACTGAGGGACATGGAGGCGCACCTGGAATCGATATTCGGCATATTCGAAGGGTTCAGTAAGAAATTGAATGATAAGATAAAAGCGGCCGCGGAAAAATTATACTGTTTCACCGACGGTCACGGCGTTGAGCATATGTTCAAAAAAATATCCGACGCGTCCGTGATAAAAATGATGACCGAAGAACTGAAAGAGCAGAAGATACTGATCGCCGACGGCCACCACAGATATGAGACCGCGCTGAACTACTCGCTTGAGAACCCGGACGATGAAAAGAAGGGTTTCGTTCTTGCGACGCTCGTATCATCTGACGATCCCGGACTTGTGATATGGCCGACGCACCGGCTGCTGAATTCCTCATGCATCACGGAGAGCGATGCGATAGAGGGCATCGGCAAAGTAATGAGAATTAAAGAAGCTGCGTCCGTTGGTGATATGCGCTCGGAACTTCACAAATGGCAGATGGGACTTATGTTCAGGTCCGGAAAATGCTATCTTGCGTCGTATGACGACGAGGGCGATCCGCTCCTTGACACGTACGTCGCCCAGGAAATTATTATGAAAAAGGTGTACGGCTACGATGAAGGAAAAGTCAACGTATCGTATGACGCCGAGTTCGAACACGTCAGGAAGAAGATGGACAACGGAAAGCATGACGTCGCGATCGTTCTCAACGACCCGTGTCTGAGGATCATATGGGACCTTTCCGCGATGGGAAGGAGAATGCCGAAAAAGACAACCTACTTTTATCCGAAGATATGGTCCGGATTCGTATTTTACAAAATGTCGTGAGCAATGAAAGGATAAACATCATGCACTATGCCGACCGCAAAACAATACTTTCCCCCGGGAACGGGATGAACATCTACCGCGGATGCACGCACGGATGCATATACTGCGACAGCCGCAGCAAATGTTACGGGATGGACCATGATTTTGAAGATATCGAAGTGAAACGTGACGCGCCGCGCATCCTTGAGGAACAGCTCCGCAGAAAGAGAAAGAAGGGCATGATCGGAACGGGAGCGATGTGCGACCCGTACATGCACATCGAGGATGATCTTCAGGTCACACGGAAATGTCTTTCCCTCGTCGAAAGATACGGTTTCGGGATCTCGATACTGACGAAATCCGACCGCATACTTCGCGATATTGATATTCTGAAAGCGATCAACGCGAGATCAAGATGCATAGTTCAGGTGACGATGACAACTTACGACGATGAACTTTGCAGAAAGATAGAACCGAACGTCTCGTCGACGTCCGAGCGCTTCCGTATACTCGAGGAGATGAGGGACGCCGGGATACCGACTGTGGTTTGGTTATGTCCGATACTTCCCTTCATAAACGACACGAAAGAAAATCTCAGAGGACTGCTTGATTATTGCGTGAAGGCAAAGGTGCGCGGGATACTGTGCTTCGGGTTCGGCGTCACCATGCGGGAAGGCAACAGGGAATATTTTTACCGAAAGCTCGATGAACATTTTCCCGGCATGAAGGAAAGATATATTGAGCGGTTCGGTGACGCGTACGAATGCAGAAGCCCGGACAGCAACGAATTAATGAAAATTCTCAGAACCGAATGCGAGAGGAACGGCATCATTCACGATACAAAGGAAGTGTTCACGTACCTGACAGAATTCGGATCGGGAACGAAACAGACATCGCTGTTCTGATAATGTAATTATTAATGGAGCCGCCGACGGGAATTGAACCCGCGACCTACGCCTTACCAAGGCGTCGCTATACCCCTTAGCCACGGCGGCATGTATTCGGGCTAACAAGGCTCTGATTGATAAAGTTTCTGATATTATGAATTCACGCGGCTAGTGAGAAACTTTATTTTAGTTCCTTACCTAACCCGACACGATGAAGAAGGAAATGAGCGCGTTCGATGTGCGTTCCGTCGTTAACGAAATGGCCGTACTCGAAGGGGCGCATATGGACAAGATATTCCATTGGGGCGCAGGGAACGTATTATTCAGGATGAACGTTCAGGGACAGGGCAAGAAGGAACTGTTCTTCGGCGACAAGAAATGGCTTTATCTTCCGGAAGAAAAGCCCGACACGCCGGCGGCGCCCACGTCATTCGCCTCATTCCTCAGGAAATATGTTGATAACGCACGCATAGGAAAGATAAAACAGGCGGGCTTCGACAGGATCGTCATCGTCGAGCTTTTAAAATCGGAGGCAACGTATGAACTTATATTCGAGATGTTCGGCGGCGGTAATGTCCTTCTCGTATCCGACGGAAAAATATTGAACTGCCTTACCCACAAAGCAAGACGCGACCGAATAACAAGACCCGGTGAGGACTACGTAATGCCGAGATCGCGCTTCGATCCCACGTCCTCTGAGTTCGGTCATTTTCAGCAGCTCATTATGAGCTCTTCAACCGATCTTGTCAGAACGTTGGCGATGGACGCCAATCTCGGAGGGCAGTATGCTGAGGAGATATGCAAACGCACCGGGATCCCCAAGGATAAAAGACCGTCCGATCTGAATGACGATGACATCGTCAAAATACACGCATCAATGAATGATATCGTCTCGTCCGCATTATCGTCGAAGGAGGCGATAATGTACAGGGACGGTGACGACATCATAGATATCGCGCCCGTTGAGCTTGAGATATATGGTAATTATGAGAAAGAGATGTTCGCTTCCGTTTCTTCTGCGATAGCCTCTATGATCGCGTCCGCNGAGGATAAAGAGGAAGAGGAGTTCGTCGATCCGGAAGTTGAAAAATTACAGAGAAGGGTGGACCGCCAGAAGGAGACGATNGAGGAGTACCGAACGGAAGCGGCCGATCTGAAAGCGAGGGCCGATTCCATATACACGAATTATGAGAAGGTCAACGAACTTCTTGCTGTCCTTTCGGAACAGTCCAAGAAGCTCGGATGGGACAAACTTAGAGAAGGTGCAATGAAGATCCCGTTCGTAAATTCGATAGATCCGTCGAAGAACAAGGTCACGGCAGATCTTGACAGCCTTAAAGTCACGATGGACTATACGAAGGGAATAGATCACAACGCGTCGGACATCTATCAGAAGAGCAAAGAAATAAACGAAAAGGCAACGAGAGCGGCCGCTGCGCTCAAAGAGAGCGAAGAGGAGCTTGAGCGCAAGCGCAAAGGGTTCGCAAAAGCAAAAGCGCTGGCGTTAACGCGCGCCCAGCCCACTAAGCAGTTCTGGTTCGAAAGGTACAAGTGGTTCATCACCTCGAACGGTCTGATGGTGCTTGCCGGACGCGATGCGCACACGAACGACCAATTGGTCAAAAAACATCTGAAGGAACAGGACATCTACGTGCACGCGGACGTGCACGGCGCACCGTCCGTCATAATCAAGAACGGTTCCGGCGCCAAAGAGGAGGATCTTAAGGAAGCGTGCTCGTTCGCGCTGACGCAGTCGAAGGCGTGGACATCGTGCATACCCGAAGGGAGCGCGTTCTGGGTGTATCCCGACCAGGTGAGCAAAACACCGCAGGCCGGCGAGTTCGTTCCGAGAGGGGCGTTCATAATACGCGGAAAGAGGAATTATGAGTATCATCTGCAGATGCGGCTGGCTATAGGCGAGATATTCTACGAAGGCTCGAGAAAAATAATGTGCGGCCCTTCGGACGCCGTCGCAAAGATATCGCAGAAGTATGTCATCGTAGGGCCAACGAAAACGAAGGGCAATAAGAAGAACGCCGAGCTCGCAAAATTGTTCAATGTTCCCGAGGAAGAGATATCACGCATAACGCCGCCCGGCGAGATCGAGATAACGGAAAAGGTGTGGGCGGATGATCAGCCTGCCTGACCCGGTCTTTCATATCTAACGAATCAGATGCATCGTCATCGTGTTCATCCGGATACTTGACCGTCTGCCATTTCTGCCGTGGTCGACGCTGTTGATCATGAGCTCCAGTCCTCTATGCGCAAACCTTCAACACGGCTGAATTCCTTCGTGTTCTTTGTCACTAATGTTCCTCCGCGCGACAATACGGTCGCCGCAATTATAAGATCGTTGGAGCCTATCCTCTTCCCCTTCTTTTCCAAATCTGCTCTTATTCTGCCATAGACCACTGAGGCATTCAGATCGAACGGTATCACTTCGAACATATTAACGAATCCTGTTATGATATCCATCTCTTTTTTGATGTCTTTGACCTTGTATGCCCCCGTGATAAGTTCCCCGTTGACCATTGACGGTATCTTGATATCGCAGACCGGGATTGCGGACATCTTATCCTTGAACTCACTGTCCGAGCCGTTTATGAATGGTATTATAACGCTGGTGTCGAGATAATATTTCATATGTATTCCCACTCCTCGGGCTCCTCCAGCGGATCGTCCTTTGCTGCACCGAAGTAAGTATCAAAGAACCCCTCCGGCCAGCTTTTGTCCAAATGATCCTTCAGAACATCGCTTACATAGCTTGAAACAGACACGTTCTTCTTGCTTGCCGTTGATTTCAGTTCCGTGTAAAGGGCCTGTTCGAAATATAAAGATACCTGTGGCATTTTATCACCGTTTGCAAGTATATCATATGTTATACTTAAGTGTTCTGTGCTCCGTCGAATCACGATCCAGCATTGCTCTCTGTTAACATTTTTCTGTAGTACGTGCCGCCGTTTCGCACACAGCGACGGTCATCCCCCCACAGCTTTCATCCTGAAGAACTTCGGAGATCATTGGTGCCCGCGCCGAGATTCGAACTCGGGTCAAGAGATCCGCAATCTCTCAGGATATCCAGACTACCCTACGCGGGCATTTGTTTAAAATCAGCGAGTTACAGCTCTACCTGCGAGCGGTAACGTGTTATGTATCCTGCGATGCGGTTCCTCATCATGACCGATGATACGTCCGTGAGCGAGCTTACGAGCGCCTTGTTGTTCTCGAAGTCCTCTGTGAATATCTCAGGATATTTGTTGACGAGCTCTATGGATACTCTCTTGATGTATGTAGGTCTTATCCTTCCCATGTGTTCACCGGGTATGGCGGATTAAGTGGATACCCTATATAACCTTTTTTCACGCCTTCGGTCTTTTATCATATTTACAGCGAAACTTTCCGGACGGCGTTGACGGCAGCGTCTCCGTAAAATCCGCAGAGCTCATTCCTGTGACAGTTCACGCCGCGGTCTTCCGCAGGACAGCTTGCCCTCAGGGCACGGCCCCCTGATGCACGGCGGTCCCGCGTTCTTAAAAATCACCGGCGAGACGTCCCTGCATATCATCAGCATACGGTCGGCCATATCACGTATCTCCCATTGCGCACGCGAACAGCAGCGCAGCGAGAAGAAATGCAAAAGCTCGCGCGCGTTCATCGTTATCGTGATGTTCGTGGTGCAGCCGTTGGGAAGAACGTAACGGGCGTCCTCCGCCGGCACCCGCCCGTTCAGTTTTCTGTACGTCTCCCATATCGAGGACATCATTTCCGTATACATTTTCAGAGAGTCCGGGTCTGACGATATCGTCTCCGGGATCACGTACGTAGGCTCTTTCAGCGACACGTAACGCTGGCTCTGTTGTGAGAACGATGCAATTCTGTGACGGACGAGCTGATGTGTCAGCGCTCTCGATACACCTTCCGCGGAAAATGTGAACACCGCATGCTCCAGAACAGAATGATGGCCCATTCCTACTATCTTCGACAGTACGCGCTCCGGATCGCCGCCGTCGTTCATCAGATCGTGCGACGGTCTTTCAGAATAACATGAGTTACCGGCGGATGCGCAGATCATGTCCGCATCCTGCGTGTGCGCCAGCAGTTTGATTATCATCCTCGTTCCTCCTCTCCGGCCCCCGACCACAGCTCTGCTCTCAGGATGTTCATGCTCTCCGCGTCCATCAGCGTCCTGAGCCTTATTTTTCTCACGTTCGCATCTTCGCCGAGAAGCGCCGCGATGCCTCCGACGTGGCCGTCGCCTATAACGGCGACCACGTTATCATACTTTTCCGCCGCCTCCTTTATTTTCCCGGCCATGTGCACGTTACGTTCATCAATTAACTTCCTGACGAGCGTCGGATATTTCTTTCTCATCCCTTCGAAGTACGTGTCCTCGTCCTCCGAGAACCTCTCTATCGCGTCGTCCGCCGCCTTTTTCTTTCTGAAGCGGTCGCCGATCATTGAGAATGTGAACCTCATCCTCTCCAGGAACGGCATTTCCTTCCAGATGTCGCTCATCGTCTTGTTCGCATCGGTGTCTATCAGTTCGATCGCGGCGCCTATTGTCCTTCCAGTATCGATGGCGGCGATGAATTCCGCGCCCATCTGCGAATCGTGCTCCTTCGCCGTCTCCCTCTGATATTTCGCCATGTTCCTGTACGCCCATGTATCGCCGCCGCCGTCCCGCGGGGCATCGTCCTCCGAACGCGCCGGACGCATCATCGCGTTATATCTTGTCTCGTCCAGCTCGACGAGCACAGCGTCCGGCCATATATTCCTGATAATGAACGCCACCGGCTCGGCTATCCTGAAAACATGGCCCGTTCCTATCAGCGTTATCATCATGCGTCATAGGCAACAGCTTTTTATTAAGCGTTGCGCTGGCGAATTTGTGAAAAGAAGATACAAACTTGCGGTCTTCGACATGGACGGCGTCCTTATCGATCACGTAAGCTCGTGGACGTGGGTCCACGACAAGATGGACGTGAACAACGACGAAGCTTTCAAATTGTTCAGAGAAGGGAAAATAAGCGAGACGGAGTTCATACGCCGTGATATCGGTCTTTGGCTCGGCAAAGATCCGAAAATGAACATAAGGGACATCATAAACGCGCTTCATGACATCCCTCTGATCCCGGGCATCCAGGAAACGGTGGCGGCATTGTCGCACAGCGGCATAAGAAGCGTGATAGTCAGCGGAGGCATCGAGGAAGCGGCGCGGATGATCGCCGATGAGTTTTATTTTGACGATCACGCCGCTAACAGCATCTTAACGCATCAGGACGGCACGCTCACCGGTGAGGGAACGGTTAACGTAGACCTCAGGGACAAAGGCGTCGTCACAAGGGAGTTCATGAAAAAGTATGACGCCGCGAAGGAAGAGACCGTTGCCGTCGGCAATTCGTACACTGACGTTAAGATGCTGGAAGCCGCGGGCCTCGCGATAGCGTTCAATCCCATTGACGAAGATGTCGTCAAAGTTGCCGATCATGTGATAAAAAGCAGGAACCTGTCCGATATACTGGACATCATCTTTGGTCCCGATGATGATGAAAAAAGAAGTATTAACTTTCGAGATCAAGAACGGCGTACGACCTTCTTCTGAACTTTCCGTATATCCGCACGATGTCCCTAGCCTCTACGGCTCCGCGTCTTACCATTCTGCCCTGAACTTTTATCGAATGAATAAGGCAATCCATATCATCGAAGCTGAGAATGTCGCCTATCACGAATTCCTCGTTGGGCGATGACGGCACCGATTTCGAATGAGTTCTGCGGTCGTCGTTTATTGACACTTTTATGTCAATGACATCAAAACAGATCGCCCATATCGTTCTTATTTCCGTTGCCCTCGCCGTTTTTACGCGCTTTCCCTGCGAAAGCTCAAGCGCCGATATCTTGACGAGACGGCCGTCGTCCATATGAAATTCATCGCCCACTTTCAAAAGATCGTCATCCTCAAGCGTTATGTTCGTACTTGCCGAATCGGCGCCGTCGCTTACCACGACCTTCGTTTCTATCTGCTTCGGGAAGGTCACCGTCGTCGTTCTCACGAGACCGCATTCCTGGCACCGCAGCGTGGCGTCCAGCGAGCGGGTGCCCATCTTTCCCTTCAGCACATCGTGCACCGTGATGTCATCGCAGTCCGGGCATTCGAAATATATCTCGCCGGGAACCTCTCTCATCTCATTCTCCCCGCGTCCCTGAAGAACGGCGGCCCGTGTCCAGGAACTATAACATCAGCGTATTCAGTCAAGGACTTAATACTTTCCATGGCCTTCTCCGCATTACTGCATATACCCGGGGGCAACATACGGATGAAGTTGTCCTCCAGAGGTATCGCGTCGCCCGCTATCGCATATCTTCTGTCGCCTTCGACAAGAACGCTCATCGACCCGTCGGTGTGCCCCGGGGTGTGAACTAATCGGACACCGGGCGCTATATCGATATCCGATGACACGGCAATGTAACGATCATCGACAAAGGATTCTTCCTCCCGAACGTAGAATTTCGCTTTTCTGAAAATGCCGTTGTTTCCGCAGTGATCATCATGCGTATGCGTCAACACAACAATGTCAACATCCTTGGGAAGGATGCCTAACTGCATGAACGAGGTTCTGACAGACGGTAACATCTCCGGGGTGCTTGTATCGACAACTATGTTGACACCGCCGGCACGTATGAGCGTCGACGTTGAGTGCGCCTCTTTTATGATGCCGTTATCCCTTACCAGGCTGCCTATTGCCAATACGTCTAACGTGTTCATATATCGTGGCCGTCCGTACATACGAATCCTTTTCCTTTTCTCTTTATCGGTGAGCCGCACGCCGGGCATTTGACGTCCATGAGCATCCTGTCCGTCCATATCTCTCTCGTCTCAATATCTTTTGCGTTCGCTGCGTAATCATACATCTCATTCAGCGAAGATGTTGTGCAGAGCGGGCGCAGCGGCGATATGTCGCGCATCCGCCGCCCGTCTCCCGATACGCTTTTCGGTCTTATCGCCCATGCTATGCCCATTCCCGCAACGAAACCTCCGAGATGGGCGGAGTACGCGACCTCCGGATCATCGAACGCCAGCAGCAGAAGCTGCATCGCGAACCACACCAGCATCATCGTCCGTACTGTGAACTGATTGGTCAGCAGAGGGCCGAGGAAGAACATTATCCTCTCCCTCGGGTACAGTATGAGCATCGCGCCCATGAGCGCCGATATGGCGCCGGAGGCGCCTACGAGCCTTACCGCCGGCGACAGTAACGATGCGAGCGAGAACACCATCGTGCCGGCGATCCCGCCTATCAGATAAACGATAGCGAAACGTCCCTTCCCTATGCGCGATTCCAGCGGCAGGCCTATCGCCAGAAGGAATACCATGTTGAATATCAGGTGCAGAAGATCGGCGTGCACGAACATTGACGTTATGAGGGTCCACGGCTCGCTTGCAATGTCGGACAGATCGGACCTGAAGCTCAGTTCATAAAGCAAAGCGCCGTTCGGCCCGGCGGTGCCTATTATGCCGACCGCATAGACGATCACGTTGGATATCGCCAGAACCATCGTCGGGCTGTACTTCCGCGTTGCCAGCACTGCCAGCGTTACCGCTATAATTGCGATGACGATGTATGAGACCGTCTCCATGCCACACGGATGTTCTGCAAATATTTAAGCCGTGGATGACCATTGCGATGCATGCGTTACGATCCAGACATCCGGATAGAGGAGCGCGATGACGTCTACTCGCCGAGTGAGGACAGCATACTTCTGATAGAATCGCTTAACGTGAACGAAGGCGAGCGCATCCTTGAGATAGGATGCGGCAGCGGGGTCGTCGCGATACACTGCGCAAAGAACGGCGCTTCGGTGACGGCGGTCGACATAAATCCTTCAGCCGTTGCGCTGACAAGAAGGAACGCCGCGGCGAACGGCGCGTTCATGGACATACGCCTTTCCGATCTTTATGAGGATATCGACTCGCATTACGACACAATAGTGTTCAACCTTCCGTATCTGCCTGTTAACGATGAAGGTATGCTTGAGAAGGCGTGGTCCGGGGGCGACGACGGCATCGGTCCGCTTCCGAAGCTCCTGAACGAAGCGAGGGAACGTCTTCTGCCGAGAGGCAGATTCGTCATCGTCGTCTCATCGCTGATGGACCAGCCGCGGCTGGATGAGGTGCTTAACGAATACGATGTGACGGCGATAGGTGAGAAGAAGCTGTTCTTCGAGCTTCTGAGAGTGCTTGAGATACGTCTCTAAACGATCTTGTTTATCTCTTCCGTGAGGATCGCGTTCATCCTCTTCCCGTCCAGTTTACCGCGGAGCGCGTCCATCACCGGTCCCATTAACGGGCCGACGGCCGCTGCTCCCTTCTCTCTGACGAACGCCGCCCTTTCTTTTACGATGTTTGCGATCATCTTCCTTGCTTCGCTTTCGTCCATCGAACTGACGCCGAGCTTTGACACCGCATCGTTCAGCGATTCGCCGTTGGCTATCTCCCTGAACAGCGAAGGTAACGCTTCTTTTGCGAACCTCGATGCTTTCAGCGCAGTGAACACCTCAGTTATTGACTCCTCGGTCATTATGTTCACGTCAATGCCTTCGCGCTCCATCTCCGGGAACGTGTTCAGGAACGTTGTGGCCGCGGCCGATATCATATCCTTGTCCTTGGCTATCTTTTCGAATATGTTCTCATTCCCTTCCCTTACGATCTGACGCGCCTGCTGCGCGTTCAGTCCGTATTTGGACATCAGCCTTTTTTCGATCTCCTCCGGAAGCTCCGGCAAATTGTCGAAGATCCTTTTCATCCTTTCCTTTGTGATCTGTATCGGCGGCACATCCGTCTCGGGATACATTCTCGCCGCTCCCGGCAAAGGTCTCGAATATCTTGACGTTCCGTCGGGCTGCGGGTCCCTTGTCTCCTCCGGCACGCCGTTCAGCGCTTCCTTCGCTCTTTCGGCGGCCGCCTCGAGCGCCGCTTTCGCCTTGCTCTCCTTTTCGGCGCACAGTACGAACGCATCATATTCCCCGTTGAGCTCAAGACGCTTCTTCACCGCGTCCACGTACTCTTGATCTATACCATACGCTGGCAGCTCGTCTGAATGGAATATTCCTTTCACGCCTTTCATCCTGGCGCGCTGGGCCATCTCCGCTCCTAACCGTAATTTTCCGTCATCGCCGTTGAGCACGCCCGCGAATCCGTGTAGTCTCACGGCAAGCACCTTTCCTTTCTCGGAGAGGGCCGTTTTGATGACCTTTGAAGGACATTTTGCGAACACGTCCGTCACATCCGTTGTTCCGCTTTCTACGGAAACATTGCGCGACGAAAGTATCTTACCGATGTCGATGAGCATCCTGTGCCTCTGAACTTCCGTTTCAACGTACGTGGGCAGGAGCCTCAGGTCCTGGACGCCTTTTATCTCCGTCCTTTTGCTTCCGGGTAACGAAATATTAACATCTTCGCGTATAGTGCCGATGCCTCTCTTCACCCTCTTGGTCGCCCTCAGTATCGTCCCGATACGGAGCGCCNCCTCCATCGCCTCCTCCGGCGTCCTTATGTCGGGACCGGTGGCTATCTCTATCAGCGGTATGCCGAGCCTGTCAAGACGGTAAACAACCTCGCCGTCCCTTTCTTCAACTTTTCTTGCGGCATCCTCTTCAAGGCACACGGTCTGTATCTCTATTCTTTTACCGTTGACGTCTATGTGGCCGTCAACGGCCACCATCGCCGTCCTCTGATATCCGCCGGTGTTCGACCCGTCGACGACTATCTTCCTCATGAAATAAATTTCATCGATTATTTTGGCGTTGACCATGGCCGAGAATGTCAGCGTCGTGTCGAGAGCGTCCTCGTTCACGCCGTTCGGCGGTTCCTCGTCCAGATCGATCAGACAGCTTATGCGCGCAGGCGACTGGTACCTGAACCCTCTCTGCTTTAACGACTCGGCGGCGACCGCTCTGTCCAGAATTCCCGACTCGCCGGGCGTCGGTCTTAACTTTCGAAGATACGTTTCTGTGTTCTCCTCGGAAAGTTCGCTCTCGCATGAGCAGAATAATTTCTTTGTGTCAAGCTGCTGGTGTATCTCGATACCGCAGATGAACTTCTCACCAGATGACATCTAAGGTCCTCCTGTCGCCCATTTCGTATGATAATATCTTCTTCATGATCGCTTTTGCATCTTCCGCGTTCTTGGCGTTGGCAAGCGCCCACATAAGTTTCACATACGCCGTCTCGGGAAGCATGTCCATGACCGGTATCACGCCCATGTTCTGAAGTTCGCGGCCTGTGTCGTAAACATTCATCCCGGTGGGCCCGTTGATGCATTGCGACGTCATGACGACGACAGAACCGTTATCTATCGCTTCTTTAAGCAGCGACGCCATCCCGCTGCTCACGTGCCCCAGACCGGAGCCTGCGATGACCACGCCTTTGGAACGCATAACGGCGTCCCTGAACAAAGATGGGTCCATTCCCGGATAATAGTACAGAAGTATCACGTTCTCATTCATCTTTGTCTGTGCTTTTGTCCGCGCGGACGGTCTTTGCGTCTCGTCACTGAACGTTATGTTACCGGCCGCGTCGATATGCGCTACCGGTACAGCGTTCACGCTTCGGAAAGCGTCCCTTCGTGAGGTGTGCATCTTCCTCACGCGCGTTCCGCGGTGCACCGCGAATGAATCGTCATTCATCGTATCGTGCATCACCACGTACACACCGGCCGTGTTCGGCGACACGCAGAATCTTGCCGATGCGAGCATATTGCCGTACGCGTCCGATGACGGTCTGTCGGTCGATCTCTGCGATCCCACGAGGACAACGGGCCCGCTTATCTCGCGCAGCATGAATGATAACGCCGCCGCGGTGTATCCCATCGTGTCCGTTCCGTGCGATATTATCACGCCGGCCGCTCCGTTATTCAGTTCTTCCTCAGCGGCATCGGCCATCTTCTTCCAATGTTCCGCGCTGATGTTCTCGGAGAACACCGAGATGATGTCCTTTGTCCTGATGTTCGCGATGTCCGACAGTTCGGGCATCAGATCAAGCAGACGGTCAGCCGACATCCCGGGCGTCATCACCGAACCGTCGGGCCGTGAGCTTATTGTTCCCCCCGTTCCGATCAGCGCAACGTCAGGCAGTCCTTTTTTCGTCCTGCGCTCTTTCTTCTTCTGCTCTTTGACGGTAGGCTGCTCCAGGACTTTTATCAGTGTTCCGCCGTCGGCCCTGAAACCCGCTTTATACCCGTTCTTCATCTTTATGACGACGACGTCGGGATCGCTGTTCGCCGTCAGAACGCCTGTGTAATTTCTGCCGTCGATCGTCAGTGAAATAACAGAACCTTCTTTCGCGCCGGCAGAATCGATAATTTTTGATAATTCGTCGGAATATCTCATATTGCCACTTTGTAAGCAAAACTATTATTATTTATTTCCCATTGCCGCGGCGCCTTGTTTTATCAATAGACTCCGCGAACGGTCGATCGTATCGATATCACATATACTGACCGCGGTCTGCGCATGATGTTCGATGCTGCCGGAGGCCCTCAGAGTGCTTGGCGTTCACGAAGTCTAGTGACCGGACGCCGGAGGGGAAAGACCAATGCTGTTTATATATAAGCAAAATTATCGCTCTGCTCATGGCAACCGATAAGATATGTTCATCGTGCGGCGTAAGGCTTCTCGGCCACGGCAACACGTTCTTCAGCTGCCCCGCGTGTGGCGGCAGCGAGATCGGACGTTGCGCGCAATGCCGCGACCAGGGCATCGCGTACGAATGCGAGAAATGCGGATTCAGGGGACCGTGATCATATGGGAAAGATAGCGGCCACGTATGACATCATGCCCGAGAGCACGGAAGTTCCGCTCGAGGCTGTTGTTGATTCTCTGAACAGCGTTATACCAAACGGCGTCACGATAATTGATACGCAGATCGTACCTGTGGCGTTCGGCCTGAAAAAGGTGGTGGCGGGATTCGTCATAGACGACTCGGACGAGAGCATCGGCGGTAAGCTTGAGGATGCGTTACGTTCCATAAACGGCGTCGAGAACGTCGAGTGCACATCCAGCGCGCTTCTGTAAACCCGTTACTTTTCATCCCTTCCGGGAAATTTGTTTACAGTTCACCGCATACAGCGTGAAACAGATATCATTATCCGAAGACCTTTCACTTATCCGTATGGATACGAATTTGCAGCCATTACGGCCTCTGCTTCAACCCCGTCTATGAACGTTATGATCTCAGGAGGAGGGGGAGGGGGATACCCAAACCGCGAGATGATCTTAACACGAACGGGAACTCCGTCAACGGTGCCGTTCAGATCACGATAACGACCAATCAGCCTTTCGTCACGGTCGACGGTTTGCCCGTCGATTTCCAGGTATTTGCCCCTTATTATCCCAACGCTGACCCATATCTCATGTCCGTTGTACTGATACATCTTTCCGACCCAGCCCGGCACAGGTGCCTCGACTCCGTCTACAAACGTTACGATCTTAGGATACGGCCTTAACCGGGAACGGCTCGGAAATATCTTAACATGAACGGGCATCAGACCGACAGTACCGTTCAGCTCCATGGTGCGGTGCGGTTCTTTTTTGACCTTGTCGGTATTCCGCCCGTTTATTATCAGGTAAAAATAGGATCCCGCGTCATAGGTCAATATCTTATGTCCGTTGCTGTACCGGTACTCCATCTCATGCCCCGCCTTACTGGTTCCCGTCAGTCTTAATGGCGTTTAATGATATATACGTATAAGACGGCAACAACAAGAAATGATGCTTGAAGAAGTTTGAGGACGGGGTATCCCCCGTCATTTGTACGCTTTGTCCGCGTCCGCGATGAATCCGTTCTTCATCATGCTTGCCGTGAGATCGCGCGACCTCCTGATCATGAACTCGGCGCGGTCGTATATCTCCTGCCTCGACAGTTTCAGACGCGCAAGGCCCTGTTCCTGCGCCTTCAGCGCCACGGCGACCGCCTCTCTCGGGAATACCTCCCATTCGCTCATCATCGGTATGATGTATTCGTCGTGCATGCCCTTCTCTTCGGCGCATTTTGCAAGCTCTTTTGCAGCGGCGATGCACATCTCGTCGCTTATCGTCTTTGCGCGGACGTCGAGCGTGCCGCGGAATATCGCCGGGAATCCCATTGAATTATTTACTTGATTCGGGAAGTCCGAACGTCCCGTCGCAACTATCTTGGCGCCGTTCTCCTTCGCCTCCCACGGCCACATCTCCGGTACGGGATTGGCGGTGACGAAAACAACTGGGTCGTTGGCCATTAATTTGACGTATTCCGCCGGTATCGTTCCCGGCCCGGGCTTTGACGCCGCTATCACAATATCGGCGCCCTTCATCGCTTCTTTCAGCCCGCCCTTCTTTCCGGCGCCGTTCGTTTTCTGGCATATTTCCCATTTCTGCCTGAACGTATTCTTTACTTCTTCACGCTCAAGGTTCAGTATCCCGGTGGAATCTACCATGCATAAATTCTTGGGATTGAATCCCGTTCCCAGAAGCAATCTTGCTATCGCGATGTTCGCGGCACCGGCACCCACCATGCATATGTGCGCCTCGTCCATCTTTTTGCCGACGATCTTCATTGCGTTGATCGCCCCGGCGACCTCCACCGTCGCCGTCCCCTGCTGGTCGTCGTGCCACACCGGTATCTTGCATTCCTTTCTTAACGTGTCCAGAATGTCAAAGCACTTGGGCATCGATATGTCTTCCAAATTAATGCCTCCGAAGGACGGCGCCAGTAATTTCACCGTTTCGATGATCTTGTCGGGGTCCTTCGTGTCCAGACATATCGGTACCGCATCGACACCGCCGAGGTACTTGAACAGCATCGCTTTGCCTTCCATGACGGGCATCGCCGCC
This sequence comes from Methanomassiliicoccaceae archaeon, assembly GCA_009776695.1. Lineage (GTDB taxonomy): Archaea > Thermoplasmatota > Thermoplasmata > Methanomassiliicoccales > Methanomethylophilaceae > Methanomicula. The sequence continues at coordinate 18,003 of WRNI01000013.1, forward strand.
TCCGGCCCTATGTCGCCGAGTCCGAGAACGCGTGTACCGTCGGAGACGACGGCGACCGTGTTCCATTTGCATGTGTGCACGTATGCGTCGTCAGTGTTCTTGTTGATGGCCTTGCACGGCTCGGCGACGCCGGGCGAGTACCAAATGGCGAAGTCGCTGAAGTCGCGGACCGCCGCCTTCGGGACCACCTCTATCTTACCGCCGTAATACTTGTGCAATATCATCGCGTCTATGCCGGGCTGCTTGGCCTTTTCGAGACGCTCTTCCACTGTTATTTTATCCTCAGTCATGATTTCTCCTCCGGAAATTACGAATTTCGTAATATATCTGCGAAATGAATGAAAAGCAATAATAGTATTTGTATTTATAGGTAATTTGAACTTACTAAATCGGAGAAACCATCGTGCCTGACATCAGAGTTCTGCTTGTGGACGGATACACAGACGATCCCGCTGCATTGGGCGTTCCGCCGTATATATCGCCCGCCGTGCGCGCGGCCGCGGGCGCTGCGAAGGACGCCGGCGCCGTCGTCGATTATGTGACCGTTGATAAGATACGACGCGGTCAAACCGTAAAAAAGGCGGACGTGAGTGTCGTCATCTCCGGCAACACCGTGCCGGGAAGGTACCTGCGGTCGATGCCGATGTCCGTCAATGAAATAAAAAATATCCTTCCTAAACTGAGCGGCTGGAAGATGATCGGCGGATCGGCCGCATCATC
>WRNI01000014.1 GCA_009776695.1 Methanomassiliicoccaceae archaeon
ATCTCGTCAACGACGTCTGACGCGAACGTGCATTTCTCCCGGTACCGTCTGACCTTTTCGACAAGAGGGCCGGTGGCCGCGTGCAGCCCGGTGTGGCCGACCACGATCGTCATCTTCGGTATGCGTATGTCACAGACGTTCCACGAACTGCCGTTCTTCTCTATTTCCCAGAGATGTTCGCCCGCGCCGTCGGGTGCGTTCACCGCTATTCCCATGCCGTGGGTGCTCGCCGACGTGTCCAGCGGGCTCGCCCTTCCCTGTACCGCGTACTCGACGGAGAACGCATCCTCGGCGAGCTTATGATCATCCTTCTCCGTATCATTCAGTTTGCCTAAAGCTTTCAGGAACGATACGGAAAGCGCCGCCGACGATCCCAGTCCGGAACCCGACGGTATGCCGCTCTCCGTCTCGATCCTGAGCTTGCTGTCCTTTAGCATGTAACTCAGATAAGGGTGTTTTTCCTCGTCGAACGGTCTTCCGTTGACAGTGGTCTCGGATGCTTCGCTCAGTGTGCACTTTATCCTTTTGTCTATTGCCAGTGCGACAGCCGGCCTTCCGTAGACGACCGCGTGCTCTCCGAGGATTATGAGCTTTCCGGGTGCCGACGCGGTAACGGTCATTTGTTCAGTCCGTACCTGCTGAGAACTTCGGCGACGGCGTCGTTCGGGCTTCTCCCGCCGAGCAGCTGCTTGCCCGTGGTCCACCATTTCTCTTCTTTTTCGATGACAGCTTTCTCGAACTCATCGTCACTTCCGTAATCTTCGCGGTCTATCTTCGAGACAGCATCGTAATTCGCCTCGAGAAGGTCGATGCCGTACCTTTTGTTCACGGCCGCGACGCCCATCATATGGTCGAGGCAGTAAGAAAGCTCCAGGGAGACCTCATCGGGAAGGGACTCCATCACAATGTCGAGGACCGAATTCGCGGTCATCATGAAAAGAAGCTCGCGCTTCGCTTCTTCGGGCATATCCTTTTCCTCGTCAAGCTGCTCTTTGATATGATCGAACCAGATGTCCCTGAGGACCTGCGTTCTTTTGGGGTTCTTGCCCCAGAGCTGTTCCTCCAGAGTTATTTCAGGGACGTCGTCGAAGACATCGTTTATCGTCTCTTCCTTTTCTTTCTTTTTTACCATTTGCTCACGCTCATTTTATTTACGGTCCTTTCGAGGATATCCATTCCCGTACTTATCTTATGCTCATCCGCGGCGTACGAAAATCTTAAGTGTCCCTCGCCGTGCGCACCGAAAGCCGATCCCGGGACGCATATAAGGCCGTCGTTCGCAAGTTCCGTCGCAAAGTGTTCGGATGAAACGGGGAACGAGAACGACGGGAACGCATAGAAGGCGCCTTTCGGCGCGCTCATCGATAATCCCCGGATATCATTGATCCTCGAAGTGATGAGGTCCCTTCTCTTCCTGTATATTTTGCGTACGCTGTCCAGATATGCGTCGACGGACGGCATCGCGTCAAGTATGCCGTACTGCGCGGGCATGTTCGGGCATGCGCACATGTGGTACGCCATTTTCGTGATGTCGCGTATAACATCGCCGTCAGCGGTGATGAGACCCATCCTCCATCCGGGAACCGCCATCATCTTCGAGAAGCCGTTCACCACTATCGCGTTATCAAGTTCCGAGATGAACGATGTGTGTTTTCCCTCGTACACGAAGTGCTCATACACCTCGTCCGATATCACCGTCATCCCGTTATCGGCGGCCAGGTCGCGCACGGCTCTGAACGACGGTTCGCTGAGAACACCTCCGGTGGGGTTCGACGGATAATTGAGGAAAATTGCCTTCGTCCGCTTTGTTATTTTCTTCTGTATATCATCGATGTCCGGCTGGAAGTCGCCTTCCGTAAGCTTGTACTCTGTCGCCTTGCCGCCGGAGAGCGCCGTGTGCGGCCCGTATACGACGAACCCCGGGCTCGGTATGAGAGCCTCATCGCCGGGGTCGATGAGCGACTGCGTTATCATCATCAGGGCCGTCGTCCCGCTTGCCGTTATCATGACGTTCTCCGCACCGATCCCGTGATAGCGTGACGCGACCGCCTCCCTCAGAGGCATTATGCCCGCCGTCGGGCCGTACCCGTTCATTCCTTTTACGGAGGCGTCGTTCATCCCTTTCACGGCCGCCTCCGGCGGAGCGACGTCCGGCTCGCCGAGGCTCAGGTTGACCGAGCCGGGACGGGCGAGGTCGAACATCTTCCTGATCCCGGAAACGGGCGTTCTTTCAAGTCTCTCGGACATTCTCATAGCTTCACCATTCATTTACCTGCATATTACTTTTTACATCGATCACCGCGGATACGGCGCCGTGTCACGTCTTATGATCGGCATTGAGGACACGTTCCGCCGATCATGTTCCTCAGCGCCGCGTTAATGATACGGCACCATCACGGGACAGCTTTCGTGATACGGTATCGCCGTCACGGGAGGACGGTAAGAGGAATATGGAAGTTAATGAAACAGTATATCTGTTATATTTTTGATACATGCACTTTTAACGCATATGCATAAAATCTTTCACGAAACATTATAAATACACAACGGTTGCCGTATACTAACCGTTAATGGAACCGGGCATCTTAAAAGGCGCCCGAGGGCCGTTGTGAGGTGAAGAGAATGGGTAAGACTGATTGGTCGAAATACGAAGCTTACAGCATGGTAATGAAGAAGAAGGTGTGCTACAGCGGCTACGGCGACACGCCGCTCGGCAGGGCAATGGTCAAAGCGCTCGCCGCGGTCGACGCGAGAGTGGGCGCAGGCAAGATGAGCGCGGCGAACGCGGCCGGCTACAAGGGAAGGATAGACGGGCTTAAGCCCCTCATCGGCAACGACGAGCCTACCGGTCTCCTGCAGGTCTCACAGATGATAGGCGCGATAAACAGATCCGTCTGAGACATGGCAAATATCTTCGGGGCACAGCCCCTTTTACCTTTTGGATGAATGGACATGCGCAAAACAATGAACATGGACCTTATCTACAGTTTCTTCGACGCCGCCAATATGCACAGATGGAACGACCATCTCAGACCGATGGATCTTACGGAGCTTGATAAACAGGCGCACAAGATGGTCATCGCGTGGGTGCTCGCAAAGTTCGAAGGAACGGAGAAGAAGGAGAGCGTCAACTGGCGGAAGCTGATCGAGCATGCGATGTTCTCATTCATCCGAAGAACTATATTGACCGATCTGAAACCGCAGCTGTTCCACAGGATGGTCATAGAGAAAGAGAAGGAAATGAACGAATTCGTATTGCGGGAGTTCGACGCGCGCGTTCCCGATATGGAGAAGAAGTTCAGAGAGCGTTTTATCGCGTATCTTAACAAAGGGGCGATGTCCAGGGAGGACAGGATACTGAAGGCTGCTCACTATCTTGCGACGTCGTGGGAGTTCAGGCTCGTGTACAACGCGAACCCGTCAATGTACGGCATAGACAGGACCAAAGGGGATATCGAAAGGCAGATCAGAGAGTACGCCGATGTCTCCGGTGTTGTACGGCTTTTCTTTGGAAAGGACGCGTTCGATTTCATAGACCTCTGCGGTCAGCTGAGGTTCCAGCAGAGATGGGCCAGGGTGCCGAGGATACCGCAGACGACGGTCCTCGGACATATGCTTATGGTTGCGAACATGGTGTATCTGCATGACGCCGACGTCGGCGCGGATGACGCGACCGTGTACAAAAATTATTTCACGGCGCTGTTCCACGACCTTCCGGAAGTTCTTACGAAAGACGTGATATCACCGATAAAGACGAGCATAGACGGTCTTGACGAATTGCTTTCCGAATATGAGAAAGAAATGATATCGTCCTCGCTGCTGCCGCTGCTCCCGGAGGAGTGGCATGATGAATTCTTATTGCTGATCGACGATCCTTTCGGCGGCCGCGACGGTATGATGATAAAGGCGTGCGACCTGCTTGCCGCGTACGTTGAGGCGCACGTGTCAGAATGTTACGGGATATCGTCAAAAGCGCTGTCCGCGGGTAAGGAGGAATTAAGATCGAAGCTTCTCTCCCTTCGCACGGACGTCGACGTCAAAGGTCTGATAGAGAGACTGGACGCGATGCACATCTAATCTATTGTTTCCTGGTTGCGCATGTATCCTCTGAGCACCTTCGGTATTGTCACCGAACCGTCCTTATTCTGATAATTCTCAAGAATGGCCACCATCGTTCTGGGAAGCGCAAGACCGGAGCCGTTCAGCGTGTGCACGAACTCGCTCTTCAGATGAGGCTCCGGACGGAACTTTATCTTTGCGCGGCGCGCCTGGAAGTCGGTGAAGCATGAGCACGACGACACTTCGAGCCATCCTTTCCTCCCGGGCGCGTAAAGCTCGAGGTCATAGCATTTGGCGGCGTGGAAGCTCATGTCCCCGGTGCACAGCAGGAGCACGCGGTACGGAAGTTCCAGACCGCGTATAACATCCTCGGCGTTATCTCTGAGCGACTCGAGGACGTCGAACGAATTGTCCGGATGAACGAACTTTACCATTTCCACCTTATTGAACTGGTGCACGCGGGCGATGCCTCTGGTGTCCGAATGTTTTCCCGCTTCGCGCCTGAATGACGGTAAGTATGCGGCGTAAGATACAGGCAACGCGGATGCTTCGAATATCTCGTCGCGATGCAGGTTGGTGACAGGCACCTCCGCCGTGGGGTTCAGCCACATGTCATCTCTCTCAAGACAGTACATATCATCCTTCAGTTTGGGATATTGACCGGTTCCTATGACAGCGTCCCTGTTCACGACCGCCGGCGTGAACACTTCCGTGTACCCTTGGTCGCGGTGAAGATCCAACATGTAATTAACCAGCGCCCGCTCAAGCCTTGCGCCGTCGCCCTTCAGCACATAGAAGCCGCTGCCGGCGACCTTCGTACCTCTTTCAAAATCTATTATGTCAAGCGCCTCGGCGATCTCGAAGTGCTCCTTCGGTTCGAAACTGAATTTTCTTTTCTTTCCGTACTCGCCGATCACGGCGTTATCTTCCGCATCCTTCCCCACAGGAACGGTATGGTGAGGTATGTTCGGGATGTTAAGGACGCATTCCTCGCGTACGGCGTCAAGTTCGGAAAGTCTCGAATCAATGTTTTTGATGTCATCGGACACGAGCCGCATCTCATCTATCTTCTGCGTCTTTTCGCTGCCTTTGAGCTTAGGTATGAGCTGGGACACATCGTTCCTTTGCTTTCTGAGCATGTTGCCGCGTTCGGTCAGCGTCCGCCACTCGCTGTCGGCGCTGATGAACGTGTTTAACGCTTCGTCCGTGTAATTGCGGTCGGCGAGCATCTTCCTGATCCTTTCGGGCTCATTCCTTATGATATTGATGTCCAGCATTCGATCACCTCAGAACTTCTTCTGCGAAAGGGATTCCCATGTTCGTTTGTCAGCAAGAACGATAACGTTACCGCGGACGTCCGCTATGACGGACGATGTTTCGAGCGATAGCGCGGCGGCGATGTCCGCCGCCGAGGACTCGGTGCTCGGGAGAACCTTCACTTTAACTATCCGGTGCGCCTTCAGCTGTGTCCTCAGCTCTTCGAGCACCCCTTCGTCCAATCCGTCCTTGCCGACATGCAGAGTGGCGCTTATGTCCTTGGCCCTGCGCATGATCTCCTTCTTCGCTTCCTTTTCTGTCATTCTTTCTGCTCCTTAAGATAGGGCATTCTCCGGATGTGCCCGCATTCGGCGCATACCATCACCACTTTGTGGTTCCTCAGACGGACGCGGAATGTGCCGGACGCCATCGGTGTAAGGCAATTTTTGCAGTATATATGTTCTTTGGGTATTTTTGTCCTCGTCCTCATGCTTATGCGTCTCGCGATCTCAACGTAACGTCTCGCAAGGTCCGCGTCCCCGTACGACGCCTGTTCCGCGGACATTCTCATCAGTTTATCAATACGTGCGGCGGCTATCTCGGCTATCTGACGGTGAGGTATGCGTTTTGACATCTCATCACCATCCCGTCACAGATCATTCCGCTCCCGTGAGCGTCCTCAGCGTATCTTTTACTTCCTTCTCCTCTTCGGAAAGTTCGTTATCATCCTTCTCCGAGTAGTTGTCGCAGAGGAACACGAAATAATCGTGGAATTCCGCGACCGCGGTATCCCAGTCGGTGTTCGATGCCGTTATCCCGAGATCGGGATAGGTAAGTTTCCATGTCATCGTTCCGATGTCGTATGATATTTTCGATTCAACGGGCGCTGCCAGCGGTATGTCGCGGTCCGCGGATATCATGTGGCTGAACGATCTTTTCGTGAACGGTATGATGTTATCAGCGCCGGAAACATCAAGCAGTTCCCGGTCATCGGAATATCTTAACGTTCCCGTGACAACGACGGCGCCGTTGGCATGTTCCGAGGCATCGTTCTCAGCATCTTTGGAAAGGAACGTTATCTTTGCGCGGCCGGCCCCGGCGGCGAACGAGTACATCGGTATGTTCCTCTTCGACCGGGCGCTGTGCAGCACACCGTGAACAGTTCCGACGGCCATCTTTCCGTTCCCGTTCAGGAACGCCTGCGCCTTTTCAATATCCATCGGTATGAACTTACTTTCTTTGCCGTTATCATTGAGCATCAAAGAGTATCCTCTTTCTGTATCCATGTGATTCGAAAGCCGTATAAGATCGCCGAGCACGAGGCACCTGTACCTCGGGTCCCTGAAGGCATCCTCCATCCAGTACGTTCCCGAACCGGAGCCCATCTTCTCAAGTGTTGCGCTAAGCAAGGCGACCGCTTTGTCCATCAAAGTGCTCTTTCCCTTCCCGGCGGACGCTTTGAACGATATTCCTCCGCTTTCCGGGTCTATGAACAGTGTGAATCTTCCGGTGAGGGCCTCCGACGGCCTTCCGTACGATCCGAGCTCATCGGATATCAGCGATTCGCCGATGTGGGAAAGCAGAAGCTGAATGTCAGACATGACATCGGACGCAACGGCTATCGGTATCCGTTTGTCCTCTTTCTCCGACCTGACGGTTATATTTATCATGTTATCGCATACTTCATAATGCGAATGTTATATTTGTATTTCCGTGATATGTTACGTCCGCCGTATGCGCCCGCGCAGCGATAAAGCAAAAGTCCTTAAATATATCTTGAGGATTGTCTGCTCTCATCAGACTACATTTGGTGATATGAATGGCAAGAAAGCCCGCAGTGATGTATAGGCAAGTGAAGGGACAGGCGTTCACCCGCAGAGAATATATGGGCGGTGTTCCGAACAACAGGATCTCACAGTACGACATGGGCAGCTCATCGGACTTCCCGATAGTGCTCTCCCTCAAGGTGGAGAACCGCGTGCAGGTAAGGCACACGGCGCTGGAGGCGGGACGCATAGCCGCCAACAGGGTGATGAACAAGAGAGCGGGCGTTGCGAACTATCATCTGAAGGTGCGCGTATATCCGCACATAGTCCTCAGAGAGAACAAACTGGCAACGGGCGCAGGCGCAGACCGTGTCTCAAGCGGAATGAGAGGCGCGTTCGGAAAGAACGTCGGCACCGCGGCGAGAATGGAGCACGGTCAGCCGATACTGACGATAAGCTGCGGCCCGGCGCACTTCAACCTTGCGAAAGAAGCTTTGTGGAAGGCGTCAATGAAATACCCGACACCATGTTACATCGACGTGGAGAAGGGTAAAGAGCTGATCGGATAAGATGTTCGATCTCTGTCTTGACAAAGCGGCGGAATGGATACTCAGCAAAGGATTCACATCGGTCGCTATCCAAGTTCCGGAGGGACTGAGGATGACGGCGTCCGATATCGCAGATCAATTATCTTCAAGAACGAATGTTAACGTAACGATAACAGGCGACCCCTGTTACGGCGCGTGCGACGTTCCCGTGAATTACAAAGATATCGCCGAGGGGCTCATCCACTTCGGCCATTCGCCCATTCCCTCGGTCACGAATGATGATGACATCCTTTTCATCGAGGCGTTCGCCGCCGCGGACATACGGAGCGGCATATCAAAGATCGCCGATCGGTTGCCGGAGAGGATAGGGCTGCTGGCGTCGGTGCAGTACGTGAACATGCTGAAAGATGCCAAGGATGTTCTGGAAGGTTTGAGAAAGATCGTGTTCATAGGGAAAGGCGACGCACGTATGAGATACGACGGTCAGATACTCGGATGCAACTGTTCCGCCGCCGAGTCCGTAAAGGATGACGCGGATTGTTTTCTTTACATCGGCGAAGGCGACTTCCATCCGCTGGCCGCCGCATTATGTACTGATAAAGAAGTAATGGCATTCGATCCGGTGACGAATGAGCTGCGGTCAATGAACGATGTGCGCGACCGCATCATCAGGAAACGGTTCGCGGCCATAGAGAGCGCAAAGAATGCATTCACGTTCTTAGTCATCGTTTCCTCAAAGGCCGGGCAGAGAAGGGACGCCGCTGCCGACGGCATAATAAAAAAGATAACGTCCGCCGGCAAGAAGGCGTACAAAGTTGTGATGAACGAGATAACGCCGGACTCATTGCTTTCGTACAAGGTCGATGTTTACGTGAATACCGCATGCCCAAGGCTTGCGACCGACGATTCGTTACGTTACGGGAGACCTATTCTGACGATCCCGGAAGCGGAGATAGCAATAGGCGTCCGCGAATGGGACGATAACGAGTTCGACCAGATACGCGGATGACGCCGACGTTATAAAGTTAAGAACGGGTACCGTATACGGAAAGATGATGTTCACTTACGACTCACTGATGAACAATGTGCCCAAAGGCGTCACCGTAGGCATAGGAAGAGGTTCCGCCCGCGGCGATGTCGAAAGGAGCGCCGCGGCGTTCGATGACGTTCTGATATATGACGATCCTAAGGAAATGGTGAACGACCTCAGTGACGGTAATATAGACGCCGCTGTCCGCGGCGACATGTCATCGTCAAAGCTGCTGCCCTGCCTTAAGAACGTTTTTGGGCTTAGCGAGATAAGGCGGACGGTGCTTTTGGAGCCCGTCGGAAAAAAGATGATATTCCTGGCATCAGTGGGCATTGACGAGGGATGGACCGTACCTCAGAAATATGAACTGGCGATCGGGAGCGCCGCGCTCGCGAAACGCATCGGAATGAACGAGCGCATCGCCGTGATGTCCGGCGGCCGCGAGGACGACAAAGGACGCAACGCCACGGTGGACGGAACGATAGACGACGCCGCAACGCTTGTAAGAATGCTCAGAGCGGACGGATATGATGCGTACGATGCCGAGATACTGATAGAGGATGCCGCGGATAACGCGGACATCCTGATAGCGCCGGACGGGATATCAGGCAACCTGATATTCAGGTCGCTGCATTTTCTCGGCGGCGCAAAAGCATTGGGTGCGCCTGTGCTAAATATGAATAAGGTGTTCGTGGACACATCGCGTGTAAAAATTGACTATACGGACTCGATAGCGCTCGCGATAAGGCTTACGGTGATAGAATGATCATAGAGATCGACGGCGCCCATTCCGGGATACGGTTTTCCGCGTGCCATTTCATTCCCGGCCACGAGAAATGCTCAAGGCTTCATGGTCACTCGTACATAGTACGGGCACGTCTGGAAGGCGATATCGGAAGTTCCGGCATGGTAATGGACTTCGTCGACATCAAGAGGTCGCTTAAGATGATCGCGGAAGAGATGGACCATAAGACGTTACTGCCGGGAAGCAGTGACAGTGTCCGTATAACCGTATCGGAAAAAGAGGCGGAAGTGATCACATGCGGCAAACGGTACGTGTTCCCGAAAGAGGACGTTATGATATTGGACGTTAACGTGACCACCGCAGAGGAAATGAGCAGGCTGATGGCGAAGAGGCTGCTCTCCTCGGTAAGATTCCCGAACAACGTGAAAAGACTGTGGGTCGGCCTCGACGAGGAGAGAGGGCAGACCGCATGGTATTCGGAAGAACTGTGATACAATGCCGAAGGCCGTTGTCCTGTTATCGGGCGGGCTCGATTCGGCGGTGACGCTCGCGTGCTCCGTCAATGACGGCAACGAAACGGTGGCGCTGAGCTTCCGTTACGGCCAGAGGCACACCAAAGAACTGAACTCTGCCAAAGCCGTGGCGTCGCATTACAATGTGAGGCACGAGATCATTGATATTGACCTATCCGCGTTCAGGTCATCGCTCGTTGATGTTTCCGGAGAGATAAGAAAGGACGGCAAAGATATTGGTAACGATATACCCGATACGTACGTTCCCGCGAGGAATATGATTTTTCTCAGCATCGCCGCGGGTCTGTGCGAATCTCTCGGCGCTGAGATGATATACATAGGCGCCAACTCTGTCGACTATTCCGGATACCCGGACTGCAGGAAGGAGTTCTTCGATGCGTTCGCGGAAGCGATAAAAAAAGGGACGAAGGCGGGAACCGAAGGTAAGCACATCAAGATCATGACACCTATACTCGATCTTTCAAAATCACAGATAGTCATGCTCGGAAAAAGACTGAACGTGCCGTTACATCTGACGTGGTCATGCTACGCCGGTAACGATAAGGCATGCGGACGATGCGATTCCTGCATCCTGAGACTTAAAGGGTTCGCGGACGCCGGGTACAGGGATGAGGTGGAGTACGAATGAGGATATGCGAGACGTTCCGGTCCATCCAGGGTGAAGGAATAACGATGGGCTCGGTGACATTCTTCATACGGTGCACCGGATGCAATTTATCATGCGAGTGGTGCGACACCAGATATTCACGCGACGGAGGCACCGATATGACGGTCGCCGAGTTAATGAATTATGTGAAAGAGGAGAGGAACATATGCGTCACCGGCGGGGAACCGTTGCTGCAGGATGATATCTACGAACTGCTGGACGCGCTTCTTGACGCGGGAAAGAAAGTGGTCCTTGAAACGAACGGTTCCGCGGACATATCCAAAGTACCAATAAGCAAAGACATGATAATAAGCATGGACATAAAATGCCCGTCGTCGGGGATGAGCGACAGGATGCTGCTGTCCAATCTCAATTATCTGAAAGGGACGGACCAATTGAAGTTCATCATCGCGGACGGCTCCGACCTTGAGTATGCGGTATCGTTCATCTCATCGCACAAGATATCATGCGCCGTCGTGTTCACGCCCGTGGGAGGGATGGACATAGAGCCGCTTACCGAAGAGGTCATAGAACGTAACGTTAATGTGCGCGTACTTCCGCAGCTTCATAAGATCATATGGGGCGACAGGAAAGGGGTCTAATATTTTGCCATGCGCTCCAGTCGTTTTTTGACGGTGATGACGCATTCCTCCACCGTACCGTCCTCATCGTACGATACCGTTATCCCCGAATTCGTGAGCTTGTTATAACCGTGCGGGCCGATGCCGCCGGTTATCACAACGTCGACGCCGAGACCGACGATTGCGTCCGCAACTTTCATTCCCGCGCCTTCAGCGTTCACGAACTCGTTCTTCACAACTTCGTAATCCATCGTGTCCATGTCCACGATCAGAAAGTACGGCGCGCGGCCGAAATCGTCCGCGACGTACGACGACAACGAATCGCCGTCCGCCATCACGCCCGCTTTCATTTCGCCGCCCCCACCGTTCTCAGAACTTTGTCGGCGATGTCCATGAACGCTTTCGCGGACGCGGAATCAGGCATCGCGGCGACCACCGGCACACCGGAATCACCGCTTGCGGCCACCGCGGGCTCGATAGGGATGCGGCCGAGGAACTGTATGTTCATTTCCGACGCCGTTCTTTCGCCTCCGCCGGTTTTGAATATGTCGGAGCGTTCGCCGCAGTGCGGGCAGATGAAACCGCTCATGTTCTCAACGATGCCGATTATCGGCACTTTGACCTGAGCCCCGAAGACTATGGATTTTCTGCTGTCCAGCAGAGCCACATCCTGCGGCGTGGTGACGACGACCATGCCGTCCGCCTTCGGGATAAGCTGTATGATCGATATCGCCTCGTCGCCCGTCCCGGGAGGCATGTCCACCACCAAGTGATCCAATTCACCCCACGCGACATCTTCGATGAACTGTCGTATGGCGCCCATCTTTACCGGACCGCGCCACGCGACGGGGGCGTCCTTCTCAGGCAGCAGGAAGGCCATCGACATCACTTTAAGGCCATGCGCCGCCGTGACAGGCTGAAGTTTATCATCCTCGACGGTCATGACCGCATCCTCAAGGCCGAGCATCTTCGGTATGTTAGGACCATGAATATCAATGTCCATCAGTCCCGTGCGATGGCCTTTCATGGCCAGCGCCATCGCGAGGTTGGACGAAACGGTACTTTTTCCTACTCCGCCTTTGCCGCTCATCACGATTATCACATGTTTTATCTTTTCGAGGGTACCGCTCAGCTTAAAGTCGCTCTCGCTTATCATCGGCCTTCCCTTTGCCATAATGCCACCGGGTATCGGGAGGATATGCAACAGATAAATCATTATCGGAATTACCGCATCCGCGGCGCGCGAAAAAGGTATAACGGATGTTGCGCATCTGCCAACTATGCCGCTGGGCGATCCGGGAGGAGGAAATTTCGAGTACACGACGGAAGGTCTTCCGCTGTACGTTAAATTCGCGGAGATACCGGTAAGCGATATGGACAGGGCGCTGCGTTTTTATCGTGATGTTATGAGAATGAAAGTGATATCACAAAGCGATGGCGTTTCTGTTCTCGAGATGAATGAGAAATGCCGCATCGCGCTTGTCAGAAGGCCTGATGGCGTTGGAAAGGACACAGGGATATACTTAGCGGTGGACGAACCGTTCGTCTTCAACCGCAGGATGTCGGACGAAGGCGTCATCATCACAAGGCGTCCGCAAAAAGGATCGCTGGGGATGTTCGCGTCGTTCACGGACACCGAAGGCAATACGCTGCACGTCATCGGGATATCATGAACCTAAGTTCGCCTTACCGATGGCCGCGTCTATTTCATCCTTCAGCTCATCCGGCAGGCCGTTTATCCCGCCTTCCAGGAAACCGCGGACTATCATGCCCACCGCCTCATCTTCCGTGAGGCCCCGCATCATAAGGTACTCGACCTGGTCCCTCGCTATTTTACCGACGGCCGCTTCATGGGTCATCTCGACGTCCGCAACGCTGGACTCCAGTTCGGGTATCGCTAACGTAAGCCCGCCGTCCTTCAGCACAAGGCTCCTGCACTCAAGGTGCGCCTTCGCGCCCGCCGCGTTGCCTATGAGACGGCCGCGGGTTATCATGCGGCCTCCTAACGTTATACTTCTTGACACTATCTCAGCGCTGGTCCCAGGCGCGTTCATTTCCACGAGGGAACCGAAATCAATGTCGGCGCCCTCATGCGCCAAACATATGCTGCTGTACTTTGCCGATGCGCCCTCTCCGTTGAGGTACGCGGCGGGATAGCTCTGCACGGACGCCACAGGTTTCAGAAGAACGTAATTGTTAACGAACTTTGCATTCTTTCCGAGGATGGTGGCGGACCTCGGACGGACGTGCGTCGCATCGCCCCAGTTGTGTATCATCGTGAACGTTAACGAACCGCCGTCCTTGATGAACGTCTCGGAGACGCCCACGTGCAGCGATTCGTTAACATGTTTGTTGGTGGTGCATCCCGTTATCACCTCAAGGGACGCGTTCTCTTCCACGATTATTATATTGTGAACGTTCTGCATCTGCCGGCTGCGGTTTATTATCATGCATGTCTGAACGGGATCTTTAACATGCCTTCCCGCCTTCGCGCGTATGAAATATCCGTCGGAGTCCTCCAGGTACGTTTTCGATGTGTACTTATCCTTGCCGGGGTCCACGGCCTTCCACAGATATTCCGAAAGATCGTATCTTTTTGCTGCTTCCCGAATAGGCATGATCTCCACGTCATCCGATCCCCGTGACACATGCGACGGTCCGTTATCAAGGAAGAGTATCGTACCGGAACGGGATGCCCCGCATGGTACTACGCCTACGTTGGCCATTCTTTCTTTGACATCATCGGACGCGTCGCTGAGATCGCCGATCCTCTCTGGCGCGTACGTACCTACTTTGAATTCATCGATATTCACGTCCGGCCCGTACGCCGCCTTCTTTTTGAGTGAGGCACTCACATCTTTACCATTCCGCATCGGATGCACTCCCTGTACCCTCTTTCTCTGATATCCTTCAGAAGGCCCATCGGCCTTCCGGAGCATTTGATCTTCCCGTCCACCAGGATGTATGCGTCATCCGCGCCTATATGGTCCAATATCTGACCGGTATGCGTGATCACCAGCGCGGAAACGTTATTCGGTGAATTGCATTGCGGACCGCCGCAGAGAAGCTCGTGCACCTTTTTTCCTACGAGTCCTATGCTCTCAAGGTCCACTCCCGATTCCGGTTCATCAAGAAGCACGAACTTCGGCCGCTGGGCGGTGAGCTGCATCAGCTCCGATCTTTTTATCTCGCCCCCGGAGAACCCGACGTTTATGTCCCTGTCCAAAAAGCCATCCATCCTGAACTCGTCGGCCTTTTTGATCACGGCGTCGGCGTCATCCGATACGGCGTTCACAAGAGCTCTCAGTTTGACGCCCACAAGGTTGGGCGGTCTCTGCATCATCATCCCTATGCCCAGCTTCGCGCGCTCGTCGATCGGCATCCCCGTTATATCGGTGTTATCGTAAATTATGCGTCCTTTTGTTATTTTGCAGTGCCCGAGGCCCATGATCGCCGCCAGAAGCGTTGATTTGCCGGAACCGTTCGGGCCGAACAGCACGCATGTTCTCCCGTCGCCGATCTCAAGGTCGATGCCTTTCAGAATTTCCTTTCCGCCCGCCTCCGCGTGCAGGTTCTCTATCTTAAGCAAATGTATCACGACCTTAAGCGGTTTAAAATATATATTCATTACGTTATCAAATGTTATTCACTATACAACTTATCAGGCAGGCATTAATATTTCAGCGTATGATACGCACCTGTATGAAAGTGGTCGCACTGAACGGGAGCCCCAGGTTAATAGGCAATACATCGGCAGCGGTGACAATGATACTTGACGAATTGGAAAAGTACGGGTTCGAGACGGAGCACGTTCAGATCTACGGCGATATCTCGGTACCATGCAACGACTGCGGTTCGTGCGCCATACGCGGGGACGGAAGATGCATCAACGAGGACGACGGCATGAACGCATATCTTGATATGATGGCGGACGCTGACGGAATAATTCTGGCCGCACCCTCTTATTACGGAGGCATCCCGGGGCAGATGAAGATACTGCTTGAGCGCATCGGTCTCGCGTCGTCAGCGTGTGCGTCAGGCAACCGGCTTGCCAGAAAGATCGGTGCAGCGGTCGCGGTGCAGGGCCGCGACGGCGGTATGCAGACACATTCGGAGATGATCGATTTCATGCTGCGAAACGGCATGATCGTCTGCGGTTCGTCGCCCCCGGCCGTTCTTACCGGAAAGGGACCGTCAGAGGTGCTTAACGACAAAGAAGGCGCGGCGGCGCTCAGACATCTCGCCAAAGAAATGGCATGGCTGATGTCAAAGATCTCTGAACAGAGATGAATACCGAATAATTAATGGTCCGGTATATTCTCATTATCATCAGCAGTTCGTATTTTTGCGTTCCCGTCCGTTCCGCCGGACGGCGGGACGGCCGCAGACCTCCGATAAGTTTGAAAACGGTGCCGAAATGATATTATTCTGATTGTATGACAGTTTGTTTTAAATATTAAATAGTAACAATTTTTGTTTTTGAGTGACTAGTATTAAATATAACGTCTAGTATCCAATTGATATTAACGAAAAAGGCTTATAAAATGGCCTTTAGCGGTTTTGAGGAGGTAAGAGTATGGAAGAATACAAAAAAGAACAGAACAGAACAAAAAAAGAAAGGAAAGAGGACGGTGCGCGCACAAAGCGGAACGCCTTCGTATGCGCGGCAGCGATGATGTTCATCGCCGCCGCTCTGATGACGGCGTTCACGTTCGCCGCCCCGTCATCAGAGGATGCCGGCGATGATCAGACGATCGGATCGAACGGGGACACATTCGACTACACATCCGCGCCGAACCTGAAACTCACGTACATGGTAACGAGCGAGGATCCGAACACGGCGCAGGTGTACGGTTACATATCAGGAATAACACATGAGATGAGGATACCGTCAACGGTCACGAACAACGGTAAGGAATACATCGTAACATCCATCGGTGATGGTGTGTTCAACGCCAAGGAGAACGAAGAGATAAAGAAAAAATTAAATAAGGTCGTTCTTCCCGATTCCGTAACGGTCATCGGGAAAGAGGCGTTCGTCCATTGCGCCAATCTTGAGGGCATCAATCTCGATAAGATAACGTCCGTCGGTATGCTGGCGTTCATCCATTGTACATCGCTGACATCCGTCGAGTTACCGATGGCAGAGATCATCGAGGCCGGCGCGTTCACCAACTGCAACAATATGACGTACGCATTCGTAGGCGGATCGCTCACTCACCTCGGGGAATTTGCATTCTACAGTGACAGGCTGGGCGCGCTTGCGATACCGTACGGAACGATATTGGGAGAACAGCCGGTGGATCATTCTGTGACGGTCCTAGTTCATTATGAGGGCGCGCCGGCGGTCAGCGCCGTCAGGGACGGGAATGAAGTAAAACTTACGATACACGCGGAGATCCCGGCCTCGGAGCTGACCGTGGGCACGGCCCACGGCGGTAACGGCGTTACCGTAACAGGAGAAGATCACGAATGGTCGTTCGTAAAGCAATTTATTAAGAACGAATACTACGCGAAGTTCGTTCAGGCGGTCTCGTTCACCGTATCAGGTAAAGTAACGGACGGCGTGAACGGTATAGCGGGAGCGGCGATAGCATACACCGTCACCGGAACTCCCGGGATACAGGTAATTGAGACGGCAAACAACGGCACATACGCGATCGAGGCGCCTTGGGGTTCCGAGGTCTCGATAATAAGCGTCGTCAGGTCAGGTTATGTGAGCGCGCAGTCAATGCCGCTGTACTTCAGCGGCAAAGCGACGCAGAACTTCGTTATGAACGGAGGCCATGGCACAACGTACACCGTAACCGGCAGCGTCAAGCACGGAACGCACGCGCTGAACGGCGTGAATATCTCATACATCATATACGGAGGCGGCGCCGGTAATGTTAAGACGGACGCGAACGGAAAGTATGTCATATCCGGGATACCATCGGGCGCGGTCGTTCATATAAATGATGCGCAGAAAGATGGTTTCACCAACACAACGCACCTGCCGGCAGAGCTGTACGTTGACGGAAATAAAACAGCGGACATCGCTATGTCCCCCGTCCCGGGTCATCATCTCACGATATCGGGAAAGGCGGAGCTGAACGGCGCCGGCCTTGAGAATGTAACAATATCATATACAGCGGACGGCATCAACCAACCTTCGGCACTCACGGACAAGTTCGGCAATTACAAGATAACGGTGCCGGCCGGTTCCGTTGTGATAATAACGGCGGCGAAGGACACCTATGTTGTCAAAACATCGTATGCGGAATTATACATGAGCGAGAACAGGACTGGCGTTGATTTTGCGTTCGACTACGACAGGGATCACTGGGCCATAGTGATCTTCGATCCCGAGAACGGAGAGCCGCCGGCACAGGTGTGGCATGAGATCGGCACAAAACTGACGAAGCCGGACGATCCGGTGAAAAGCACATACAAATTCGCAGGATGGTCCTTCGCAGGCGCGTTATGGAACTTCGGCAGCGATATCGTGGGCGGAGATATGACGCTGACAGCGGAATACGATCACGACGAGACATATTGGGCGACAGTAATCTTCGATCCTGACAACAGTACCGGTACAACGGAGATATGGCACAGTAAAGGCACCGTATTGGCAGACCCCATCATTCCTGTGAAGGGGTCGCTGAAGTTCATCGGCTGGTTCCTCAGCGATGCGGAATGGAACTTCAATGATATCGTGACGAAAGACATCACACTGAAAGCGAAGTATGAGAACGACCCAGAATACCACTACAAGGTGACGTTCAATGCGGACAACGGCTTACCGCCGCAGGAAGTATGGACACTCAAAGGCGACACCGTCGCTGAGCCCGCTGTCCCTGTGAAGGGATCGCTGACCTTCATCGGATGGTTCCTGGGGGACAAAGAATGGGACTTCAATGATGCGATAACATTAGATATAACACTTAAGGCAAAGTATGAGAACGACCCGGAATACTACTTCAAAGTGATATTCGACGCAGACAACGGAACCGGTCCCGAAGAAGCATGGGTGCTCAAGGGCACGGTCGTTGACGAGCCAAATGTTCCGACCAAAGGATCGCTGACATTCGTCGGCTGGTTCCTCGGAGACACTGAATGGAATTTCAGCGATGCAGTGACGTCAGACATCACGCTGAAGGCAAAGTACGAGAACGACCCGGAATACCACTATAAGGTAACGTTCGACGCAGACAACGGCTCCTCAACGGAAGCATGGGTTCTCAAAGGCGAGATCGTCGCTGAGCCCGGAACTCCGGCAAAGGGTTCGCTGACGTTCATCGGATGGTTCCTCGGAGATGCGAAATGGGACTTCGCCGACGCGATAATATCAGACATCACGCTGAAGGCTAAGTACGAGAACGACCCTGAATATTA
>WRNI01000015.1 GCA_009776695.1 Methanomassiliicoccaceae archaeon
GGCCGGCGAACGCCGTTATGGTGTACGAACCCGCTGATGACGTCGTTGTCGTCTGCGGGGCGCCGCTGTCTATCGTGTACGTTATCGTAACGCCGGGGATGCCCGCTGATGTATCAATATCGGTAACATCACCNGTNACNGAGAANCTGTTGTGCTCCATCTCGAAGTCCGCGGTGTCCGCCGAGGTGTACGGTCCGGACGGCAGTACCGTGGATGCGTCCTGTAACGTGTAGTTCGTTAACGAAACGTTCGTGATCGTGATCGACTGGCCGGCGAACGCCGTTATGGTGTACGAACCCGCTGATGACGTCGTTGTCGTCTGCGGGGCGCCGCTGTCTATCGTGTACGTTATCGTAACGCCGGGGATGCCCGCTGATGTNTCGATATCCGTTACGTCACCGGTTACGGAGAACTGGACCACATCCGCCCTAAGCGTCAACGGGTACGAAGGCATCGTGAACGTCAAGTTCTTCGTCGATTGGTCACCGAAACTCGTCGGGTCTATCGCGGTCCACTTCGACCACGAGTATCCCAGTGTCACGTCGGCGTCTATCTCCACGGAAGCGCCGGCGAGATACGCATCGGCGCCGTACACGTCATCTATCCCTGTTCCTTTCGTAAGCGTTAACGTGAAGTAATCGAGCGTCTCGCTGTTCGCTGCGCCCGATATCGTTATCGTCTCTCCCGTATCAGCACCGTTCACCCATACCGCGTACGTACCATCCACGACACTGGCGATATACGAACCGTCGTTATCGTCGAACATGTCGGCAGCCTTTGTGCCGCCGCTGTAAAGTTCCACCGTCTGACTATCCCATGGATCGCCGTCCAATGTTAAATTAACGGTCGCGGTATACTTCGTGGGTGTGGCATTCGCAGTAAGCCCCATCGTACCGTTCACCGTTACCGATGTTGCCTTGGTGGTATCGGCGACCGCACCGGATGACGTAACGGTCCAGTTCACCCATGTGTTCCCTCCCGTAACAACAGCGTCGATGTTCGCGGTCTTGCCGCTGAGATATATGCCTCCTCCGGAAACGGACGTGATGCCCGTTCCCGCGGTAAGCGTCAGCGTGAAGTAATCGAGCGTCTCGCTGTTCGCTGCGCCCGATATCGTTATCGTCTCGCCGGTGTCCGAACCGTCACGGTATATCTTATACGCCCCATCGATCACGCTTGCGGTATACGAACCGTCGGTTTCGTCGTTCATGTCGGTGATCTTGGTTGCACCGCTGTACAGCTCCACCGCCCGACCGTCCCACGGACCGGCATCCAATGTCAAGTAAACGGTCGCAGTATACGTGGCAGGAGGCAACAAGGTGAAGTCCACATTGTCCGTATCATCAATGTGCGGGCCGTCGGGCACATTCCTCACTGATGTGTCCAGCGCGTACCCGGCCTTGGTGACGTCAGTGATCCATACGGTAAAATCTTCCGGTGCCTGTATCTCATAGTATCCGGACACGTCAGTAAGTACTGAACCGGAATCTGCCAGTGCGCTCTGATCGTCGTATATCTCATAGTACACATAGACGCCTCCCAGACCGACACCGCTGTAAGTGACCGTGCCTGAGACTGTGAACATATCTTCGACATATTCCATCTCGAAGTCCACATCCAGATATCTGTCAGGAGTTGGAGGATTGAGAGGGTTGAGAGGGTCGTCATAGAAGTAGACCTTGGACAGGTCGCACGGTATCAGCAGGTAATCGGTCTTTGTGATACTGACGATCTTTACCTTCTTGTCCGCCTCTGTGGATATCAAATAATCGCCGTTCGCGTCTGTGAGAACGGATCCCGCGCCGACCTCGTTGTCATCAAGGTCGTAAATGATGTACGTTACCGTGACATCTTCGATGATCAGTCCGGTATCATAGTCCGTTACCTTTCCTGCCACCGTGAAGTTGGGAATATGATATATCATGTCAAAATCTTGTACTGTATAGTCTGACATGACGAATGGCGGCGACAGAGGCGCCCCGTCCCATTTGTCAGCTTCCCATATCAGAATGTACCCGTCCTTTTCGACACCGAGGATCGTCACCTCGGACCCTGCGGACGCCGTTATCGTGTACCTCCCCAGGAAGTCCGTTGTAGTGTAACCCGGAGTTATTGTAATACCGTCATCTATCTCATATGTTATCATGACGAAGCTGAGAAGGGCGAGACGGTTCTCGTCGGTGGGAAGGATCGGGTCGCCATAAACATCGTTATCGGAGCGCCAAACCGTACCGCTGAGTGTGAAATCTTCGCTCGTGTTGTACTCCAGCATGAAGTCCTGCGTATCGGCGGAAAGGAATGGGCCGATGGGCAAAGCCGATTCCAGCGGATCGTACATGTTGTATCCGTGCTTCGCCACGCCGGTTATATAGACCTCATCGCCCGGTTCCGCGGATATTGCGTACATACCCAGATGGTTTGTGAACGTCGAGCCTTCAATGAAGTTTGACCCGGAATCATACCATATTATGTATGATATCTCAACCTCCGGGACACCTCCGCTGAGAGTTACGTGCGTCACCTCTCCCGTCAGGTCCCATGCGAGCGGGTCGCGCTGCATTACTATGTTCTGGGTGTGAACGGTGTCCATGATGAACGAAGGCAGCGGCGAAGGGCTGAGCACAATATGCCCGCGGAGCGAGATGCCAGTGATCTCCAGCTTATCGCCGCTCATTACTGTTATTGTGTAATTGCCATTACCGTCCGTTGTCACATAATCTGTTTTGACAGGAACGCCTCCGGACGTTATCGTGTAATCTATCCTCACTCCGGACAGAAGAGTGGTGAGGTCGTCAAGCACCACGGTACCGCTGAGGGTTGGAGGGCCGTAGACGCTGACGGTGACCCCTGCGGCTCCGCTGTTGATATCAAAACCGTAGTCAGCGGAAGTCAATCCGCCGCCGATGTAAATGTAGCTTGAACCTCCTCCGCCGCCTCCGCCCGACTGCGGACCGTTTGCTCCGCCTCCTCCTCCTGCATAACCTGTGCCGCCCCCGCCGCCTCCTGCAGACTGGCTCGGACCGCCGTTGCCTCCCGTGCCGCTTGTGACCGCTCCTGAAGCGGAGTTAAAACTACTTACAACACCCGCAGTAGCAGGTGTGCTGCCGCCTCCGCCGGATCCAATGGAACCTCCGCTATTAGATCCGCCTTGACCGTTACCACCGGAATTAGTGTAAGGAAGAGCGTGGTAAATAATATTATTTGACGTGGTGGTTGCGGTGTTGCCATATATACCGGCGTGACCGCCAGTACCGCCGGAGGCGCCGCCTCCGCCGCCGCCTCCGCCGCCGGCGATCATCAGCAGGACATATTCTGTTCCGTTGTCGTAGGACACATACGCCGAGGCGCCTCCGTCTCCGCCCATGTTACTCTGGGTGGGGCCGCCGATACCTCCTCCGATTATTCCATAATGATAAGTGACCGGACCGACGGCATCCCTCATATCAATCCATATCTCTATCTTCGTACCGTTGCCGCCCTGCGCGGTGGGGGTTGTACCTGCCATACCGCTGGATCCTTTGCCGCCGGCAACCTCGATCCTGTATGTATATCCCGGATCAAGAGTAAACTCATTGCCGCTTAATGCCATGTCCCCGAGATAAGGAAAGTCTGGATAGCTTGCTCCAAGCGTTTGATCATTCTGTTCAGACCCGTTGTCTGATAAGAACATCCCTGCCAATGCGGCTGATAACAGTACAAAAGAAACGAGAAGAACTCCTTTCCTGATCACAGAGCCAGTATGCTCCGCCCGGGTCGCTTTTTTCCCGTTGCTGCGTTCATGTTCCGCTGAACTTTTCCTTTTGCTTACGATGCTTCCTTCTGCTTCGCTCTTCATATTTACGGCGGTCGCTTCGTTATGTTTCATTCAGATCCCCATCTTGAATTTTTCTGGCGGTCACATGTTGGATGGCCGTTGGTATATGTGTGTATATAAACTTACGCGCATTTTAAACCTATGGTATAGAAAAGAAACACATCGCCGTGAAACATATTTCCGGCGTCTGGGTATCTTTTCTCTGTTAACCGATTGTTAACTCTGTGTTAACTTGATGATAAAACAGTGCTGATCTGATCATAAATCGGTGTTGATCCGATGACGAATCGGTCATGACTCGGCGATGGCTTGGTGTTAACATGATATTGCTCCGGCGTTCGCCCGCCCCGCGAAAAAAGGAATGACTGGATGCATGCTCCGGCGAACGGAATAACGGTGCGGGAACGTGAAGCATGGAAAGCGTATGCGTATGCAAAAGCAGGGAAAGTTATTAGATGCCGATGCGATACCGAGGGCATGGCGAAGAAGGGCAGGTTCCGCGGTGCGAGGCACGCGCCGAAGCGTCTTGAGGGAGAGTTCATGGCGATGGCTAAAGCTCTTTCAGACGATCCCGGTCTTTTAAGACCAAAATGCGCCGGAAATTGCAGAAAATGCCATTTCGACGGAACGTTCGCCGATATCGCCCGGCTGGAAAAATTAAAAGGGAGCGCCGAAGCGCTGAACAAAGCGGCGCAGAGGGGCGGAGACGAGATCGTCAAAGCTTACGCGGGAACGATATCCGTGTACGCATCCGGCAGTATACCGTGCCTCGCATCGGCGAAGCTCGCAGGCGAGGACGTTCCTTTCATATTGAGAGGGAGCGTCGGAAATGATAAGTTAATAGGCGTGCAGTACTACGACGATCCGAAGAAAAGACTTCTTCTTTACAACAATCTGGCAAAGAAGAAAAAATTGTACCTTTACTCGCTTAACGACCAGTTGGTATGCTCCAACGTCGCCAGGATGCCCGAGGATTATTTGCTTGATCTCTTTTACGAGACGCCGTATGATTTCGATGACGAGACCGACTGCAGGCACGTATCGGAAGGCGCTCTTATCATACGGCCCAGATCGCTGGGCCGTGCGATAAGGATATGCAGCGACTGTGCCGGCGATGTCTCAACGTTACAGTACCTGATGTCACGCATGATCGCCACCGATCCGCTTGATGATTTTGATGTTACGATCGAGCATCGCTATCATGCGTCAAAGGAAGGTGACGCCGATAAGATAACCGGCGACATCCTCAAACAGTACGCCGTCGGAAAGATAACGGACCGCGGTCTCATCGATCTCATTCTCAAAGGCAAGCGCAAGGATCTGACAAGCAGCGGCGTGTCCGCGTACATGATAGATACGAAACATTACGGTTCCGACCTTGATGCGTTCATTAACGATCTGAAAGGAACGGACAAAGAGAAGGAAGTTCTCAAAGCATATCTTTCGAAGAACAAGAAAGCCGTCATTCTGAGGACGGACAGGATGAGCGAAGCTTTGAACTCATTGTGGAGGGACGGTGCGCGTGATATCCTGATCATTGCGTCGTCCGAGGCGGTCGTCGACAAGATGGGCGACCTTTCAAGGCTTTTGCCGGCGCAGGCAATTGAGGACGCCGTCGTGGGACAGATGTCATTGTCCATAGCAGCGAAGATACCGGAGCTGAAGGGGCTTGGGCCGATAGGGAAGCTTGCCGATAAATTGGCAAGATCTGTGAAGGCGGGCGGAACGGCGCAGCTTAAAAAGGACATAGAGTCGGCGCCTTTGAAGGAAGTTCGTTCAAAAGCGCTGGCGAGGGCGTTCATACTTTCTTCGAAGACCGATGATAAATTCACATGGAAATGGAGCGATGAGGAAGAGGACCTCGCTAAATTCCTTCTTCCTTTCGTTGACAGGCTGATCGCTTCGGAAGGTAAGGAATATATCGCGGCGATGGAGAATCTACTTGCGGCGTCCGGCTCCGGGGAACGTTTATAGCGTCCACGGAAAAAGGTCCTGCCGATATCAGAGATCAGCAAACTGTCCCTCGACTCAATTGTGTCACCGCGGTGACACAAATGTGTTACGTTTAATGAGCCAGACGTCGGAAAATGAATTGTGTCAACAGTGCTGACACAAATTAACGGACAGGTCGTTCGTTTATCTTGTCCGGTCTCGATCGCCCCGCTGATCGAGCCGATATTTCTCCTCATGGACGCCGATGAAGTATAACTGTAATCGAACATCTAAAAACCAATGCCTTTCATGAAGATTACATGAATGGAACAAAGGGCTTAGAAAGAAGAGCTGCGGTGAGAACATGATATACAAACCGAGGGTCGGGGACATATTCTTTTGTGCTGTTGGCAAAAATGGACGTGCGGCAGGATTCCGATTCTTCGAGATAATAGATGTTACGCACGAGAACGTATCTCTGAAGGAGATCTCTTCAGAGATCCGTCCGTCGGCCGACCCGGAACATCCGCCGGGAACCTTCTTATCTGTGCCGCAGAATGGAAAATTCAAGGGCAAAACATACAAAGAACAGAATGTCGAGGATACTGTCCCTCCGGCCATCATGGTTGGTGGCCGGATAATGAGCGTTCTTTGGAACGGTAGATGTCTTTTCTTCAGTAGTCCCGGAACGCATATAGTCAATGCGGACGAGCGAGGAGACTTCGGATACGACGAAAAGAGCTCTAAGACCGTGGTCATCGCACTTTCTGTAATACCTCACTCCAAAGAATTCCAAAAGATCGCAAGAAAGTACCCGAAGAATACGAGAGGCAGCAGTATGGACGACGTTCTCAAATTTCACTCGTCTTCCGATGACGTTCGCGCGGCCGTCGTTAACGATATAGCGACAACGGAGGTGGAGATATACGCAACGACCTACTGGAAGGACAGAGGAAGCGGATCGGATGAAACAAAGAGCGGCTCTCAAATTTACAGAGGGCTGTTCAAAGAAATCGCAGACATATTGATGCGTGAGATTGACGCGGAGAGCCTTCTTTTTGTCATAGACGACAGTACATTCATCAGCAGAAACGCTGCCAGTAATATCGTGACCGAACTCGCTCAGAAATATGGAAAGACCATTCTTGACTGCGTTCAGGTGCGAACAAAGACTGAACTTCTTCTTCAAACACATGACTTCGTTGTCGGAGGATTGGGTGTACGTGAGGAGGACAATGTGCATTCTTACGTCAAGAGGCTCGGACCGCACATCATGGTGTGGAAGAAGAACAGACAATAAGGATGCTGCCGGCGGTCCCCGAGCCGGCGACCTTACCCGGACTTACAACATCTCAAATGTGATACATTGAGTGAATATTTATATCTTGACATGAAACCATGGTGACTTTCTCCAGGGCAAGGCACTCACGCTCTCTTGAGAACTTTATTAACATCTGATCATTACTTTGTTTGCATCTTCAAAGAAATGCGCAGTGCCTAGCTGAAAGGAAACGGCGACCCATTTTGAAGTTGTATGTTTCTCTGATGTGTGTCAGCTTTATAGGTCAACCGGGAAAGGCAATTGTGTCAGCACTGCTAACACAAATTAGTCAGCTTAATGAGCCAGACGTCGGAAAATGAATTGTGTCAGCAGTGCTGACACAAATGCACCGGCGGATAATAATTCTGATACGTTGCGAGAGCTTCAGAGCACAATTACGTCGGCCACATAGTGAGAAACTGAGGGGGCGAATGATTTCACTTCCCTTATGTTCACAATTTCGTAACCGTTCGGTCCGAACGTTTCCCCGAATATCGAATTCAGACGTTCCTGATATTCGTTGACGTAGAACGTGTCGTGATAATGTATCGTTCCGCCCGGTCTTATCATCTCTTTCGCTTTCCGAAGGAACTCCGACGTTCTTTGTACGTATCCCATTATTATCCTGTCCGCGCCTTTGATATCGAGGTCCCTGTTGTCGCCCAGTATCGGTGTGACGATATTTTCAACACCGTTCATGTGTATGTTCTCCTGTAAATAGTAAAAGGAATCGGGATTCTTCTCGCATGCTATCACGCGTGCGGGACCGGTGAACTTTGCTATCGGCAGCGTAAAATATCCTATACCGGCGAACATATCGATCACTACCTCGTTCTTACAGTCAAGGTGTGACATACGGTTCCGTTCGTCCGTATTGCCTGATGCGAACATTATCTTCGTAACGTCGAATTTGTATCTGATTCCGTTCTCAAGTCTTACGGACTCGGCATTATCGCCGAATATCATCTCTATGTTCGGTTTACGAAGCTCTCCTGATACGGCACCGACGTCGGCGCAAACCGTTCTTGCGTTGAGCTCGCCGGCGTATGCCTCGCCTATCTCCTTCCTGTATCGTTCAGCGCTCTCCTGAAGCTTAAGTATCACGATATCGCCGACGAACTCCCATCTCATCGGCAATTCGTTTGTAACGTGATCGGGAAGATACGCCAGCCTTTCCTTTATCCTGTTCTGCGGACTTTCCGCCGATCTTGTGAATGCTTGACCGTTAACCACCGTGAGGCCCATTTTTGTAACGTCATTCTCGCGTCCGTCGTATATCGGAACGTACCTTACCCCTTTCCCTTTGGATATCTTGGCGCCGGGATCTGCGATGCCGTTCGATATCAGTAACGGTATCATGGACGACGCTTTATCATTGGGAACTTTTGCGAGCTTCAGCGTACGCACCTCATGTTCGCCTTTATCATGAGCGGCGCGAGACGGAGCATTGTTATCGGGTGCCTCATCATCCCGAATAGAAGATCGCTTGGATGGTCTATGTCGCCGCCGTTGAGCATTCTTATGATACTGTCTTTGCCGATGATATCTGATACGTGATCGAGTTCGGTATCGCTCATCGATGTGTACATCTTTCTGAGACGGTATCCGCGCTTCAGTTCTTTACCGACGTCGCGTTTCCATCTCTTTTCGTACACGGAAAGGAATTTTTCTGAAAAATTAAGTTCGTCAAATGCTTCGCTTATTGTTTCCGCCAGCGCGTAAACGGACCTGAATGCCGGCTGTAACCCGCCGCCCGATATCGGTTTCACGTGACACGCGGCGTCGCCTATTAATAACAAATTATCGGCGTATGTTCTTCTTCTGCCTCCTAACGGTATCTTACCGCAGTATTTGCTTACGATCTCGTTCTCATCCGCTCCGATCCTTTTCAGAAAGCTTTTGAGATATGCGGACGGAGGACCTGCCTCGTGCGACGTACACAGTCCAACACGTAACATATCATCGAACGGTATCGCCCACGCGAAGAACCCGGGTGCGATATTCGAACCGATGTGAATGTCTATCATCTCCGGATCGTCCGCCTTATATCGTACGTCGGCCTGTATCCCTCTTAAATACTCCGCCGCTTCGTTGTCTGGTATTGTCCTTGCCACCGCCGAATTATGGCCGTCGGCGCCGATGATCATTGATGATGATAATTCACCGCCGCTTGTTGTTATTTTTACTTTACCGTCGGATATGCGGTGTGTGATGTAGCGCGTCGAATACATATGCTTGGCGCCGTCATCCTCTGCTTTCCCGGCCATTTTTGCATCGAGTTCCGCACGGTCTATGAGCACCGCCTTATGCTCCTTCGAACGTACTGATATTTTCTGACCTGACGGGAAGAACACGTTAGCGCCGTAAAGCCTGTTCAGTATCGTTGGTCTTACTCCTGACAGTTTGATAACTTCGTCAGATACGAGACCTGTGCACTGCACCGGTCTTCCCGGTATATCGTGATCTTCGACCACAAGCACATCATGATCTTTTGCCAGGATCGATGCGGCCTTATTACCGACGGGCCCGCCTCCGATCACGATGACATCATGCACGGTCTCACGCTCCGGTCACGGTGATGCGACGCATGATCTCACATCTCTGTCGCGGCGGCAATCATTTTTTCTTCGATTTCTCGTGGTCGGCGAGGAAGAATTTTATTCCCTCGTCCGTTTTCGGATGCAATACCATTTTTTTGAGGACGTCGTACGGTATCGTCGCTATATCGGCGCCCAGCAGCGCCGCGTCCAGCGCGTGCATCGGATGTCTGATGCTCGCAGCTATTATCTCCGTATCGAAATCATAATTCCTGAACACCGCGACTATCTGCGATAACATCTCGGTACCGTTCTGGCCGATGTCGTCGAGACGCCCTACGAACGGTGATACGTACCTTGCGCCGGCCTTCGCCGCGAGAAGCGCCTGATGCGGTGAAAAGATCAATGTCATGTTGACGTCGATCCCTTCCGACGACAATGCTTTCGTTGCCTTCAGCGCCTCGGTGCACATTGGTAATTTTACATTAATGTTCTCATGAATGGCGGAAAGCTCTCTTCCCTCCTTCACCATCTCTTCGGCGGTCATTGATACCGCTTCCGCGGATATCGGACCGTCAACTATCTCCGAGATCTTTTTGACGCACGTCCTGAGATCTGTCTTTTCTTTAGCGATAAGGCTGGGATTCGTCGTCACGCCGTCGAGTATCCCCCAGCTGTTGATCTCCTTTATCATGTCTATGTTCGCCGTGTCTATGAATATCTTCATTTCCTCACCTTCTTCCTTTTTATCACGTTCTCTGCCGCATTCACAACGTCATCCGTTGTAAGACCGTACTTTTTCATCAGTTCGTTCGGTTCGCCTGATTCGCCGAACGTATCGTTCACGCCCACCCTTTCCAGCGGTGTTGGTCTGCGATCTGCGAGACACTCGGCAACCGCGGAACCGAGTCCTCCGATGATACTGTGCTCCTCCGCCGTCACGGCGCATTTTGTTTTTGATACCGACGTTATTATCGCTTCGGCGTCCAGCGGCTTTATTGTTGAAACGTTGATCACTTCCGCCGATATTCCTTTTTCGCCTAGCGCATCGGCCGCCTCCAAGCACGACGTCACCATCTGGCCTGTTCCTATTAACGTAACATCTTTGCCTTCTCTCATCACCGTCGCTTTGCCTATCTCAAATTTAACGTTCTCCGGCGTTATTATAGGAAAGTCCGCGCGTCCCATCCTCATGTAGCACGGTCCTTCGTGATCGGCTATCGCCATCGTCGCGGCGTACGCTTCGTTGGCGTCCGCCGGCGATATTACGGTCATATTGGGAAGAGCTCTCATTATCGCGATGTCCTCAAGCGCCTGATGCGACGCCCCGTCGCCTCCGACGCTTATGCCGCAATGTGTTGCCACAATTTTGACGTTCAGTTTGGGATATGCGACGGCTTGTCTTATCTGCTCCCAGCAGCGTCCGGTCGCGAACACCGCGAACGTTGACGCGAACACCGTCTTTCCTGCTGCGGCGAGACCCGCGGCGACGCCTATCATATTCTGCTCCGCTATGCCTATCTGAATGAATCTTTCTTTCGCCACTTTCGCAAAATCCGACGTCCTTGTGGACCAGCCGAGGTCCGCGTCAAGAACAACGATATCATTCCTTGATGCTAATTCGGTGAGCGCCTTTCCGTAATATATGCGCTGGGCCGCCTTTTTCATTGCGCACCACCCAGCTCTCTCATTGCTTTTTCCTTCTCGTCGGGCTTGCATGAACGCCCGTGGAAATCAATATTGTTTTCCATGAACGAGACGCCTTTTCCTTTCACCGTGTTTAAAATTATCGCTGTCGGCGCCGTTAACGATACTTTTCTGCACGCGGCCATTATCTTCTTTACGTTGTGGCCGTCCGTTGATATCACCTTGAGACCGAACGCCTTCAGTTTTGCGGCAAGCGGGTCTATTGATAACGTCTCTTCGGTGCAGCCCATTATCTGTAAACGGTTGCGGTCAACGAACACTGTAAGATTATTAAGTTTGTAGTGCGCCGCTAACATAAGAGCTTCCCAGTTCTGGCCTTCCTGCAGTTCGCCGTCGCCCACCAGACAAAATATTCTCGTATCCTTCTTATCAAGCTTCGCCGCTAATGCCAGACCGCAGCTCATGCTCAGCCCCTGTCCCAAAGAACCGGTTGATACTTCGATCCCCGGTAACTTTCCTTTGGCAGGGTGGCCCTGCAATCTTGAACCCATCTTTCTTAACGTGAGCAATTCGTCAACGGGAAAATAACCGGCCTCCGCCAATGCTGCGTATAACCCGGGAGCCACGTGACCTTTTGATAATACAAATTTATCCCTTTCGGGCCAGTCCGGATCTTTCGGGTCATGTCTCATCACGTTGAAATAAAGTACAGCGAACAGTTCGGCGGACGACATCGAACCTCCCGGATGACCGGAACCGGCTTCGGATGTCATCTCTATGACGTGCATCCGTATCCTGTTGGCCATCCTTTTCAGTCCGTTCGCGTCCAAACCGTTCGGAGATCCCATGAACATCAGCTCAGTCGTTCTCTATCCTCGGAGCAAGCAGATATCCGACGTTACCGTTACCGTCGGCGAAACTGAAGCTCAGTTTCACCGGATAATCGCTGCCCAGCGATATTTTAACGATGGTGTCGGAAGGTATCGCCTTCACGAGGTTCGAGAAGTAATCAAGCGGGAACAGACTGCGCACTTTTGACGTCGCCGTGATGCCCGAAAGCTTTGTCTTATCCAGTTTAAGACTTACAGAATCTGTGTCGCCTTCGCAGAACAGCTCGAACGATTCGGAATCTGCCGAAAGCGCTATGTGATCCGAAACGGACTCGGCCGCCTTCATTCCCCTCTGCAATTCCGATACGGCAACGTCAACGTTCGCCGGAAGCGATAACTGCGGAACTTTGGGGTCATTCATTCCTGCGGTGTCAACAAGATTCATCCGCCTTGTTATGTTGCCTACCCTTATCACAAGCCTTCCCTGGGACTCGTCCTGCTCCATCGCGATGATGTCGCCGGAGCCCGCGAGCTTGAGCATCTCTTTCATCTTATCCAGGTCTACACCCATTTCCACGCTGTCAGCGGAGAACGATTCGAACGCCCCCTTGCTTACCGTGAGGTCGACCATGGCCACGTGCGCCGGGTCAACCGCCTTAAGGTTCACCCCTTCCTCGCTTATGCTGAACTTGGCCTCGTCAACTAATGTGGATATCACGTTGACGATGCCTTTGAGCGTGTCGGACTTTATCTCTGCCTTGAACATATCATCATCCTCCTGCTGATTGCTTTGAGCCTATATCAATACTCTCTCCAAGAGTGGCCGCATTTGCAGCATCTGTATATCCTTGTCTCCGGTTCGTCCGCGGCGCGCGTCTGTCTGAGCACGAAATATGCCTCCTTGTGACCGCATTCGACGCAGAGTATCCTTGTCTTCGGCAGCGTCGCGGATGATTCCGCGATCACCGTCGTCTCCTTCTCCTTGGAATCGGTGGTGAAATACTGTGCCTTTTCGGCATCTTTTACCGAGCCGCACACATTGCACACATAACGCCCTTCCTTGGGGAACATCATCGAACCGCACGAACAGAACAAACTCATCAGCCTCTGTTAACCTGCACCTTATTTTAGGTATAAAAAGGGCACACGTCATGCGCGCCGGTGCCCGCGCCGGTGCGGGTACGCTGACGCAGGCGTCCCGGCCGGCGGGCGCTGTCATGTCCTGCCTGGACGGAATCAGCACCTATATAGGCATCCGCGCCCATTCCTGTGCACGGGGCGCGGGACGCAATGATGTACAAGAAGGGGCTGGCCATAAGCTGCAGGCTGCTCAGATATCTTATGTATTCGTTCGCCGCAGGCATGCTGCTGGCGCTGCCGTCCGTCCTTTTTATCGATAACGGCCTCGTTCCGATATACCTGTTCGCCGTCTGTCTCCTGCCGGCCTGTGCCACCATGTTCACCGCCCGGTCCTCGGCGGCGGTAAGGAAAGCGGCAGCAACGTCACCGCGCGAAAGCGTCACGGTCGCCGTGAAGTTCGCGATGGACACGCTGCAGGTCCTTGAACTGCAGGATGTCGGAAGATGCGATGAGTGCGGGCACGTCTTCAAAGGATTCGTTCCGCGCCACTGCCCGAAGTGCGGCAATAAGAACGCCGGCGCGAACAAGAAGGACGATCCGCTGACCGGAACGCGGACATTCTGCGTTATGTCGGTGTCCATGATGTACTACAACATGATCGTCTACACCGCGATCATACTCTCCATGCCCCTCGCCGGCATCTTTTTCATCACCGAGGACGCCGGCATCCTCTCTGCGGCACTGGTGCTCATATTCACGGCGGTGTTCTCGTTCGCGTTCTGGGGCGAATACTACACGTGCTGCAAAAGGGCCTACCGTCAGACCCTGGATATCGAGGAGGTCTCGGTAGTGAGAGGGAAATGGGTATCGTACATAGAGACGAAACAATAAAGGGGGCATTGCGGCAGGCCGGTATGTTCCGCTGAGAGCGCGGCTGCGAGACATTAATAACGTTGATCCCTTTATGAACACTGATATTACGGGGTGCGCAGCATGGTCCGAGGGAACAGCACGGATACAGACGAATACGAGGTCCGCATCTTTCAGGACAAGGACATACGCTCGGTCTGGGACAGCAAAGGGCAGAGGTGGCTGTATTCCGTCGTCGACGTCATCGGCGTTCTTACAGAAAGCGAGAACCCCCGCCATTACTGGACGGTCCTTAAACAGCGGCTGAAAGAAGACGGGAACGAAACGGTCACAGATTGTGAGCGTTTGAGACTCCCGGCCGCTGACGGCAAGATGCGCATGACCGATGTCGCCGACACCGAACGGATATTGCGTATCGTGCGATATGTTCCTGGCAAACGTGCCGAGCCGTTCAGACGGTGGATGGCCATGAACGAACAGGACACGATCGACAGGCAGAGCAAACGAAAGGCAAAACAGCTTTTCGACACCGGGACGATAAACGATATCGAGGCGGGCACCGTCAGCGGTCTTCTGCAAATTCACAGATACATTTTCGGCGGCCTTTATTCATTTGCCGGAAAGGTGCGGGAACAGAACATAAGCAAGGGCGGGTTCAAATTCGCCAATGCGCTGTATCTTCACGACATTCTGGCCGGGATAGAGAACATGCCCGATTCCACATTCGACGAGATCATTTCGAAATACATCGAAATGAACATAGCCCACCCGTTCATGGAGGGCAACGGCAGAAGTATGCGCATATGGCTTGACATCATGCTGAAAAAGAACATCGGGAAATGTGTTGACTGGCAATTGATAAACAAGCACGATTATCTTTCCGCGATGCAGAAAAGCGCTGTCACGGACAGCGTTATACGGGATCTTCTGCGAACGGCGCTGACCGACAGGACGGACGACCGCGAGACCTTCATGAAAGGGATCGAGCGCTCATACTATTACGAAGAGCCGGACAGCGACGTTTGAACAATAAGAGCATTATAGCGCGAAAACCGATCGGCACTGTAGGCTGGCGTCGCCGGCGCATATCGATCGCTCAGACGTATTCCATATCTTCCGCCGCGTCATGCCTGACGCGTTCCCTTTCGGGGTCGTTCTTCTCCGCGCGGTGAATAAGCCCTGCGAAAGGACTTTCGCGCTGCTCAGCCTCCTGAACTGCGACCGTCTCGGCAACTGCGGCGGAGGCGGCCGCGGGTATCGCCTTCTCTGACCTTGCCGCCGCCCCTCTCACGAGCGACCTGTGAACTGTTACGATCTTCTGCTGTTCCGGTATCTTGCTTTGCTGTATCGACAGCCTGTCGTCAAAGTTCTCAAAACCAAGTTTCTTTCCTTTGACGTACGCGGCCAGCGATCTCGGGATGAACACGCGCCCGCCGTCCTCCGGCATGTTGCGTACTGCCTCCTTTGCGTGAAGGTCCGCCAGCGTCCCGCCGGCGAGGCCGAAGACCACGGTTATTATGTAAATGTTGAGTTTCATGGACGTCGTTCCGGTTATTATCCCGAACGCGTTCTGCAGGAACCACATTATCCCCCCGAACAGCGAGCCGAGCAGCGGGAAGTCCATCTTCAGCGACGTCACCAGTTCCGCGGGCTCCGTGTTCAGGAAATCGAATCCGGCGATGATGCCTGAGCTTATGACCATCGCAACGCCCATCAACGCCAATACCGCTACCAGCGTCGCCGCCATTCCCCTGGCCGGCGTCCCTGCCTTCCGGCCGCCGACGTAGCCGGCAACGGCCTGCCCGAGAAGAGGGATCCACCACAGAAGCATTGAAAGAAGCAGCGTGTAACGTATCGCCGCCCCTATGTTGCCGAATATGCTCTCTTTCTTTTCCTCAGCGCATGCGCCTACCTTCCTGTTGCCTCCGAGGAACGATAGAATGCCTGCGCTGTCCCCTGGATCTTTTCCCACGTGCATCCCTTTTGTCAGACATATGGCTGACAGTTCGCATTGGAGTTATCAGTATATAAGAATTTCTTCGGAACGCGGGTGCTGCCGAGCGCGGGCATTCATAACGCCGGCACGCAGCACAGGCGTCCGGGGGCGCACGCATTGCTTTATTAACATGGAGAAGATACGGATTTGAAAAGACACGGAAAAGATGCGGGCGCACGGATGCGCCCGGTATATCACAGTACAAGAGGCCGTCAGACCTCTTTTCACAAAGTCCTTCACAGAAGGCAAAATAACGGAAACAAGGAGAGATATTCAAATGGATATGAGATTCAGATTCCTGGGCGGAGCAGATTCCATCGGCCGCATGGGAATGACAATGGAGGGCAACGGTAAGACCTCGTTGTTCGAATACGGCATGAGCCCGACGAAACCGCCGGAGTACCCGCTGGAGTGCTCGCGCGTAGGTCACGTCTTTCTGACGCACTGCCACCTGGACCACTGCGGCATGATACCGAGGATATGCGGGCGCGACAACTGCGAACTGTTCACGACGCCGCTCACCGCCGAAGTGAGCGAGATAATGATGAACGACAGCCTTAAGATAGCGAAAGCGGAAAATTACCCGTTACCGTATACGAAAGGCGATATAGACAGGACGATGAAGAACGTCGTTCCGTTAACGTTCGGCGATACGATAGAATTGAACGGTCTTGACATAACGATGCATACCGCCGGTCACATACCGGGAGCGGCGATGTTCGAGATCGCCGGCGACACCACCACTGTGTATTCAGGAGACATACACACGATAAGCACAAGGCTTGTCGGTCCCGCCCGCCCGGTGGACTGCGAGAACCTGTTCATCGAAGGCACGTACGGCGGCCGTATCCACACGCCCCGGAAAACGGTCGAGGACGCATTCCTTGACAAGATAGCCGAAGTGACCGACCGAGGAGGACGCGTTCTGATACCGTGCTTCGCAACCGGAAGGACACAGGAGATGATGCTCCTTCTCCGCAATACAGGGTATGATATGTGGGTCGACGGCATGGGACGTTCTGTCTCGCGGCTGTACATGAACTATCCGGAATATCTTCTGGACCACAAAAAATTCAAAGGCGCCAGAAGGGTGTTCCAGGAAGTGAGGAACCCTAACATGAGGTCGCTCTCGGGAAAAGGCGAAGTTATCGTTACGACGGGCGGGATGCTTGACGGCGGTCCCGTTCTCGGATATCTGCGCGAATTAGGTAAGAATCCGAAGAATGCCGTTCTTCTCGTGGGCTATCAGGCGGAGGACACGAACGGAAGGATGCTCATGGAAACCGGAAGCGTAATGATGGACGGCGTTCCGTTCAAGGTTGAATGCGAAATTCACAAATATGATTTTTCGGCGCACGCGGATCATGAACAAATAGTTGATTTTGTGCGGAGATGCGATCCCGATAATGTGATACTGATGCATTCCGAGACACGCGAACTTTTTGAGAAGGATCTGAAAGATGATTATAACGTATTACTTCCGAAGCTCGGCGAGGAGTTCACGCTGGACGTGTGACCATGGAAATATTCGATAAATTCCTTGAGGAAGATATCGGATACGGCGATATCACAACTGATATACTTGTTCCGGACACCGATGGTGACGCTGAGATAACATGTGAAGAGGACGCGGTGATCGCCGGTCTCGAGGAAGCTGTCACAATATTCGATATGCACGGTATTGAATGCGAACCGAGCGTCAACGACGGCGACCGCGTAAAAAAAGGAACCGTCGTTATGCGCGTCTCCGGTCCGCTGAGAAATATCATAACACTGGAAAGAACGGTGCTGAACATAATGATGAGGATGAGCGGGATCGCGACGGCAACGGATGATGCGCTCACGTTATGCCGGAAATACAACAAAAATATCAGGATAGCCGGCACAAGGAAGACAACGCCCGGTTTCAGGGAGTTCGAGAAGAAGGCGATCGTCATCGGCGGAGGCGACCCTCACAGGTACGGGCTTGATGATATGATCCTGGTGAAAGATAACCACATCAAAGCGGCCGGCGGCATGAAGAATGTTGTAGATTCGCTTAAAAGAGCGCCGTTCACCAAAAAAGTTGAGATAGAGGTCGAGAACATCGACGACGCCGTGATCGCGGCCGGATGCGCGGACATCATCATGATAGATAACGCCGACCCGGCGAAAGCGAAAGAGATAGCGGACGCCGTGAGAAAGGTCAGCAGCGCCGTTATAGAAATTTCCGGTAATATGACCATTGATAAGATCGCCGATTTCGCAAATATCGCCGACGTGATATCGATGGGCTCGCTCACGCACTCGGTCCGCGCAATTCACTTTTCGATGAATGTGAAATGACCGCGCCGGTCATTTCGTCCGGTGGTGGCGGTGAGCGTCCTCCTGCCATCCCATCCCCGACGCCACGAGCTCCGTGATATGAAGCGTTGTCTGCCTTCCTATCATGTCGAACTGTAAGAAACAGAAAGGGCACGACGTCACCACCGCTATTGCGCCCGCTTTCTTTATTGACGATA
>WRNI01000016.1 GCA_009776695.1 Methanomassiliicoccaceae archaeon
CATCGGCGGCGCGGGCATCGGCGGCGGAGGCGGCGGAGGCATCACCGTCACAATCACAGGCACAGGCACAAGCACAGGCAGCGCGGGCGACGGAGGCGCGGGCACCGGAACTGACGGTTCGATAGAGATGAACGGCGGTACCGTGACGGCAAAAGGCGGCAACGGCCTCTCAGGCACAGGCGCAGGCGCAGGCATAGGCGGCGGAGGCGCAGGTGCGGGCACAGGCGGTGCGGGCGGTAATATCACCGTCACCGGCGGCGCCGTGACCGCGACCGGCGGTCTCGGAGGCGCCGCAGGCATAGGCGCAGGCATCGGGGGCGCCACAGGCATAGGCGCAACGATCGGCATCGGCATACACGCCGATATACGAGCATACTCCGACGGCACAGCAAGACCGGCGATCGACGCGGTCAATGACAACGCCGGCGGTGGGTTCTATGTAAACGCTCTTCTGACGGCCCCGCTGTCGGCTGCCGTCGGCGTTGACATATATGTATTCCTAAAGACGAACACAGGCACTAGCATCGGCGATAATGATAAATTGCTGACAGTTCCTGCAAATTACACCGGATTTGCCTATACGCTTCCGGAAAACGTATACGAAGATTACTATCTGTACGCGGACATGGCCGACGGCCACCGCATGATCGACAGGCTCAAGGACAGCAGCAGGGACATATACTCGGTCACCGACCTGAACGGTTATGACACCGACAGCACCGTAACGGGAATAGGTCAGCTTACGGTCAAGCTGAGAACGCATGCGGTGTCTGGGGACACAGTCGCGGATGAGATCGAAAAGTATTCGGCGGAGCTCACAAGCAATGACCATGACGTTCTAATCTATGACTTCATTGACGGCGGCTTCATGTATTCCACGCAGACAGACTCAGGCGGAGATCTTGTAAGCCCGATAACAGTATCATGGAAGGACCTCGACGGATGGGCGGGCTTTACATTAAGCCCCATAATAATGAAAAACGATGAGTTCGGGGACCTGGTGCCGTTACTGATACCCAACACGAAGTATTACGCATGCACATACCTCATGGTGAACGGGGCGATATATTTCGGCGACACGGTCATGACCTCCTATGAATACACCGGGGATGTGATCGTATTTGTAACACTGCCGGACATAACGGACGGCTGGGCGGATGAGAGCGCAACTCCGGGCGATCTGCTGATAAGCGGCGTGTTCACGGGCGGTACCGAAAATATCACGGATGTGACGATATGGTACAGCGATACGGCACCTCTTGACGAATACGATACATCGGACTACACTGCCGGCATACCATTGCCAGCGGTAGATTACGATGACACAGGATTCATTGATCATGTGATCACTCTCGCTCCCGATACGAAGTACTATTTCCTGATAGTGGCGAAGAACGCCTCCGGCGAGGACAGGTACCCGTTCTACGGTCCGATCGATAAGTTTACGATAACGCTTGACAGCGCAATGACCGACGGAACGATAAAGTGGTCGCTTACGAACAGCGGTTCCGACTGGGCGGATTTCACCGACTTCGACGGTACCAGCTATTACAGGAAATTCAACGTAGGGTCTCCGGTATACCTGTTGGCAGAAGGTGACAGCGGTTATGAGTTCTCGTACTGGACAGGCGGTATCGGAGGGAACACCAACGAATACAAATACGAAGAGGATACGAGCATAACCGTCGGTGCCGTATTCTATGAGGACACAATTGGCGAGTATTTCACGTTATCAGCAGAAGCGCATACGAACGGCACGATCTATTGGTACGTCGGTTCCGGTATATCCGCTGAACTTGCGTCATCGGTGACATTCCCGAAGGACACAGTCGTCAACGTAACTCCTGACGCAGATCCGGGATATGAGTTCTCGTACTGGACAGGATCGCTCGGAGGTAATGACGTTCCTGACAGCGTAACAATGTCAGAGGACAGAACCGTCGGTGCCGTATTCTACGAAGACACAATTGGCGAGTTCTTCACGTTATCAGCAGGAACGCACACTTACGGCACGATATACTGGTACGTAGGTTCCGGCATTCCGGCTGAACTGATAGCATCGATCAATTTCCCGAAGGACACTGTCGTTAACGTAGCTCCTGACGCAGATCCGGGATACGAGTTCTCGTACTGGACAGGATCGTTAGGCGGTAACGATGTTCCCGATAACGTAACAATGTCTGAGGACAGAACCGTCGGTGCCGTATTCTATGAAGACACGGCCGGCGAGTTCTTCACGTTATCACCAGGGACGCATACGAACGGTGCGATATACTGGTACGTAGGTTCCGGCATTCCTGCCGAGTTGATCGCATCGGTGAACTTCCCGAAGGACACCGTAGTCAGCGTAACACCGGAGGCTGACATCGGATATGGGTTCTCATACTGGACAGGATCTCTCGGAGGTAACGACGTTCCCAATAACGTAACAATGTCTGAGGACAGAACCGTCGGTGCCGTATTCTATGAAGACACGGCCGGCGAGTTCTTCACGTTATCACCGGGGACGCATACGAACGGTGCGATATACTGGTACGTAGGTTCCGGCATTCCCGCTGAACTGATATCGTCGGTGAACTTCCCGAAGGACACAGTCGTTAACGTAACACCGGAGGCCGACATCGGATACGGGTTCTCGTACTGGACAGGATCGTTGGGCGGTAACGATGTTCCTGACAGTGTAACAATGTCAGAGGACAGAACTGTCGGCGCCGTATTCTATGAAGATACGGCCGGCGAGTTCTTCACGTTATCACCGGGAACGCATGCTAACGGCACGATATACTGGTACGTCGGCTCCGGCATTCCCGCTGAACTTGTGTCATCAGTAAACTTCCCGAAGGACACCGTAGTCAGCGTAACACCTGACGCAGATCCGGGATACGAGTTCTTCCACTGGACAGGATCGTTAAGCGGTAACGACGTTCCCGATAACGTGACAATGTCAGAGGACAGAACCGTCGGTGCCGTGTTCGCAGTAATGTACCACGTCACAGTATCATCCGACGGTCCCGCGGTCATCGAGTATACATACGACGACTGGGCGACCGTCGCCGGCGTCATAGTATTCGGCCCTGAGGGAGGGCACGAGACCTTAACGTTACCCGACGGCACGGCCATCGGCATAAGGGTGGCGTCGGATCACGACGGATACAGGGTGGAATGGGACGATCACAGTCTTGTAAGGCTAATAGACCCGATATACACGCACACGGTGCACGAGGACATAGAAGTGATACTGTTCCTTGTGAAGCTGGATGAAGGCAGCAGCGTAAGCATACTGTGGTTCTTATTAGCAGGCGTACTCATAGCCGCCATGATATTCTGGATCCTGATCATTTGGAGGAAAAGACCGATCGTCACCGGAACGGTGACGCAGAACGGCGGCGGTATACCCGGCGTGAGAGTATGGTACACGATAAACGGACAGGAGGACAGCGTGCTGACCGATGAGGACGGAAGATATACGATATACGTGTACATGGACATAGACTTTGCAATAACCGCAGTAGGATATTCCGTCAATGAGAAGATGCTGTCACCGTTCCCGATACAGAAGAAGAGGACGGACATCGACTTCACGATGTGAGCGGAGAATGAAAAGAAGCACGGGTATGTAAGGAACGGCAGCGAAGGAGACCGCGGACGGTTCAGAGATATCTGCGTCCGCGGTTTCCGTGAATTGTATATATAAGTACGTTATTCGAGGTTCTGAGGAAAAATAATGACACTGACCCCGGAGATGGCGAGAGCAGGCGTCACACCGCAGATGCTCTCGTCCACGCACAGGTTCACTTGCCCAAGGTGCGGAAAGGAATTCAGTTTGTTCCAGTCAAGGGCGATCGCCTGCCGGTCATGTCCGAAGGCGACGCAGAATTGTAAGTATGTACGCTGTGTGCACTGCGACGCCGAGTTCCCGATGCAGGGGTTCGTTGTCAACACGAAGGAAAAGGAAGCGTTCCTTTCCAATTATATGAACGGCATCGTGAAGAGATATCATAACGGCTTCGGCTATATGAGGAAATGATCAGAGACCCTTTGCCGCTTTGATGATGTTCTTCAGACTGGTATCATCAGAACACTCCTCGACGAATGTTCCCGTAACGATGGCATCCGCGCCGGCGAGGNGTGCGGTCTCCGCTGCGACGGACGTCCTTATGCCACCCCCGACTATCAGCGGTACCGAAAGCACATCCTTCACAGATGAGATCATATTCGGCGGAACAGGACGGTCGGCACCGCTCCCTGCTTCAAGATAGACAAAGTCCATTCCGAGATACTCGCATGCCAACGCGTACGCTTTCGCGCTTTCAATGTCATCGCGGCGTACCGGTTTCGCACGGCCCACCTCACCCACTCTCATACCGGGTTCTACGATTATGTAACCCATGGATATCGGCTCCAGTTTAAGTTTCCTGGTGAGCAGACTGCCCCTCACCTGTTCGCCGATGATCCAGTCTGTGTCAGTGCTGTTCACCATGCTCATAAAGAATATCGCGTCGCACTTTCCCGATATTGCGTGTGCGCCGGACGGGAAGAATATTTTGGGAAGGGTGCTTGCATTTCCGATCGCTTCAGCGGTCGCATCAAGGTTGTTCTGATTGATATTGGTGGAACCGCCGATCATTATGGCATCGGTTCCTGCCTCTTCCGCTCTTTTTGCGATGCGGGCGGCCGTCTCAGGGGATTGTTTGTCGGGATCGATAAGCGTGAAGTGTATTGTTCCGTTTGCTATCCTTTTGAGAATGTGATCCTTTACTTTCATATGTGAACAGCTCCGAGTATGAACGCCGCGAGAGCGGCGAGCATCGCATACTTGCACAGTTTCTGTGCTTTGTGCGCATCCCTGAACATTATGAACGAGGAATAAATAAATATCGCATCCGCCGCGAGTATCAGATAATACAGCGGACCGAACATTTCCGTTATCATCGGCCACACACTCAGGACGGGGCCCGCTATCAGAAATACCGACGCGGCGGCGCATGCATTCCCGACGCCGATGCGCATCGGCAAGGTATTGCGGCCTTCGTCGCCGCCCATGTCCTCGATGTCCTTCGCTATCTCGCGGCCTATGGAAACGAGAATTGCCATTGCAGCGGCTATTATGACGGGCGTGATATCAAGAACGACGGCACCGCCCAAAAGGAATAACATTCCGGTGAGCAGCGCTATCGTAACGTTCCCGACGAATCCCCTTTGCTTCAGGAACAGTTCGTACGAAAGCATAAGGAGGCACGCGATGATGACGATGGCTATCGATACGAAATCCCAAAGCAGGAACGATGATACTATTGATATCACGAATGCGGCGGCCGCCGCGTAAAGCGCATTCTTCGGTATCATCGCGCCCGAAGGTATCGGCCGTTCCGGATGTGATATCACGTCGATGTCACGATCGATGTAATCGTTCAGCGCGTTACCGCCGGCGATGAACCAGACGACGACGAACGATGCTATCACGATATTCGGCCAATGGT
This sequence comes from Methanomassiliicoccaceae archaeon, assembly GCA_009776695.1. GTDB lineage: Archaea > Thermoplasmatota > Thermoplasmata > Methanomassiliicoccales > Methanomethylophilaceae > Methanomicula. Next base: position 5,481 of record WRNI01000016.1, read on the forward strand.
CCGCGATGTCAAGGCCTGACGCGATCAGCGCTCCCGCGATGACGCCGAATATTCCCATAAGCCCGTTGACCGGTCTGAACAGCCGGAGATATTTGTTCACGTCACGTCATACGCATTAAAGATGAAAATGTTATTGACAAAAATGACGGCATGGGGGCGGTGCCCCGTGCCGCCGTGAGGTTTGCTGTCAGTCCGTTATCCCGTTCTCAGATACCATGAAGACAGCTTCGCCCTCAGGAAGGTTCGGCGAGTCGATAAGTCTCGCGATCCTTTTTCCGGCCTTGCCTTTCCTCAGGTACAGGCGGAACGTCGCCGTGTGTCCGACGATGTGACCGCCTATCGGTCTCGTCGGATCGCCGAAGAACGCGTCCGGTTTCGCGGCCACCTGGTTTGTTACCGCGATGACAGCGTTATTCAGCGTCGCGAAGTTCAGCAGTTCGTGCATGTGGCGGTTCAGTATCTGCTGCCTTTCCGCCAATGCGCCGCGGCCGATGTACTCGGCCCTGAAATGTGATGTTAACGAATCGACGATCATCAGTTTAACTTTCTTTTCCTGCGCAAGTTCTATTGCTTTGTCCACGAGCAATACCTGATGCTGCGAGTTGAATGCCCTCGCGACATGTATCCTCTTCAGCGTCTCGGCGGGATCGATGCCCAGGTGCTCTGCCATCTGTATTATCCTTTCCGGACGGAAGGTGTTCTCGCTGTCGATCATTATAACATCGGAATCGAATCCCCCGTCCTCCTCGGGAAGCGTCGCGTTCACCGCCAGCTGAAAACAGACCTGTGTCTTACAGCTTCCGAACTCGCCGAAGAATTCGACGATCGATTGCGTTTCAAGTCCGCCGCCCATGAGCTCGTCGAATGCTTTCGAGCCTGTCGTCAATTTCTTGACGGCCTTTCTTCTTTCCAATATATCCTCGCCGGTCTCGAATCCGCCGATATCGGCGCAGAGCTTTGCGCCTTCGATGATGTCCATTGCCTTCTTCTCGCCGATCTCACAGGCTTCCGCCAGTTCTTTCGGTGATGCTACCGCAATGGCCAAAACGTCGTTATATCCTGCTTCGCGGAGTTTCTCTGATATTGCCGGTCCTACTCCTGGTATGTCCTCCAGACTTTTTGTGGCCATTTTTTCACCATCTCTCACAGAACGGAATGAGTATATAAGCGCTCCAGGGAGAGGTGACCGAAACTACTCTGACGCTATCGGCGTACAGCGGCGCATGAACGCCGATGAGAGGGCGCGGAACGGCCGTCATTTATAAATCTCCGTGCATAGGGACGCACCGTTTCGGCGGATCGCGAGGTAAATTCACATTCGGGGCACTTTCGGTGCGCACCGCGAAGAACGTGAACGAGCCGCGACGTCTCATACTCAGTCCGTGAAGCAGCTCCGTGAAGCAGCTTATTAATAATTGATGCGGCAATGGAGATGTGCTTTGGGGTAAAACCTCTCCCGTACAGGATAGGTCCCATTGCGCTTATTTCTTCTCAGACCTCTCGGCAGTGTCCCTCGATGCTTCTTCGATAGGCAGAGGTATTTTCTTTCCCGCAGTATCCTTTTCGTTGAAAGGTTTTATATCTTGTTCACAATCACCTCCCAATGGCAAAGAAAAGGAGACGAGAGAGCGCTGAGCCCGAGGACACATACGAGTTCACGCCCCCGGAGTTCGACGAGAGGGAGTTCCTGCTGAAAGATATGTACGGAACGAAGGTCCTTCTCGTTGTCGTGGCATTGGCGATCATCATCGGCATATTGGCCGCCTGCCTCGACAAAGCCACAGACCTTTGGTATCTGGGTCTGCTGCTGTTAATACTGGCGATGGTCGCGCTCAGACAGTTCATGATCCTGCTGAAGTTCAGGGTCGACCTTATGGATCAGAAGTCGATGATAAGCAATTACATCCTGTTCCTGATGCTCTCGCTGGGCGTGTGGATAATAATACTGAACCCGCCGTTCTCGTGATCTCTGTCCGCGCAGCATCTATCGTTTGATCCCTGTCCCCGCGGCCGCGATAATATCATACGTCCCACGGATGTTTCGGATCGAGCAGCTCTGTCAGCAAGTTCTTGTCTGCGGTCCTTAACGTATCGTCGTGGCCAAGTATCATTAACGTTTCAGGAACGATGTCCCTTCCTATGCCGGCGACCGCAACCTCGTCCGATAACATCTCTGTCACCGATCTATGGCGCCTTTCGGCGACAACGTTCCATTGTCCCTCGTCGATGAACGGTCCGCCGTATCCGTTATCTTTCCATTTCGCAAGGAACGATGATGATGAGCGTACCCACACCGGAGGACCGATATGCTTGAACGTTTTGGAAAGCATATCCCGTTCAAGCTCGAAGATCATGATTATCTTCGTCTTCGTCATATCATGTACAGCTCTGAGCACAGTGAAATCGTAAGAGTCCAGCTTTCTTGTCAGTGCGTACCGCGTTTTCCATATCTGCGAATAAAGGTTATCGCGGTTGACGTCCGGTGTATCAAATATAACGGTTATAAGACGGGATCCGCGCTCACCGGAAAGTTCGCGCAGACGTTCCTCGGTCAGCGGTTCGCGCTCATTCGGGAAGAAGAACTTTTCATCGGGTCCTTCAAGATAATGTTTGCAGGCGGCTATGAACGTCGCAAACGTATCAATATGAACGGCGGAGGCGACATTCCTTTTAGGATCGACGGGATCGTAAAGTACCATGGGGCCGAGCATAGCCGGCCCCCGTTTCTCCAGCGCGATGGTAACGCCCTCCTTCCATTCCGATGCCGCTTTGACAACATTCAGGAATCCTCCGTAATATATCGTCAGCGATTCGCATAAGTATCCCGAGAATCCGCGCGTGTTGGGTTCTGCTCCGTATGTTCCGATGCCTTTCATGAAAACTTTCAGCAATCTTATCTCATCCCTTAGGCGCTCATCTGTCCTTGATATGACGTACTCAGTGTGAAAAGGTGTCCTGTCAACGGCGCTCATAAGCTTTGACGTATCCTTTATCGCATAGCACGGAACGAGATCGACGGTCAGTCCGTCAAAATCACCGCGGGTGTACGGATGTTCCGCATACATGCGCTCACCGTGCAGTATCTCCTCGCCCGCCGCCAATCCTATGCGAACCATCTCCTCCTCCGGCACGGAGTCGGGGAACATCAGGAACATATCGAGATCCGGTTCAGAAAGGAACGTGCCCTTGGCGACGGAACCGACGAGCATCACGTTAATGTCATGCTTATGCGCTTTAAGATAAGATACGATCTTCTTCTTAAGCCGTCCGGCGGCGTCAGTTATTCTTTTCGTCTCCGCCTCCGAAGGTCTTATCCTTTTCAGCACCGTTTCCTCAAGGCTCATGTGAGTTCGCTTAGAACGTATTCAGATTTATTACTTTGTCGGTGCGCGTGCGCACCGCCCGTGTGCATGTGCGAACCTGTGAACAGATATCACACAGCGCCGCGGGAGGACAGCGGTACCGTCATCGTTATGTCTATCGTATCGCATATCATAACTTTCATAAGATCGTCGGCGGCGATCGTTCTTATTCCTGTGCGGCCCTCCACGTACGCCGCCTCTTTTTCAGGACAGTCCTGTATCATACGCACGCCCATGTGCGTGAAGATGATCATATCGGGATGTATCATCTCAGCGAATTTTACCGCGTCCTCGGTGCACAGGTGGCACCGTATGCGCGCTTTTGTTGGTCTCGTTATCGGTAATATGATCACTCTCGAATTTATGTATTCAGAAGCAACATCATCACGGTAATTGGTATCGCAGACATACGAGATGATACCGTCGTCAGTATTGAATTTGAAACCGACCGCCGTCCTGTCGCTGTGCAGCGACATTGTCATCTCCGTTCTTATGCCGCATACGTCCATGATATCACCGGGTCTTGCTGTAGCGTGTTTTCCGACCATGTTGAAATGATACGGCGTTAATCTTGGGCCGAGACCTTCGTACCCTTCCATGACGCTGACGCTTCCGATAAGCTCGCCGCGTTTCACCACGCCGCCCTTGCACATCCCTTCTGTCAATACTTCCGCGTCGGAGTAATGATCGGGATGGCAGTGCGATATGAGTATCGCGTCAGTCCGTGCAGGATCCATCCCTATACGGCTCATATTCGTCAGCGCGCCCGGTCCCGGGTCGATGTGCATTCGTTTACCGTTGGAATCCAGTATCATGCCGCCGGTGCTCCGCGTCTGATATATTGTTGCATATCTGCCGCCTCCGGTGCCCAGGAACGTAAGCGAGGTGCTCATCAGGCGGCTGATGATGTGCACGTATATGTCATTGTCCGTGCCGCGGGCGCGCGCAAAGCCGCGCCCCGGCGCCGCCGAATGATAAACAGTTAATATCCGCATTCTTATCGGCATACATGCTTACGGCCATACGCAACGCGCGGATAGTCACGCAGGACGCGTCAAGGAGGATAATAAAAGGGGACGTTCTGATCGAGAATGAAAAGATAAAATCCGTCGGTCAGCCGTTCAGCGGGACGGCCGACGTTGAGATAGACGCGGCCGGCGATATCGTGATGCCAGGTCTTGTCAACACGCATACGCATGTTGCCATGTCAGTGATGAAAGGGGCGGCGGATGATCTTCCGTTCAATGATTTCCTGAATAAGATGTTCAGAACAGATTCGGAAAGGACGGACAGGGACATCAGCATAGGAACGAAGTTGGGGTGCACGGAGATGATACGCTCCGGAACTACGACGTTCGCTGATCTTTATTATTCCGAGGACGTCATTGCAAAAGCGACCGAGGAGGCCGGCATAAGAGGGATACTCTGCTGGTGCGTCCTTGACGAAGAGTTCACAACACAGAAGGGCAGCCCTCTTAAGAATTGTGAGAAGTTCTGCAAAGCTCACACGAAACTGAAGAAAAGCAGACCGGGCGTCGGTCTTCAGGGTGTTTACGTTTGCAGTGAGGGAACATGCAGAGGCGCAAAACAATTGTCCGATGATCTTAACGTTCCTCTTCACCTTCACCTTTCGGAGACAAGGTCGGAAGTTAACGAACATAAGATAAAGACAGGCCGCAGGCCTGCCGAGTGGTTAAATGACATAGGCGTTCTCAGTGACAGGACAGTGGCGGCACATTCAGCGTGGCTGACGATGAATGAAGTCAGACTTATGGGAAAAGCGGGAATGTCGATCGCCGCATGCGCCGTATCGAACATGAAATTAGCCACCGGCGGTGTCGCACCTTTACCGGAGATGCTGGAGAACGGCGTGAACGTTTCCATAGGAACGGACGGAAGCACCACGAACAACAGCTTGGATATGTTCGCGGAGATGAAGATACTCGGCCTTCTGCAGAAATCAAGCAGATGGGACCCCACTGTGACCAAGGCGCAGTCATTACTTGATTTCGCGACAATAAACGGTGCGAAAGCAATAGGCATGGGCAGCGAGACGGGATCGATAGAGCCGGGAAAATATGCGGACCTGATAATACTGGACGGCAAGGCGCCTAACCTGAGGCCGCTGCTCCCTGAGAATATAATATCGAACATCGTTTACTCGGCGTCATCCCTTAACGTAAAGACGGTGCTTTGCCAAGGCGACATTGTGATGAGGGACCGTAAAATAACAACGTTCGACGAAAGGAAAGTAATGGACGCATCGGAAGATATATGGAAAGAGCTTTGCGGGCGATGATGCGCAACGAAGGTTCTGAACAACCCGTCAATAAGAAAAGAGAGTAAGAGGTTTCTTCGTTGGATTAATCCGCAATTATCTGCCAAATGGCCACCACGACCACCACGACGCCAAAGATCGCCGCGATCAGCGCGATGATATCCTTGTTGTTCTTCATGTAATTAACAAGTCCGAACAAAAGTCCGATCAATCCCAGGAGCAATACGCCCACGGGACCGTCCACGAACAAGATTATCAATCCGATCGCGCCCGCGATTATCGCGACCAACGAACTGTCCTTCAATATGTCCTCAGCAGACATAAGACGAGTATCGCATATGTACATATAAAGACAGCGTTCAATCGGAACATTCAATTATCGAACAGTTTCTAAAACACGAATGTCAAAAAGTGAGACCAATTTATTTCTACTGCTTCTTTGTTCGCTTATGATAATGGCGGATAAAGAGGGTTGGGAGAACAGCCGTACATCTGCTAACCTCCTCACAGTCCACGATCTGAAAGAGATTCACAGCCGTCTCATAGATACCGGTCACAAAGATGAAATTGTCTCATGGCTTGAGACCGTCGTTGTGAACCTTATTCACTGAGCAGTCTCAGTGTCTCTTTGTTCTCAGACATGGACTCGTCCAGCCAGGCCATGTTATCCGGGCTCATCAAGGATGCGCCGACCGGTTTCTCGACAGGTATTGAACAAGACGCATTCCGTCCAGCATACGTCTGCTGTGTAGAGGAATTGTCACACATGATCGCATTGTCCCGTGTCATCTGCATTACATGTTGCCCCCCTTTATTTCCCGGAACGGATATCCGTCCGGGCATCGCGGCTACGTTGCATACGATATTTAAATAATTGTTCCTCACAGCGTCATAAGGACTGTTTTTTCAGGTAAAGGACGAATTCAGATTTTTGAGAGCTACACGAATATCAGAAAAACGTGTGTGAACCATCATCATGATAACGCATCGGACCGCCATTTACTCTATCATTTACTCTATCATTTACTCTATCATTTACTCTATCATTTACTCTATCATTCGCGTTTCCACATAATTTTCCGTGAACCTCTTTTGTCTGGCCCCTCTCTCGATATGACGCCTTTCTCCGTGAGTGTTTTCAGCATTCTACTGACCGTGGCTTCGCCCACTCCTAAATGTTCGGCGATTTTGGCGATGGTCACCTTCGCATCTCGGTCAATGAGCTGACACAACTTCATTTCTATAAGCGTTAGGTTTGCAGGAAGTCCGTAGGATTCAATAGATGGAGTATGCATCGGCGGCCGCTTGAACGTCACCGTGAAGAAATAATCCGATTCGAATGTCGGAGGTTCAAGGCCCGCCTCTTCCATCAGGTCCCGGATCTTGTTTATTCCGGTGCCCATTTTCTCTATGTATCCTGCACGGTACAGCATATCCACAACGGTCTTGTTACGTAGTACACTTCTCGTTCCCAACTCATCTATGGTCAATCCTTTAGGCAAACCGCCGGGGTTATGCACGATCACGCGGTCATCGTATATTTCCACCATGATGTTGGCTCCCTCTTCAAAGTAGTCACGATGGGCTGCTGCGTTGGTAATGGCCTCTCTCAAAGCCTCCTCGGGCATCTCCAGTGTGTTTATGCGCTGTACCCCTTCGAACTCATGTCGTACCCGTAGATTTTTCCATAGGAACTTGACCGCGTTGTCTATATTGTCAAGCATGCCTTCGTTGTAATCTCCCATGTCGATAACTTTGGATTTGCTTGTTCCTTTGAACAGGGCGCACATTATCTTCGTGTAACAGAACTCAGGATCATCGTTGTTGTCGCGGAAGAATAATGCTCCGGTGTTGGTGTAAACGAGTTCGCCGCCCTCTAATTCTTTAGCGCAATCCAGATGAGTCAGCACACGGTCGCGGGGAAGCGAAGCGTCTATCTTGGCTTTCTTGATATATTTCTCATATGCTTTATCGATGAAGTTATCTTTGACGGGGAAATTCCTTCTAACTTTTATATCGTAACGAACGGCGTTCTCGGACTGCATAAACTCCATTATACCATCGCGATCAAGTTTTTGCGTGTTTGGTCCGATGCGTATATAGAAACCGCCGGCGCACATGTACGGTTTATCGTCACCTTCGTGCACTGCGATCACAACAATATTATCATGAACTTCGAGACTTGTCCTCGGTCTCGGTTGTATGTTGTTTATGGTATCTTGGATATTCGAAAGTTCTGCATTACTCGTGTTGGTCCCGACGACGATCTTTTTCTTATCATCTATCCCTAAGTAAATTTTACCGCCGGAACAATTGGCAAATGCGCATGCTTCGGATGCAAGGTCCTTATCCCGAGCCCTTTTGAATTCTACTTTGTAGCCTTCTCCTTCGCTCAGGATGATATCAAGATCCTTGATCATTGTCACGGGCTCCGTTATTGTTCGGGATTATATCCTGCTTATTGAAATATGTTGTCAAATATGACGAAAAACGCATCGTCGTTGAGATATTTTTATGAAGTCTTAATACGGAGATATCATACATCACGGTGTGTTTTATTTCGGCGGGCGGCCGATCATTTCGATGCTGGATAGGAGGAGTCCCGACTCCCAGATTTGAACCGGGGATCTGCTGATCTCTGCGGCTGTATCGGAAATTCCGAGAACCCTCTACAGTCAGCCGCTATGGCCAGTCTAAGCTAAGTCGGGCAGACTTGGATAAAAGATTGCCTATATATATTTTGGCGGACAAAGGATGTGCGGAAGATGTTACGCGCATAAGGTAAAAATGCCGTATGTTCGGTTCAACGGGTCATCCGATGTACCGCATCTGCTCTTTGCTCTGGCCTTCCGCGATCTCTTTTATTTTCGATGTGAACTCGTCCACCTGCTGCGAACGTTCGTCAAGTTCTTTCATATCTACTTCAATACCCAGAATATCGGTAAGAACTTTCAGAAGGACTGCAGAGCTTTTCGGGTCGACGAAGTAACCCGACGTCTCGCCCATCAGGCATACGGCGTCAATTTCCTTAAGACGGCTCATGCCGAGCATCAAACCGCTCGCTCCCGCGATCCCGGCGCTCGGTTCTCCCGGAACGAAGACGACGCCGTGCTCCTCCAGTTCGGGTTTGAGCGATATCGACGATACGGCGCCTAATACCCTCGGACTTTCGACCACGTTACCGGTGCCGTACCCGCCGAGCGTGAATATCTTTGTGACGTTCATTGTGACGGCGATGTTCATTATCTCGTCGGCAAGTTCGAACTGTCCTTCCGGTGACATCCCCTGGAAATCGCCGAGCAGAAGGACAAGGTCGCGGCCGTTGACATTCTTTACGTAATATAATTCGTTGCACGCGAGACGCGCGACGCAGTCTTCGTCAAGTGTCACCTGCGGAGGAAAATGTTTTGAATATATCTCCGCAAATTTCACAGCATTCAGTTCTTCCGCGAGATGGTCCGCCGCTATCTTACCGACATTGCCTACGCCCGGCAATCCTTCGATAAGGACCGGCTCATTCAGAACGGGACGTTCCTTAAAGATCACGGTATTTTCCATTCTCGCCGTACTCCTCTCTTATCGCTTTTCTGCGGTATTCGCCGTACCTGTCATCAGGCGAGTACTTCGCGGGCAACGCCGTTATTGCCGGAGAACCGCATCCGCACACGTCGTTCATTGTGTATTCGCCGCACACCGAACATTTTTTCAGGATCGACGGCATGGTCACTTGCTCTCACGTTTAAGGACGGCCTCGCCGCCCGCCTTCACGAGATCGTCTATTACCGCTGATGAGACAACTTTCATAACGTCTTCTGCTTCCTTGTAATCGTCGGCGGTTATGACGAGCCTGTATCTCGGGGCGCCGACATACTGCATCGTAACGTTGGAATCCTTCGCCGCCTTCTCGCCCTTCTTCATCGCGTTCTTTATCAGATCGACGCCGTTCGGCGCCGATGAACGCAATTCAAGTATGCCTTCTATCTGCACATACGGTAACGTGACGTTCTCCGCCGCAACTTCAATGAAAGTGTCGATCCACTTGCCCTTGAACTCCTCTCTGAACTCATCCGCGGCTGCGGCCACCGCTTCGAACGCTCCGTATAACGTCTCGTACGTTTCCAAGACCTTGTTGCCGAACGAGGCGTAGGCATCGTCGACGGAGACCGATAACCTTTCGGCGATTATCTCCATTAATTTTTCTGCCTTCTTCTCGTTCTTCCACTGCTGTATCTTCTCTCTCTTCTGATGCTCGTTCACTGACTTCAGAGAAAGGTCGATATGACCTTTCGATGAGTCAACGCCCAGAACTTTGCAGACTATCTTCTGCCCTTCCCTTATGAAATCCCTGATGTACTTTACCCAGCCGGTGGTCACATCCCTGACGTGCACAAATCCTTCTTTCTCGTCATATTCGTCAAGCGTTACGAAAGCACCGAAGTTCTTTACGCTTTTGACAGTGCATACAACAAGTTCGCCGTCCTCGGGAAAACCTTTGGCCCTTGACATCAGCCGACCACCTCAAGCACTTCGCCCTTGATCTCTCCCACGCCGCCTTTCGGCACGATCAGGGGCGAACCGCATACGTGGCAGGTGACCGCGGTGGCAGCCCGTCTGAATCCGATCTGCTCGTTGCCGCAGTCACGGCACCTTATCTTTATGAAATCGTTGACCATTTGATCACTCCGTTAGTTCGAATTTCTTTGCTCTCAGGCACGGTTTCACGTGCGCTTTCTTGCATGTCTCGCATCTGAATCTGATATTGATCCTTTTCGTGGGCTTCTCTCTGCCTTCCGGCTTCGGCCTCGGGAAACCGCCGTAACCTGCGGTCACCTTTCTGAATCTTCTCTGACCCCATTTGAGCTCACTGGCCTTTTTCTTCTTGACCCTCTCCACATCGTGCGATGTGTGGGTCTTGCAGTACGGACAGTAGGTCTTTATGACTCTGGGCTTCTTCATTATATATTCACCCCTATAGGGAACAACGTTGCTAATAACGATGTTATATAAAAAGGCTCACTTAACAATAAAATAAGAATACCGTTGCGGGAATGTTCCTGCGCGCGGCGTGACCCTGCTCCGTGCCGCGTCTGAGTGTACGCTCACATCATCCGTACGTTACCGTCCGCAGACGAGATCACGACGGCCGTCGCCGTGTTAAGGAAAAGGCCGTTGTCGACGACACCGGGTATCACGTTGATGCGTGACTCAAGGAAGAACGGATTATCTATTGAATCGAATTTACAGTCGTAGATGTAATTGCCGCTGTCCGTTATGAACGGCTTGCCGTCCTTAACGCGGAGCGCCGCATCGCACCCCTGCCTCTCCAGCGCCTTCTTCGTCTTGCTGTGGCCGAACACAAGAACTTCAACGGGAACGGGACATTTTGTACCAAGTTTTTCCACAAGCTTAGAATCATCGATGATTATCACTTCCGACGCGGACGCGGACGCAACTATCTTCTCCCTTAGAAGAGCGCCGCCCAATCCTTTGATGAGATTCATTTCAGGATCGACCTCGTCGGCACCGTCGATGGTCACGTCGATGCGATCGACATCGTCAATACTGACGATAAAAATGCCGCATTCCCTCGCAATCCTTTCCGTCTCCGCGGACGTCGCCACGCATTTTAATCTGAATCCTTTTTTCACAAGCTCGCCGACGCGCTTTATCGCATAATACGCTGTAGATCCGGTACCAAGACCGACCGTCATGCCGTCCGCGATAAAATCGTCCACCGCTTTCTCGGCCGCCGCCTGCTTCGGGTTCACCGTCATTTAAGATCCCTTTCTATCATCCTTATCACCGTGTCGGTGATATAATTGTTCATCTCTTCTCCCAGCACCGCCGATGCGTCCGCCGTATCGCCCTCGACGCCGTCGGGCATGCACTGCGAAGCATCCCTCAGCACCATACCGGAAGCGTCGACGAATCTTCCTCTGGGCCTTTCATTATTAACGATGTCGGGGCATATGTCCAGCATCCTTGATGTTTCCGCGAGACCGCCGTGCCCGTCTCCGTCGTAACAGAACGGATCGTATGTTCTCATAACCTCGTAATCGGATATGAGCATTATGCGCACGTCATGTTCCATGACGATCGCTCTGCACGCTTCCGTTACAGCCGCCATGTGCGACGTTCCGCAATGTCCGCTTATGACGAGTATTCGCGTTACGCCGTGCCATATCAGCGAATCAAGTATGTCGTGAACAACGGAACGTAACGAATCGAACGTTACGCTGATCGTTCCGGGAACGTTCTTCATCGACGAATGGTTACCGTACGGCAGCGCCGGAGCAATGAGCACATTGTCCATACGTTCCGATATCTCGCGGGCGATATGCTCCGGCTGGAACGTGTCGGTGCCCAACGGCAAATGTGCCCCGTGTGCTTCCGTCGCGCCTATCGGCAATATCACCAACGCATTCTTCGAAACCGCTTTTTTGAAATCATCAGCTGTTATACTGTCGATCCTCATGCTTACGTGAACGCCGTCAATAACTTAAAATTATATCTTCGTCATATGACGGGCATGAGGCTTGCGTCACTGTATTCGGGAGGTAAGGACTCTTCTCTTTCGCTGTATATCGCGGAGCAGATGGGCCATACCGTTGAGTACATTGTGAATATCGTCCCGTCATCGGATGATTCCATGATCTTTCACGTTCCGAACGCGGATATGGTGCCTCTTCTTGCCGGATCGATGGGAAAGCGGCTTGTCACCGCGATGACGGACGGGAGCGAAGATGATGACATGAACGCTCTGCGCACTGCGCTTGATAATCTTGACGTGGACGGCATCGTGACAGGAACGGTGTGGTCGGATTATCAGTGGGAGCGCATCAACATAATATGCGGCGACCTCGGTCTTTTCTGTCTCTCACCAATGTGGAGGAAGGATCAGGACATCGTCATGAAAGAACTTATCGATTCCGGCATATCATCAGTGATCGTCGGCGTCTACGCCGACGGTCTTGATGAAACATGGCTGGGAAGGAACGTATGCGACGCGTATGACGATCTGAAAGAGCTCAGATCAAGGAAAGGGATAAGCGTTCTGGGCGAGGGCGGGGAAT
>WRNI01000017.1 GCA_009776695.1 Methanomassiliicoccaceae archaeon
CTGCGGACGATCATCATCGNCCCGAACTCGTCGCTCAGTACGTTACCTGAGGCGGCAACATTCATTACGAGAACTTTATCGTCGATCGCTCTGAGCACCGATTCGTGATCTCCCGTCTCCTTTGCGATGGCGACCGCCTGCTCTAACGTCATGCCGGTCAGTTTTTCAGTCTGCTCACGGTTCACGACGGCGGTCAGAGCACCGGTGCCGTCGTCTATGACGATCTTCATTCTAAGGTCCTGCACCGCTTCGACCTTACCGTGCGCGGTGCATTCATCACCGAGTATGGAACGGTTGCACTCAGGACATCTTTTGATAAGCCCGCTGCCCGTGCGTATGTCGACGACAGCGCCTTCGACCATGACGTCAAGCCCTCCGCCCGTTCTCATGATGTCGCCGATGTTCCGTTTGCTGACGCCGCTCTGCACCTCTGCGAAAACGGCGTCCACACGGCTTATCTCGCACTGGTCGCCGAAGTTCAGCTGCGGGACCCCTCTCCACGCCCGAACGTAGGCGTTCTTGGCGCATATGGTCTCGCCTTCCTGTAAATTAACGTCATTCCATGCGGTGAACTGCACCTTTCCGGTGTCGTCGGCTATGTATCCAGTGTGCACGATACGTGCCTCGCCCTTTGACGTTATCGTCTTTGGCTCGACGGAAAGTATCTTTCCCGTTACCGTAACGTCGCCTATGCCGTCGCACAGTTCCGCTATTTTTACGTCCGAAGAATACGAAATACTGCGCTCAGGCACTTTCATAGGAGTGTCCGATACCTCTGCGATGCTCCTCTCTCCGAAGTTTATCTGTACCTTGTCATTCCATTTCTTGGTGTACGCATTCTTGAAGTTGTACGTCTCTCCTTTTACGAGTTCGAACTTCCCGACGTCCCAGACGGTGAATGACGCGGTACCGGTCTCGTCGCCCAATATCCCCGAGAATATTGTTTTCGGGACACCGCGCGCCGTTATTTGTTTCTCTTCGATGAACACCACTCTCGCGGTCAGGTCAACATTCTTTTCGTCGCCTGTCATCTCATCTATCTTTTTGGCGATCGATGCGGCCGAGACGAACAGCGGCGTATCTTTGCCGTATTTCCTCATGATGCCCTTTTTGGCGGCATCAATGGAGACGTGATACACATTCAGATATGTGTTCAGCTCCTCGATTATCTGTTCTTCGTCAGCTTCCTCTCCGATCACCCTTTTCAGTTCTTCAATATGGGGTGTAAGTTCCTTCATTTCCATTTTCATCGACCTCCGCGGCCTCAGACCGCCGTTGTCCTTTATGACTAAGAACTACTGGTAAATAAAGAGTGCTGGGGGGTCACCGAAAGTACCCCGTTCTGTATATAAACGGACCGAAAGTACTCCCGGCATCAGGGCGGCAACAACGTTCCGCACCGCCGCTCAAATTATATGGTAGAGGTATGCAGGGATCTTCCCCAGCAGCTCCCCGCCGGCGGCATTCCTTATCTTCTCACTCCCTCTCCGCCGGAGATTATGGACGTTCTCCTCCGAACATCCCCAGTCGGCGGCCAGTTTCCCGACGTATTGGAACGGCATCAGCCACGCCCTGGCTTCCTTGAAAGAAAGACCAGCCCTGTCCTGCAAGAGAAATATGGCCGCGAGATATTCTTCTCTCCCTGCCTTTTCTGCCCACCATGACAATATGTCCTGCGGTCTTTCGTCGGCGCCGGACTGCCTTTCTGAGGCGCTTACATACATATTGCTAACAATACTGTTATCAATATATTAACTTCTGGACAGTGCCCTCAGCTTTTCCCTCGCGGTCTTTTTGCCGGATACATTGGAATTGCCTTCAAGTGTCTCTTTCAAAGGTCTGCGCTCATAAGAACGCATGGTGTCTGATTCAGTACAGGCAGTTTTTTATAAGCGGCATGCCTGATATGCTTGTGTCCGTAAGTCCAACACCCTGCGGCCGTCTAAAGCGCCCGCGTTGGCAGGATCCACTTTTTACCTCTTTCCCGTCAGCTGTCTCGGTATCATCCCTATAATGTTTGTCTTATCAGTTTTGCCCGTCTCTGCGAACCACCTCACTACATATGTAAACGAATCGAAAGTACTCCGGGCATCAGGGGGCGGCGCCCCCGTTGCCGCCGGCGGAAAGTGTTCAACAATTGCGCCGCACACACCTTCCGGCCAATGTTAACAGTGACAAATAAAGAGTTAATATAGTTAGAGAGGATTGACGGAAATCATCAGAAGAATGGCGAGAACATGGGATTTATGAACAGAGCGGGAGAGAGCGTCTCTAAAAGACCGGCCGTACCGCTCATAGTGCTTGCAATTATCACCGCAGCCGCGTTGGGAATGATAGCGATGAACCCTCCGTCCTTCGGCATGGACGAAGGGAGCTTCATGCCGGACAACGAGATGATCAGGGCGTCCAACATAATTTCCGAAGAGTTCACATCATCCGCGTCGGTAATGAGCCTTGTGGATGCGCGTTCTGCAGGAGACGATATTTTCACCAAGGACGCTTTCCTTGACATCCTCGGTTATGAGAGATCATTGTATGAAATGAAGTATACGGGCACCGACGGCATCAAATATTCGTACAGCGACCATTCGTACATCGATCCGTCAGACGTCGGTCTGAACGGGTTCATGATACTGAGCCCGGTATCCGCCGTCGCGGGTGCCATCGCGGGGTCATCCGATTATAACGTCATGATAGCAACCATAGGATCTCCGGGCGTGACCGACAGCGTGATAAAGATGTATGCTTCCGCGGTGATCGCCGGCGAGCCGATGCTTGCGTCACTGTTATCCAACGATTACGACAGCGTCAGCGTCACAGCGGGCGGTTGTATAATCTCGCTGATGATAACGGACTCGGAGCTTGACAAGATACAGGACGGCGAGCTGGGCTTCGAAGGAGATGTGATATCCGCCGCCAAAGGTTTCAGCCCGTCGCACGCAGGAGGACTGAAGATAAAGGCCATGGGAATGCAGACGATGATGAACGACATCGGCGACATGGCCCAGAAGGACATTTCGATGCTGCTGCCGATCGCGATCGTGGTCATAATCATACTGCTCTTCGTCATATATCGTGACGTATCCGACACGCTGGTAGGTCTTCTCGGTCTTTTCATCGCCATAATATGGACATTCGGCATATCGGCACTCATAAACATACCGATGTCCACGATAGCCATTGCCGTTCCGATATTGATACTGGCATTAGGTATAGACTACAGTTTACACATGGTGTTCAGGTACAGAGAGGAGAGAAGTGCCGGCAAGAGCCCGAAAGAATCAATAGCGATGACCATGGGCTCCGTCGGTCAGGCATTGGTGCTCGCTACCGTGACAACAGCGATCGCTTTCCTGTCATATCTGACGTCGCAGATGTCCGCGCTCGCTGACTTCGGTGTCATGTGCGCGATAGGCATCGTATGCGCGTTCGCGGTCATGCTGCTTCTCATACCTGCGACGCAGGTGATGAGGGACCGCAAGGCGGAAAGGAAGGGCAAGGACCCGGACGATGCGAAACGTTACAAAAAGGCAGGCGATGAAAGTAAGGACACACTGGGCAAGATATCCGGCGTCGGCGGCAGGATGGCCGCCAGGAGCCCGTGGGCGGTCCTTGGCGTTGCCGTTCTCATAGTTGCGCTGTTCGGTTACAGCGCCACGAATTTATCATACGATTTCGACATGTACGAGTTCATCCCCGAGGAGACGGAGGCGCATGATATAATACTGTACATGGATGAGAATTATAACACAACGACGAGCACCACAAGCGTTCTCATATACGGTGACCCGTGGAAGATCGACACGATACTGAAGATCGAGGAATCGCTGGACAATATGGCCGCAGATCCGATACGAGGGGTATCGTACACATCCGGGTCCCCGGATGCCGAGTATTTATATACGGCGTTGAGCGACGCGAACGACAGGATAGGCGATCCGATGTACGATATGCTGTTCAACAGCACGTTCGATTCCAACGGAAGACTGATAATATCTCCGATGACGGAGACCTACCTAGGCGCCCTCGAAGCAAATACGCCTGATATTCTGTTATCGTCGGTCGTCGGCGAACACAACGGAGAAGCGATCACCAGAATAATACTGAAGATGACGACCGAGATCGAAAGCGATAACAATGCGATCCTCGCCATGAGGGACGCCGTCAACGAAGCGTGCTCCCCGCTCGGCGACATCGGCGCCGAATATGTGGTCACCGGGCAGTTCGTGATCCTGGCGGCGACTATGACCGAGATGAACAACAGCCAGATGACGTCGCTATTTGTGACGATAATATTCGTTATACTGATCCTTACGTTCGTGATGTACTACACGCACAGAAGTTTCCTGTTAGGCATAATGGCAACGATCCCGACGCTGATATCCGTGGTCATGGTATGGGGGACTATGGCGGCGATCGGCATGCCGCTCAATGTGATGACGCTGACGATAGCATCGCTGGCCGTCGGTATGGGCGTCACCTACGGGATACACATATCGAACCGTTTCGCAACGGAACTGATACGTAACGATATGGACGCGAAGGACGCCATAAAAAAGACGACACGCGAAACAGGCAAGGGCGTATTCGCGGCGATGGCAACAACGGTCGCAGGATTCGGAGTGATGGTGTTCTCCAAGATACTGCCGATGTACCAGTTCGGGATAATAACCGCACTGGCGATACTGTTCGGTTACGCGGGCGCGGTGCTTGTACTGCCGTCGATGCTCGTGATATGGGGCAGGCACGTCAAACCGAAGCTGATGAGCAAGCGCAGCGGTACCGCATCGTCCACCGCGACAGCGGCAGCGGCGGCGGCCGGGACGGGCATGGAAAGATATGCGATGAGGATGCCCGAAGGGCCGGACAGGACATACCCGGAGTGGGACGGCAGCGTGAAACGCACCGCGGATACAGTACCGTACCCGTACAGGCGCGGAAGGAAAAATTTCGTACGAAGGCGACCCAAGATTTAAATCCTTAAAAACAATCATACCGTATGGTCCCGAAGAGCAAGATCGATTCTGTCCTCGAGAATTATGACAAGGATAACATAACGATAGCTACGCTCTGTTCTCATTCTTCGCTTCAGATTTTTCACGGCGCACGCAAAGCAGGTTTCAGAACGTTGGGACTGACGGTATCGCACAACACAAAATATTACGACGCGTTCCCTCTTGCGAAGCCTGACGAGATAATCAAGTACAAAGATCTCGACGAGATAGAGGAGCGCGTAGGCGAGCTTCATGATAAGAACGTCGTCGTGATACCTCACGGTTCATTCGTCGAGTACATGGGACCGAAGAAGTTCGAGGAACTTGAAGTTCCGGCGTACTGCAACCGCGCAGTTCTTCAGTGGGAGTCCGATCGCGATCTGGAAAGACAGTGGATAACGTCAGCGGGTGTCGCGATGCCGCGAATATACACCGACGCAAGGGAGATAAATGAGCCTGTTCTCGTGAAATACCACGGCGCCAAAGGCGGACGCGGTTTCTTCATCGCCAAAGATTATCCGGACTTTAAGATGTATATCGATAACACACAGCCGTATACGATCCAGGAGTATGCGCTGGGAACGAGATACTACATGCATTTCTTCTATTCGCCGTTCAAAGAGGATGGTTACAAAGTTGCGAGAGGAGGAACGCTTGAACTGCTTTCGATAGACAGAAGGGACGAGAGCAATATTGACGAGTTATACAAAATGGGATCGTACGACGATCTGAAGAAGCACGGTCTTTACCCGTCGTTCGTCGTGACCGGTAATGTTCCTGTCGTTATACGCGAGTCGCTTCTTCCGAAGGCGTTCGAGATGGCCGAACGTATTGTTAACAGATCATACGAACTGTTCGGCGGCATGTGGGGCCCGTTCTGTCTGGAAACGATAGTCACGGACAAACTGGAATTCAAATTATTCGAGATATCCACGAGAATTGTCGCGGGAACGAATCCGTTCATCTCAGGTTCGCCGTACGCCGATCTCATATATCCGGGAATGAGCACAGGCGGAAGGATAGCGAAGGAGTTCAGGGATTCGCTGGACGCCGGTAACTTCAATGACCTTATGACGTAAGCACAATATCAAAGACACAAAGACATTAAGACATAAGCAAACATCAAAGGCACAATGACATTACGACATGAGCGCATATAAAAAACATATTTACACAAACAATATCTATATGAGAAGGATAAGGGAAGGATAATGGTTTCAAAGAGGCTCGGTGATGTCCCCGAATCCGGTACGGTCGCGATAGCGAATCTCGTAAGTCAGCTGAAACAGGAAGGTGTCGAGATAATCTCATTCTCAATGGGCGAGCCTGATTTCGATACACCGCAGAATATCAAGGACGCCTGCGTAAGGTCGCTGAACGACGGTTTCACGCATTATACGCCGTCAGCGGGGATACCCGAACTGAGGAAAGCGATAGCGGAAAAGACGGAACGCGACAATAAGATAAAATGTACGGCGAAGAACGTACTCGTGACGCCGACGAAGCATGCGCTGTTCATGATCGCGCTTGCGTATCTCGATCCGGGCGACGAAGTGATATTGCCGGACCCGGCGTGGGTTTCGTATGAGGCGGTAGTGAGATTAGCGGGCGCAACGCCCGTTTACGTTCCGACGAAATTTGATGATGATTTCTGCATGAGCGCCGACATGATCGCTAACGCCATGACAAATAAGACAAAAATGCTCATGCTCAACTCCCCGTCCAATCCCACGGGCTCCGTGATGCACCGTGATACTCTTAAGGGAATAGCTGACCTCTGTACCGATAAGAACGTGACGGTGATGGCGGACGAGATATACGAGCATATAATTTACGAAGGCGAGCACGTTTCCATAGCGTCGTTCGACGGTATGTTCGAAAGAACGTTAACTCTTTCGGGATTATCGAAAACATATGCGATGACCGGCTGGAGGCTCGGCTGGCTGATCGCCCCCGAGAAGGATATCGCCGCAGTGAACAAACTGCAGACCCATTCAGTAACTTGCTGCACATCATTCACACAGCCGGCGGCGATCGAAGCGTTAAGAGGGCCGCAGGGGTCTAGGATAAAAATGGTCAATGAGTTCAGAAAGAGGAGAGATCTGGCGTTAGACCTTCTTACAGAGATCAAAGGCATCGAATGCAACCGCCCCGAAGGCGCGTTCTATCTTTTCCCGAAGTATGAGCAGAAGATATCGTCCGACGACATGACAATGCATCTGATGAAAGAGGCGCACGTTGCTGTGACGCCCGGAAGATCGTTCGGTCCCTCGGGCGAAGGTTTCTTCAGATTATCGTACGCCGCGTCCGAGGAGAACATAATCGAGGGCATCGGAAGGATAAAGCGGTCGCTTTCCAAACTTTGACGCAAACGGCCGATGACACTAAGATTTATAGCGGTGTTACCGATAAGGGAACATCCGCGCATACGAACGGAATTGCACATGCGAAATAAAGAGGGAGAAAATTGAGCAGGAAACTTTTCACCGTCGGCCCCGTGAACGTTGAGCCGGAAGTGCTTCAGGCGATGACCAGACCGATGGTAACGCACCGATCGAAAGAGTACAAGGCGCTGCACAGTTCCGTCATAGAACGGATGAAAAAAGTGCTTGACACCGATATGGAGATATTCCTGGTCGGCGGATCGGCGTCAATATTCTTGGAAGGGGCGATAAGGAACGGCGTGAAAAGCAATGTTCTCGGAATAACGAACGGCTCGTTCGGCGACCGGTGGATCGATATATCGAAGCTCAACGGAAAGAATGTCAAAGAAATTCGGGTACCGTGGGGAAAGGCGATGAAACCGAAAGACATAGAAGGCGCCGTTGACGATACGATCGAGGCGGTGCATTTCGTAAGCAACGAATCGTCAACAGGTGTTCTCAGTCCTCTGGGCGAACTTATCGATGAAATAAAAAAACAGAGCGACGCGCTGATATTTGTCGACGGTGTCACGTCCGTAGCGGGAACAGACTTAAAGTTAAGGAAGAACGAGGTTGACGCGCTGATATTCGGTTCGCAGAAAGCGTTGGGGCTTTCGCCCGGACTCGCGTTCATAGCCGTCAGCGAGAAAATGATGAACAAGGCAAAAGAAGTGCAGAACAGAGGGTTCTACACCGACCTTCTGAAACTGAAAAAGAACAACGATGATAATTCAACGCTGACGACGCCTCCTGTATCCGAGGTGTACGCACTGGACTTCCAATTGGACCGCATGATCGCCGAAGGTATGCAGGCAAGATACAGACGCCACGCGGAGATGGCCGACATGGTCAGAAAATGGTCATCGAAGCTGTACGGCATGTTCCCCGAGGAAGGTTACATGTCGAACACCATCGGCGTTCTGAACCGTGGTGATCTTGATTTCGATAAATTTCACGGCATCCTTAAAGAAAAGGGTTACGAGATATCGGGCGGTTACGGCGAGGTCAAAAAGACAACGTTCAGGATAGGCCACATGGGTGATCTTACGACTGCAAGAATAAAAGAACTGTTAACGATAATGGAAGGAACACTGGAGGAATGCAAATGAAACTGCTCGTTTCCGACCCTCTTTCCGAAGAGGGTCTCAAGATACTCGCCGCGTCAGGCATACCGGTTGACGTAAAGCCGGGGCTGAGCGAGGACGAATTATGCGCGGTCATCGGAGAGTACGACGGTCTGATAATAAGGAGCGGGACCACGGTAACAAAAAAGATCCTTGACGCGGGCAAGAATTTAAAGGTCGTGGGACGCGCGGGCGTGGGCGTCGATAACGTTGACGTACCGTACGCGACGCAGAAGGGCGTGCTCGTTATGAATACGCCTTCTGCAAATATCATTTCCGCGGCGGAGCACTCGCTCGCGATGATAATGACGTTGGCGAGGATGATACCGTGGGCCCACGCATCCGTTCATAAAGGCGAGTGGAAAAGAAGCAAGTTCACCGGTATCGAACTTTACGGAAAGACGCTGGGAATAATAGGCGTCGGCCGCGTGGGCGGAGAGATAGCGAAGCGCGCAAGATCGTTCAACATGACGATGATCGGTTACGATCCGTACCTTCCGAAGGATGTCGCGGAAAGCCTGTGCGTCAAACTTACGACATTGGAGGACGTCCTCAAGAATTCCGATATCATGACAATTCACACTCCGCTGCTTCCCGAAACGAAGAACATGATATCGATGCCGCAGTTCAAAATGATGAAGAAGAACGCGTTGCTCGTGAATGTGGCGCGCGGCGGCATAGTTAACGAAGATGATCTTTACGATGCGTTAAAGAATAAAGTGATCGCCGGCGCGGCATTTGACGTATTTGTTGACGAGCCGCTTAAGGAAGGCAGCAAGCTCATCGAATTGGACAATCTTGTTATGACGCCGCACCTTGGCGCAAGCACGGTAGAGGCGCAGGAGAAAGTTTCCGTCGACATTGCCGAGAATGTGATAATGTACCTTCGTGACAATATTATTGCGAACGCCATCAACGCACCGCGCGGTCAGCTGGACCCGGCGCTCGCGCCGTACCTTCCGCTTGCCGAACGCCTCGGCGTGACGATGCACCAGCTCAACGGCAAACGTCCCGTAGACAAGATAGAAGTGGTATGCAGCGGCGAGATCGCATCAAAGAACACAAAGATGGTGACGCTCTCGGCAATGATAGGCGTGATGAAGAATATCGTGGGCGATAATGTGAACATGGTGAACGCGGAATCATTGGCCAAAGGAAAGAATATTAAGGTCACCGAATCAAAGAACGAAGATTCGCCGGTATACTCGAACATGGTCACCATAACGGTAACTTCCGGAAAGGATGCGCGCACCGTCCGCGGGACGGTGTTCGCGCAGACGCCCCGTCTGATCGGAATCGATGACTACTCGTTCGAGATACCGATGGATTCGGATATGTTATTCGCAAGATATCACGACAAGCCCGGGGTAATAGGAAGCGTCGGTAAGATATTAGGAGAGAATAACATAAACATAGGTCAGATGACCGTCGGCCGCGACGCGAAGAACGGAACGGCGATAATGCTGATGGGCGTTGATCATAAAGTTCCCGATGCGCTGATAAAGAAGATAAGCGACGCGACGGGATTCGACGAGACCAAATTCATAGGTCTCGTCGACTAAACATTATTAAAGGCGTAGTCATACAGAAAGCACTCAGCACCAAGGCAGGGAACGTATAAAATGTCCGCAAAAGTCACACTGACCGTCGAAGACCTAACTCTTGCGATACGCAACAGCATAGACGGAGGTATAGACGAGGACCATGCGTACGCGCTGGCGCAGCATATACTGAACTTCTTCGGCTATTCGGACAGGATAATCGATAACATCCTGGAACCGGAGGACCGTGACGCATTCTATATGCTCGAAGATACCGGCATACTGACGACAGAACGGGAAGAGACAACGTTATACGACGGAAGGGAGTGGCGTATACACTACTGGCTGTTCAAAAGAGAGCGTATAAACGAGTTAATGAGCTCGGCAGACCCCAAAAAGGCGGAAGAAGTTGCGGACTCGGTATACGGCGGCCTTCCCGACGACATATGGAAGCGCGGCAAGTGATCCCGCGCGATCGGCGCTCACTTTCGGTCCGCCTATATATGAAACGGGGTACTTTCGGTCACCCCCTGGAATTGTTCTTATACTCATACTGACAGTAATGAGCGTGCAGCTGTTCCCTTACACGCCGAGAGCGTCGCAGAAGGAGTTCGTTGAGTTCGTCAGCGAATGCGTGAAAGAAGGGATACCGTGCATACTGGAATCAGGCACGGGAACAGGAAAAACAATATGTTCGCTTGCCGGCGCATTGCCGTACGCGCTGGAAAAAGGTAAAAAGATAATATATCTCACAAGAACGAGCGCCCAGCAGAAACAGGCGATACTCGAACTCAGAAAGATATCCAAGATAAGGAAGTTATTTGCGCTGGGGATACAGGGAAGGGGAACATCGACATGCCCTAAGATATTATCAGACCCGGAACTTATGTCCGGGTCGCCGGAGGAACTGTCTAAATTCTGTTCAGAGTTCAAGAAGCATTCCGGCACCGATTCAGGGTGCAGATTCTACGATAACATATTGGAAACGGATATGAAGGAGCATATTGACTTCTGCGCTTCGAAGATGCCGACCTCCGACGAATTCAGTGCTTACGCGTTAGAAAAGGGATTGTGCCCGTACGAGATGATGAAACGTCTGATACAATACGCGGACGTCGTCATCGCGCCGTACCATTTCATATTCGTCCCGGGAACGAAAGAAAGGTTCCTGGGGTGGATGAACACGCCCATCAGGGAGATGATACTGATAGTTGACGAAGCTCACAACCTTCCCGATCATCTGCGGGAAGTTATGACGGCAAGATACACAATGCGCGCATTGGACATGACCGAGAACGAAGCGAGGGAATGGAAAGATCCTGAGGTAAGCAACGGCATATCGGCAATGGACCTCATCGGCGTTGTAAGAAAGTTAATGTATGAGGCCAAAGAAAAATTCCTGACGGAGGACGACGGTCTGATACCGCCGTACTTCCTTGAGGACGGCCTCATGGAAGAGCTGGGCGCCACGTCATTCAAGGTAAGGAGCATATGCAAAGCGCTCATAGAGCACGGCGAGATCGTCGCGGAAACGAAGAAGATGAACGGGCGGTTACCAAGATCGTACATGCGTTCGTTAGGTTCGTTCATATTGTTCTGGCTGGATTCGGAGGACGAGGTATACGTGAAACTGATAATAGGCGACGACACGGCACTGGAGGCGTTCTGCATGGACCCGTACGAAGCTGCGGAACCGTTGCGTTCATGCCATTCGTCCGTTCATATGTCCGGCACGCTTGAACCTCTCACCGAATACCAGAATGTCCTCGGTCTTGAGAACGCGAGACTTGAGCGTTTCGCGTCGCCGTTCGATCCGGATAACCTGATGATCGTGCACGCAACTGACGTAACAACGAGATATGAAGAGATGAGACAGGACGCAACGATGATACCGAGGATGGAAGATCACATCGTCAATATTATCAGCGCGGTGAGAAGGAACACCGCTGTGTTCTTTCCCTCATACGTGCTCATGGACGCAATGATAAAGGACGGCATAGGCGCAAGGATCGGACGAAAGGTGTTCACCGAACGTAAAGGAATGACGAACACGGAACACCATAAGATGGTGGACGCATTCAAAGTATCAGGGGACGGTGTATTATTTGCGGTATGCGGCGGAAGGATAAGCGAAGGCATTGACTTTCCGGGAAAGGAGATGGAGGCGGCGATAATAGTCGGGATGCCGTTCTCAAAGCCGGGAGCGAAGCAGAACGCGCTGATACGGTATTACGATATAAAGTCGGGGAACGGCTGGGAGCACGCGGTGATATCGCCGGCGACAAGGAAGATGAGACAGGCGATCGGCAGGCTGATACGCTCGGAGAGCGATATCGGCGCGGCCGTGATACTTGACAAGCGTTCTGCGTTATACCCGTTGCTGGCGTCCGAAAGATCATCCGATGCCGTCGAGGACGTCAAAGAATTTTTCTCGCAACATTAGAGCGGCCGCCTCTGGTACAGTTATACTACATGTAATACGAACCTTTTTATCAATATGATGTGCTGAATGTCCGTTGAACAAAGGTGAGATGTTGCCGAAGAGAACCAATAATGAGTACGGTGTCGTGAATGTTTCTTGCACCTCTGCAAAGGAAATCAGCGCCGCCCGACCAAAAAACGTGTCCGTGCTCAAAGATGATGAAAGAAGCATTATCGATGACGACCCGATCACTCCGGAGGAAGAAGCAGACCTTCTGATAAGCATGGACGAGTTCAAAAAAGGAAAGGTCACGGTCGTTCCAGGGTCATGCAGCGATGAAGAACTTTTTAAAATATTGAGGGGCGAACAGTCAGATGGTCAATGACTTGATCTTTTCATCGCAGTTCGGGAAATTATACAGGATCAAGAGAAAAAGGTCCGCTAAGGAACTTATGGAAAAGGTCGACAACGGCATCGCCGCGCTGAGGCATTCGGACAGGCCGGAAATGATCGGGACCCACAAAAAAGGAAGACTGTCCGGATATTATTCATACGAAATAAGCAGCGGGCACCGCATATTATACAAAGTTGAGCGGACAGAAGGTGCTGTTCATGTTTATTTACACAGGGTCTGCGATCATAAGAACGTATACGGCAGGGATTGACGGCGTTCGATATCGCACAACGGCGCTACAGCTGAATTGAAAGAATAAATACAATCATTCGATATTGTTGCATCGGGAGTTTGACAATGGATGCGGTTGGCGCGGTTATCATCATGTTCGCGGGGCTGTGGCTGTTCCTGCCGGCGATGTTACCTAATTCCGCGGCGGTCGTCTTCGGCGGCGGGACGCCGGTAGACTTCGGAAGATCGATCGGCGGCAAACGGATATTAGGCGACGGGAAGACCTGGAGAGGGTTCTTCGGCGGAGGTCTCGCCGGTGTTGTCCTCGGTATGATACTTATGGGGATAGCGTATCTGCTCGGCAAAGAGGACATATGGGGATACGGCGGCCTATGGGGCGGTATCGGAATAATTGTGTGTCTGTCATTCGGTTCGCTGCTTGGTGATATGCTGGGATCTTTCATAAAAAGGAGGATGGGAATAGAGAGAGGAAAGAAAGCGCCGATACTCGACCAATATGATTTCCTGATAGGCGCATTCCTTCTCACAGCGTTATTCTATCCGCGTTGGGTGTACGATACGTACATAGAGATACCCGGATGGCATATCCTGGCGTTGGTATTTTTACTGATAATAACATTGCTGTTGCACCGCGCGATGAATATAATCGGTTATAAGGCGGGGCTGAAGGACGTACCGTGGTGATGATATGAACGAAATGAAGAAAGCGCTGGAGGACTGCGAAGCATTGCGATACGGTGATTTTACGTTAGCGTCCGGCGCCAGGAGCGATTATTATATTGATATAAAGAAAGCGAGCACTGATCCTAAGGTACTGTATCTGATATCGCAGCTGATGGCCGAGGCCGTGCAGTCATCGGGGAAGAGATATGATAGGATCGCCGGTGTTGTTCTGGGTTCGGTACCGCTGGCGGCGGCGCTGTCCCTCGCTACGGGAATACCGTATGTGATGGTCCGGAAGGAGAAGAAAGATCACGGCACGTCAAAGCTGATCGAAGGCGACCTGAACGAAGGCGATAATGTTCTTGTCGTTGAGGACGTTATAACATCAGCCGGTTCGAGCATCTCCGCTATAAACACACTGAGATCATCGAACGTCATCGTTGAGGATATAATATCAGTCATAGACAGAGAATCGGGAGGAAGGGAAGCGTTGAAAGATATAGGAGTTACGTTAACATCGCTCGTAAAAGCGTCAGATCTTCTGAAGGACCGGCCGGCAAAGGACGGTGCGTGAGATGGCCCGCAGGATAAGGATAGGGATATACGGTTACGGTAACGTCGCAAGAGGCGCCGAAAGGGCGATCGCAAAGAGTTCTGATATGAGACTGGAGGCGGTGTTCACACGCCGCTCACCTGACACCATAAGAACATTAACGCCCGGCGTCACCGTAGCGGCGGCCGAGAACGTTACCGAATATAAGGATAAGATAGATGTGATGCTCCTTTGCGGCGGATCGGCGACAGACCTTCCGGAACAGGGGCCGGAGCTTGCAAAGCATTTCAACATTGTTGACACGTATGACACGCACGCCAAGATACCGGAATATCTTGAGGCGGTGAACGCTCAGTCAGTATCGAACAAAAAAGCAGCGGTCATATCAGTAGGCTGGGATCCCGGAGTATTCTCATTGATGAAAGCGATGTTATCATCGATGCTGCCTGACGGAAAGAACTATGCGTTCTGGGGCCCAGGCGTCAGCCAGGGGCATTCCGACGCCATAAGGCGGATAGACGGAGTGACGGGCGCGGTCCAGTACACCGTTCCTTCTGACGACGTTATGAACGAGGTGAGGAACGGCTCTCTCAAAGATTACACGGTGAGGCAGAAGCACAAAAGGATATGTTACGTATCGGTGAAAGAAGGAGCGGACAAAGACAGAATAGCGGACTCTGTGAAAAGGATGCCTTATTATTTCTCTGATTACGACACGGAAGTGATATTCGTTCCCGGTGATGAATTAGAGAAAGAGCACAGCGGGATGCCGCACGCCGGTTCCGTTCTCAGGAACGGGATAACGGGGAGCGATGAAAAATATACAACCGAATTTTCAATAAAGTTCGACAGCAACCCCGGGTTCACCGGTTCTGTGATGGCAGCGTTCGCGAGGGCGGCGTTCAGATTCCACGCAGAAGGAAATTTCGGAGCGAAGACCATACTGGACATCCCCGTATCGTACATCTCGGAAAAAAGCAGGGACCAGCTGATAAAGGAGACGCTTTGATACGGCGGTGAACAATGATACCTGAGAACAACTGCTCATTGTGCGCTTTATGCGAATTCAGGACGAAGATAGTAATGCCCGACGGCAATTTCGATTCGAACGTCGTTCTCGTGGGCGAAGCCCCCGGTGAGAACGAGGATCTTACGGGAAGGCCGTTCGTCGGAAGGTCAGGAAAACTGCTGGAGAAGATAATGAACGCGGAGGGAATAAAAAGATCGGACGTTCTCATAACGAATACCGTCAAATGCAGACCTCCCGGCAACCGCGATCCTACGAAGGAAGAGATGAATGCATGCAGACCGTTCCTTCATTACGAACTGTCAGGAAAAAAAGTGATAGTCGGGCTCGGAAGGTCGGCGTGCCGCGATCTCATCGGTTACGAAGGAAAGATGGCAGACATCGTCAACAAAGAGATGACGATAACGGTCGACGGAAAAGAGATGGTATTCATTCCGGCGTATCACCCGGCCGCGTGCATATACAGCAACGAGTCCAAAGCGGAATTAAGAAGAACAATGAACATACTGAAAAATAAATATCTGGGGTGACGGCATGGGCACCGATCCAAAGCGCAATGTGAAAGAGGATGCGCCGCTCACGGACGTGAACGGAATATCGGGATTCATGATAGACATGGACGGTACCGTTTACAAAGGCGATGACGTGATACCGGGCGCTCCGGAGTTTGTAGAAAGGCTGATGTCGCGTAAAATACCGTTCGTGTTCCTTACGAACAACTCATCATCCGATCGCCGTCATTATTACGATAAACTCAAAAAAATGGGATTCAGTGTGAGCATTGAAAATATACTGACATCAACAACGGCGACGATACAATATCTTAAAAAATATCATGACGGTAAGAAAGTATACCCTCTGGGAACAGAGAAATTCACGGAAGAGATAAAGGACGCCGGTATACGTATGTCCAAAGATGATGCGGATATCGTGTTACTGGCGTTCGATACTTCGATAACATATGAGAAGATCAATCATGCGTACCGGTTACTGAAAAAAGGTGCGGAATTCGTCGCGACGCATCCGGACGATCTGTGCCCGACGGAGAACGGGTACGATGTGGACATCGGCCCGTTCATAAGATTCTTCGAATCGATGACAGGAACGAAGGCGACCGTCATCGGAAAGCCCAACGTATTAATGGTAAGAATGGCCGCGGAAAGGATGAACGTTCCCGCCGAAGGTATGGTGATGGTCGGCGATCGGTTATATACGGACATAAAAATGGCGTCGGACGCCGGTATAAGATCAATAATGGTGCTCACCGGCGAGGCGAAGGAAACGGACATCAAAGATTCCGGAGTACGGCCGACGCTGATCGTTAGCTCAGTGAACGATATACTTAAGTAATCCGAAAAGAACCCTCCGGTCAGATAACTTATATATATACTAAACAGGATTGCGTATACGCCTTTAAGTGTAGGGATGCATCGGAGCCGAGTCAGGGATTCGTTCCGTAGGAAGGGATGAACTTGTATCTAAAACAGATAGAGTTAGAAAATTTCAAATCATTCGGCGGGAAACTTACGATACCGCTGATGGAAGGGTATCTTGCAGTGACCGGTCCGAACGGCTCCGGTAAATCGAACATTTCCGACGCAATATTATTCGTTCTCGGACCTAAAAGTTCCAAGGCGATACGTGCCGGTAAGCTTACCGATCTGATATTCGACGGCGGAAAGACCAAGAACAAAGCAGAATTCACGAAAGTTTCGCTGGTATTTGACAACAAGGACCGCATGATACCATGGGACGATGACACCGTTAAATTAACGCGTCTTGTGAGACTTGCGCAGGACGGCGAGAATTACAGTTCATATTTCTACGTCAACGACGGAAAATCATCGATGACCGAGTTCGACAATCTTCTTGCGAGAGCAAGGATAAGCGCCGAAGGTTATAATCTCGTGCAGCAGGGTGATGTCACACGCATCGTCCAGATGGGCGGCCTCGACAGGCGCAGGATACTGGACAGCATATCGGGGATAGCAAGCTTCGACGCCGACCTGGAAAGCGCAGGAAAAGAAAAGGCCGAGACGGAAGCGAACATCGAAAGGATCGAGATAATTATTAAAGAACTTGATACGCAGCTTGCGCAGCTGGAAAAAGATATGGTGGAGGCCAGAAAATATCTGGAGGCGCAGTCGAAGCTCGATGAAGCGAAGGCGCAGATGCTTCACCGCCAATTGGAGAACGCAATGGCCGAGGCGGACGGCATACGCGAAGAACTTCTAAGATCGCAGAATGAGATCGAGACGTTAAAACAAAAGAAACAGAAGCTTATCGACAAAGTGGA
>WRNI01000018.1 GCA_009776695.1 Methanomassiliicoccaceae archaeon
ATAATGATCGAGTTCGTTGTAGACCGGTTCGATATTGTTCCCGCCGTTCTTGCGTTGGCGGCCGTCTACTGCTACGTCACGAAACGCTACACGCTGGCGTTCGCCCTGCTGGCCATGGGCACAATGATCAAGATATATCCCGCGGTCCTGTTCCCGGTGTTCATGGTGCCGCTGATCATGGACAGGAACTGGAACGAGATACTGAAAGGCACCGGAGTTTTTGCTGTAGTTTCGTTAGCGGTCATCGTTCCCGTGCTGATACTGCAGCCGGAGATGCTGTCCGAGATGATCTCGTATCATGCGGACCGTCCGCTGCAGATCGAAACGATAGCGTCATCGTTCATTTATCCGTTCGCGATGCTCGGTCTGACGGACGTATGGATATCCGACAGCACGGAGTTCGGTTCCGATAATCTGAGGGGAACGCTGCCCGATGCCGCCGCCTCGATCCTTACGTTCGTCATGATCGCTCTTGTTATCGTTGTGTGCATCATTTACGCAATGATACTGAAAAAGCTCAAAGGCATGGGAAGCAAGGACGACAGGCGTTACCTTTTCGCGAGCACGATACTGATCGTTGTCATGATGTTCGTCATGATCGGTAAAGTTTTCTCGTCGCAGTATCTTCTGTGGATAATACCGCCGCTGACAGTTCTGCTTATGATATCATCCGATGAAAAATGGAACAGGATCGTTTTCATACTGTTCGCCGTGATCCTGGCGGTAACGCAATTGCAGTTCGCGTACAACGTCGGTTATCTCGGTGGCGGCGAGAATATAAACGACATAGGAATGATGATGATACTTCTCAGGAACATACTGATGATAGCCCTTCTTTACTACGTCGTAAAGCCGATATGCGATCGTTATCTGTTTACGAAACGTCCGGCGGAGCCGTGCTGACGGGCACCCGCTACCGTGAGATTTTATATCTTTGCGGGCACTATACCGCGTATGGCCGCCGTCGTTGACAGGATGATGTACGCATATCGAAAGGAATATGAGAGGAATCCTGTCGCCACGCTGTTCCTCACATTACTTTTCGTGTTCCTTGTCATTTTCGTCATCGCCGCGCTGATCACGAACATGGAAAGCGCGATCGTCGCGCTGAACGATAAACCGGAACTGGTGTTCTCGGACTACTTCGAAAGCGTCTGGGCCTCTTCCGACTCCCCTTACACGAGAGCGGTCCCCGTTATGTACCCTCCGCTGGCAACACTGTTCTTCGCGGGCATCGGCAGCATCGTGATACCGTACGCGAACCTTGTTCCCGGAATGACCGATCATGAGATATGGTTCGCGATCAGAGATTCACAGCTTGGCATAATGTCATATTTCATCTTCGCCATGGTGATGCTGTACGCGCTGCATGTGATCATCAGGAAGCTGACGAAGGGCACCGACCTGCGTGCGGAAGTTCTCTTCCTGCTGATACTGCTGTCGTTCCCGGTGATACATGTGCTCGAGAGAGGCAACGTGATCCTCCTGGCGGTCGTTCTGTGCTTCATATTCATCATAGGCCACAAATCTGAGAACAAGTACGTGAGGTATGTGTCGTACATCGCGCTCGGATGCGCCGCGGGGATCAAACTGGTTCCTGCGATACTCGGGATACTGATACTAAGGGAGAAGAGGTACAAAGAAGCAGGAATATGCGCACTCATCGGAGCGGCATTCGTATTCCTGCCGTTCTTGTTCACCGACGGGACGCCGGCCATCCTCTTTGACACAATATTGGGGTACACTGACGATGTCGGCGCGGGCGGCGGCATGAACTTCAGCCCGGTGGCCGGCGCGGTAAATTATATTTTTTCCCCGATCGTCGGCGATGCCGTCTCGACGGTGATCGCCGCGACGGCGGCGCTGGCGTTCCTGCTCGTATCGTTCATTGTCATATTGTTCGATAAGGAAATGAAATTCTGGAAGATACTTGCGCTCATATCATGCGCCCTCGTCGTCGGGATAGGCCTCGCCGTTCCGTACAACCTGCTTTATCTGCTGTTCCCGCTGATGTTCTTCCTGATATCCGAGAAAGAGCTCACAAAGGGCAACATCTTCTTTCTCATCTGTTTCATCGGGGCATTCGCCCTGATCCCCGGGATCGGGCTGGACACGCCGCATAAGATGCTCGGGCTGAAATCGGTCTTTGTGATGCTGATGTCCTTCGCCCTTATGTACGAGGGGTGCGGCCGCCTGTATCGTAATTTCAGAGGAAGGCATGAGAGCAGAGCCGTGGCAACAGACGGTGAGAACATATCACCGGACGGCACCGGTCAATGAACTCCGTTGCCTGAGAGAAATAAACATCAAATATCGGTACACGATACCAACATTCATGAAAGCCGTCATCCTTGCCGGTGGTCTCGGTACAAGAATATCCGAAGAAAGCCATTTAAGACCAAAGCCGATGATAGAGATCGGCGGACAGCCGATCCTCTGGCATATAATGAAGATATATTCGCATTACGGTGTCAACGACTTTGTGATCTGCGCCGGATACAAACAGCATGTGATAAAGGAATATTTCGCCGATTATTTTCTGCACTGCAGTGACGTAACGTTCGATTTTTCGGACGGCGGCAGGATGAAGGTACTGAACAACGTATCGGAACCGTGGAAGGTCACCGTTGTCGACACAGGATTGGAAACGATGACCGGCGGGCGTATAAAGCGAATTAAAAAGTATGTGGACGGCGAGACGTTCATGCTCACGTACGGCGACGGCGTGACGGACCTTAACATGAAGAGCCTTTTGCAATTCCATGAAAAATGTAAGAAGACGGCAACGCTCACCGCCGTGCGCCCGGACGGCAGGTTCGGCATGCTGGACATCGACGGCGATGTTNTCGCATCGTTCAGAGAGAAAACAGTAGAGGACGCGGGCTGGGTGAACGGAGGGTTCATGGTACTGGAACCCGAAGTGTTCGATTACATCGACGGCGGCGACGAGACGGTGTTTGAGAAGGAACCGACGCAGGGACTGAGCGTGAACGGACAGCTGGCGGCGTTCAAACATCACGGTTTCTGGCAGTGCATGGACACGCTTCGCGACAAAGAGAGACTGGAAGACCTTTGGGTGTCCGGCAAGGCGCCGTGGAAAATGTGGTGACATGCACACAGAGGCGTTACAATGAAGGTCAGAGTGTCGGATCTCATAGCGGACCATCTTGCCGATCACGGCATCAAGACGGTGTTCACCGTCGTCGGCGGAGGGTCGATGTACCTCAACGACTCTTTCGGAAATCATTCACGGCTGAAATGCTGTTACAATCATCACGAGCAGGCGTGCGCAATAGCCGCCGAGGCGCATTCACGGATAAACAATGAACTGGCGCTGCTCTGCGTGACCACCGGTCCGGGCGGGACGAACGCCATCACCGGAGTGGTCGGCGGCTGGTTAGATTCCATACCGATGCTTGTCATTTCCGGGCAGGTGCGTTACGATACGACCGCCGAAAGCACGGGCATGCCTCTTCGTGCGATGGGCGACCAGGAATTCGACATAACGAGATCGATCGGATGCATGACCAAGTACTGCGAGAAGGTGCTTGACCCGAAAATGGTGAAATACTGTATCCAGAAGGCATTGTTCATAGCGACGCACGGTCGTCCCGGCCCGTGCTGGCTCGACATCCCGCTGAATGTCCAGGGAGCTATCGTGGAAACCGAAGAACTGATATCATTCGACCCGCAGGAGTATCTCAGGACGCTTCCTTTGCAGATCGGGCGGGACGCCGTCAACGAGGTCATAGAAAGAGTGAGAAAAGCGGAACGCCCTGTGCTCTACGCAGGCAACGGCATACGCTTGTCGGGGGCGTACGACATATTCCTGAAGGTCATCAGAAAACTGAACATTCCCGTTGTTACGAATTGGAACAGCACAGACCTCGTTCCCGACGACGACCCGCTTTACGCCGGAAGGGGCGGAAGCCTCGGCGACAGGGCCGGGAACTTCGCGGTGCAGAACAGCGATCTTGTGCTGTCGATAGGCAGCAGGCTGAGTCTGAGACAGGTCGGATTCAACTGGAAGACGTGGGCGAGAAATGCGTTCGTAATAATGGAGGACGTTGACGAATACGAATTAAAAAAGCCGACCCTTCACGTCGACATGCCGCTGCACGTAGATGCGCGGGTGCTCCTCGGAGAATTGGATGCGAACATCAGCGGCACCGTGTTCACCGGAAAAAAATGGATCGAGCAGTGCCGGACGTGGAAGAAAAATTATCCTGTGGTGCAGGAAAGGCATTGTTCTCCCGAAGGCCTCGCAAATCCGTACTGCTTCATCAAAGAGCTCAGCGGAAGGCTTCCGGAAGGAACGGTAACCGTCGTCGGCAACGGTACGGCATGCGCCGTCGGCAGCCATGCGTTCACGATAAAAAAGGGGCAAAGGTTCATCGTCAACTCTGCGATCGCCAGCATGGGTTACGACCTTCCCGCGGCGATAGGCGCGTGCGTTGCGTCAGACCGTAAGGACACAGTATGCATAACCGGCGACGGAAGCATACAGATGAACCTGCAGGAGCTCCAGACAATAATAACGAACGACCTCCCGATCAAGATATTCATCATAAACAATGACGGATATCATTCAATGAGGCAGACGCAGATCAATCTTTTCAATTCCAAATTCCACGGGATAGGGCCGCAGAGCAAAGATCTCGGGTTCCCCGACATGTCCAAGCTGGCGGGAGCGTACGGGTATCCGTATTTTTCAATAAAGAGCAATCCGGATATGACGAAACTCGATGACATACTGAAGAACGAAGGATATTACATATGCGAGGTCTTCGTAACGACAGACCATATATTCGAGCCTAAATCGGCAACGAAGAAGTTCCCGGACGGAAGACTGTTCTCGCCTCCGCTGGAGGACCTTTATCCGTTCCTTGACCGCGAAGAATTGAGAAAGAACATGTACATTGACCTTATGGATGAGTGATACCGTGAGAATAGCGATAACCGGCGCCACATGCATGACCGGCATTGCGCTTACGAAACTTGCACTGGACGAAGGGCACGAGGTCATCGCGATCGTCAGGCCGGGCTCCGCCGGGACCGCAGATCTTCCGGTGTCAAAAAAGTTAAAAACGGCGGAATGCAATATTTCCGATTACGACCGAATAAAAGACGCTGACAAATGCGATATGTTCTTTCATCTTGCATGGGATAAAACGGCGGGTGCCGGAAGGGACGATGTGTATACACAGCTTAATAACATAGAATACACGCTGGACGCTGTCAGGCTTGCAAAGAGCTGGGGCGCGTCCGCGTTCGTGGGCGCGGGGTCACAGGCAGAGTACGGTCTGATGGACAGAAAGGCGTGTAACGATACACCTACGAACCCGACGAGCGGGTACGGCATCGCGAAATATGCGGCGGGGAAGATGGCGGCGATATTGTGCGGACAGCTCGGCGTGAAGTTCTGCTGGTCACGGATATTCAGCTCGTACGGCGAGCACGACCGTGAATATACGCTGATCATGTACCTTATACGCACAATGCTCGCCGGGAACATACCGGAACTTACCAAATGCGGGCAGACGTGGGATTATATCTACACGGGAGATGTCGCGCGCGCCCTGCTCGCGATAGGTCTGCGCGGAATTGACGGACGCACCTATCAGATAGGCACCGGCGAATGCAGGCCGCTCAAGGGATACGTGACCGACATAAGGGACGCGATAGACCCGAACATAGAGCTGAAGTTCGGCGTTAAAGAGTATTACCCGCACCAGCAGATGTTCCTGTGCGCAGACATCGGCGACCTTACGAAAGACACCGGATTCGTTCCGGCCTGCAGTTTCAAAGAGGGCATCGCCCGTACCGTGTCCTTTGTCAGGGATCAGATGAGCAGAAGATCGCGCAGCGACTGAACGTCATCGGCCGCGCTGCCGTATGTTATTTCCGACCTGTCCCTGAACCCGAAGCCGTACGTCACGCCGATGAAACTGATGCCGCACTCTTTTGCCGCCTCGGCGTCGTTCCGCGTGTCGCCGGCCATCACTATGCGCTTTCGGTCAGCCGTCCCGAGGGCGCTGACGCATTTTTCAACTATGTCCTTCTTCTTCAGCTTCCCTTCGAGGTCCAGTCCCACCGCCGCATCGCACAGCGGCGATATCCCAAGGTCATCGAGAAGAAGCTTTGTCATATCCTCCCGCTTGTTCGTGGCGATACCGACGGAAATGATGCCCCTTAAGCCGGAAAGCATGTCCATGACGCCCGGATAAACATTCGCGCGCATCAGGTACTTATTTTTGTATATGCCGCGAAAGACGTCGTTGAATCTTTTCAGGTCATCGCTGCCGAGGCCGTTCCTCCTTGTTATTGCCTCGCCGATCGGGGGGCCTATGTACGATCTCAGCTCATCACGCTCTATTGACGGATAACCGAGCGCTTCGAGCGTCTCCTCCGCCGCAAGTATTATTCCCTCGCTGGAATCGATCAGCGTCCCGTCAAGATCAAAAATGACCGCCTCGTACGCTGACATCATCCGTCCTCGTATATTGACCCGGTGAGGAAACCGATGTCCATGTCCTTCCGGTATTCCTTTAACTTACAAGTGAGCAGCCTGTTCAGTGTGGACAGATATCCGAAGTCCTTGTGCAGATCGAAACACTTGTCCACATAATTCTTCTCCGCGTCCTCCCTGAAGCCGTCGAACCCCGCCAGCGATACCGACCCGGCGCCGATCATCCTCAGAAGGTTGAGGAACAGCACCAGGGTGTTGTCCCATATCTCGTCCGTTTCCGATATTAACTTGTCATATCCGATCACGTGATCGAACGGTTCGTTTATCGGCGTGACGTTGGACGTCGCTATCGTCCTGACCTTTTTGTCCATCCTCGGTATCATTATGCTGTATCTTCTCGGGTTCCTGATGAAAACGTAATCGACGCCGATCGTATCGGGCAGGAAGTTGACACCGATGACTATCGGTCTCTTATCCCTGATGTGAGCTTCGATCCTGTCCTTCTCCCTGATGACCGATGTGCCGGGGCCTATGAGAAGGATATCCTTTCCTCTAAGTTCAGAGGAAAGGGCTTCGATGTGCGCCGAATCGCTTACGTTCTCCAAAAGATATTCTTTGTAAAGATCCTCTATGTGCTGCCTGTCGAATTTCAGTTTCAGTTCGGGCGATATCCTGTCAAGGATATCGTTGACCGCCTTTATCGATAATGTCCTTTTGTCGGACAGATAGTTCACATAGTTCGGGTGGCAGTCGTTCTTCGCCGACATATAGAACGAGAAGCCGTATCCCCAGTAGTGCCTCGCATATATCGGTAATATCTCTACGTCTATGGCTTCCAATATCTGATCGATATCGTATCTTTTTCCGTAGTTCTCGTTCAGGTGCATCGCCAGAAGCTCCGTCGGCGCGTTCCCGGCGCTCTTGCCCATCCCGTACAGCGTGCCGTCGGCTATCAGGTCACGGTCGGTATTCAGTTTAAGCATCTCGATCGTGTTCGCGTACGCCAATTGAAAGTTATTGTGAGAATGGTAGCCGATGGCTATTGATCTTTCGAGATGTTTGTCCAAAAGCTCGAAGTAATGGAGCATCTGCTCTTTGTGCATCAGACCGTACGTGTCCACGAGCGATATCGCGTACGGGCGTATCTTGTTGACAGCTTCGGAGAATTCTATAACGTCCGCATCATCATACGAAGTTATGGAGACCATCTGCAGGAAAAGAACGTAACCTTTGTCCATTACCTCTTTGCCGAACGCGATGGCCTTGTGCATGTTCTCTTTCTTGAAGATCACCCTTATCCCGTCGATAAGGGTCTCCGGCCTCGGCTGTACGTTACTTATGTCGCACGTTCCGTAGTCGATCATCGCAACGGCCATCGATCTTTTTCCGCATACTTTCGAGAATGCGGCGGACATGCTTTTTGCGTCCGGCTGTATCGTCCTGTCGATGCTGAACGGCTGCCGCTGGTCAAGGAACCCGACCTCAATGATATCGACGCCCGCTTCGTTGAGACGGTCGAAGACGCACGTCATAGTACCGTTACCGAAGTTCCAATCGTTGACGTAACCGCCGTCCCTGAGCGTACAATCCAATAAACTTATCTTTCCGGCCATTTGGTCGTCTCCGGTGGTCTGAACATTGATTGAACGAGGATATATAATATTCGGGATGAAAATTGTTTATCTATCCTTTCCGTATAGGTGGAACGCAAATATCCGATCATCGGTTGAGATGGCCATGGGAGTTTCGAAGCAGATAACATACAACACAGCAGGAAGCGTTGTCACGCTGTTCTGCCAATGGATGATAATGATGATCATCCCGAAGATAACGGTATTCTCCGAAGCGGGAGTGTTCGCAGTAGCGTTATCGATATGCTCCATACTGAATATCTTCGCCACGTTCCAGCTGAATCAGTACCAGATATCGGACCAGTACGTAAGGTACACGGAGAATGATTACAGAGCAGCAAGACTGACAACGATCGCGCTCAGCTTCGCTCTGTGCCTGTTCGTGGTATTGTTCTTCAATTACACGATGGAACAGAACCTTGTCATAATAATGTACATGGTCTATCGAAACCTCCTGCATTATGCGTACCTTTACACCGCGACGCTGCAGATACACGAAAGGCTGGACCACGTCGGGAAATGCATGATGCTGGAAGGTATCGTCAGCTTCGCATCATTCACCGTCTCATATTATCTAACCAACGACCTGGTATCGTCGGTGGCGATAATGGCCGTGCTCGGCGGCGGGGTCTTCCTGCTCACGACGGCGCGCGGGTATCATAAGACAATGGGAAGAGGGTACCCGTGGCACGCTGCCGAAAGGTCGACGACATCTTCGCTGATAAAGATGGGCGCCCCGTTCCTGCTGTCGGTCGTCGCGCCCATAGTCATCACGGCGCTGCCGAAGATAATGCTGCAGGCGGTCGAGGGTGACGAGATCGTCGGCATATTCGGGACGCTGTCGGCGCCGACGATAGTGGTGCCGACGCTGATAATGGGCATATTCGCGCCGTTCATTGTGTATTTTTCCAATATCTCAAGAAAAGGCGACATATCGCTGCTGAGAAAACAATATTCAAAGATGGTCGTCCTGACGCTTATGTTCGGCGTCCTGTGCTTCGTATTGAGCTATGTCGCCGCCGGATATCTTTTCGAAGCTGTTTACGGCGATGATATAGTGCCGTATGTGGGATATTTCAATGTGATGATAATCGGAATAACATTCTACAGCATAGGGATGTGGGGCATAACCGTTCTTATAACGAAGAATCAGGGAAGGGCCGCGGCGATAGCGTCGGCGCTGTCCCTCGCGGCCGCCCTTGTTATATTTATCGTTGCGATACCTGGGTACGGTATAAGCGGCGCAACGTACGGGCTCATGGCCGCGTACGGCATATTCGGATTACTCATATCACTGTTCGTCCTCTTCCTGCCGCTCGGCCGGGCCGCCGGGCCGCAGGACGCCGGTGTCTGACAACTATGCGGTGGCTTCCGCGCCGTGTGCGGCGGAACGGCCGCGGTATATGCGTACGATGCCTTCGCGAAGCAGCGCTATCGCGATGACGATGACAAAGAACGATTCGACCGCACCGATGACCGCCGAAGGATACGCCTCCACGCCGATCGCCGCCGACAGCCACGGGGCCGCGAGCCCGGGGATAAGCACCATCGTCATGGCGAAACATACAACATAGAACAAATTCTCACGAGTCATATTTTTCTCCGATGCAAGGAAGTACAGTATCGCCGGCGTCATGTAAATTATCTGGTACTGGGCCCCGATGCCCAGACCGAGTACCAGATTGCACCCGATCAGCGCAAGCACCTTCCAGAATTTCATTTCCTTATCGAACAATATGACAATGAACGACAGCAGCGTGAAGGTACCGATGACCGCATAACTGATCACGGACACGCCCCCCTCTGAGAGACCGAGCCACTCTCCGAATATTCCCGTTATGATCTGATTGAGGTTCGTGAAACCGGGGTTTGCACTCGCGTACGAGAATACTTTGTCAAAAAATATCAGCGGGCTGCCGTCAGTGAAAACGAACGGCACGAACACCAATACCGCCACTATCGCGGCGCATATCCCCGCCTCCCTGTAATTCCTGTCCTTCAGGATAAGCAGCCAAAGTATGGCAGGGTACAGCTTGATCCCGGCGGCGCATCCGAGCGCGATGTACGACGCATACCTCACGTACTTGTTCTCAGATTTGTGGCCCAGAATAAACAGAAGGCAGAACACCAGCGCCATGATTATGCTGTTCCCCCTTTCCAGGGCGTATACGAACGGGTACGCCAAAAGCACCGCGAAGAGGAACATCAGCTCTTTCCTGATCCCTTCTTCTCTAACGATCCTGGAGAAGATCAGATACAGCGCATAGAACGTCACCAGCGTGATGATCAGAAATGACATTATGCCCATCTGCGAACTTCTCAGAGCGGGCGCCAGTTCCTCGATGGACGCCACATCGACGAAAGGTATCGTGAGATAGCCGAGGACGGTGTAGAACGATGTCACAAGCGGCGGATATATGACATGGAATCTTGTGTAGGGATGGTCGGAGCTGTACTTTATGCTGTTGAAGTGGTCCATGAATGTGTCCCTCTTATCCGCAAGAAAGACCATATGGATACTGTCCCCGCCGGTCACGACCGCCGCAATAACGAACACAATGAAAAATGCGATCAAAATAGTGAGGAACAGCGTGAAGACAGGATTCCTTTCGTACTCCTTTCGGTACATCTGACCGATCCTGTCAACGACGGTGACCATATGTCATAACCGTCTGCGGTCATATAAAAATCCGTCTGTTGAACGGTTCATCTCCCGCAGAGGCAGATGCCACGGGCCGTGACCGAAACGGTGACCAAGGCAACATGTTCTTATCTTGATCACCGCATAACAATGCGCAGATGGACGGGAAAGATGTTATGGCCGGGGGGACAGAGACGCCGCATCAGCCGAAAAGCGGCCGCAAAAGATCGGACATCGTTCTGACGGTGATATTCGCGGCCGTTGTGGCGGTCGTTCTGATAGGGGAGGCGTACGTCTACACGGCGGGTGACGGAAGATACGCTTCCGACATCGCATGGACGGATGACGGTATCGAGTATTCCGTGACATCTAAGGGGTCGGAGCAGTATTCCGTCCTGGTGATGGACAACGGCAGCTTCGAAATGATCAACAGACTTTACATTTACTACGATGAGGGCTACGGATCGGAGCTGGAAAAGGTCCGGGTGCCGGTGGGCGCGAAGGCGCTGACGCAGGAATATTACATATCGCAGCTGATCGCCACGCTCAATAACCGCGGGGTTCGCAACATAGAGATACTGAACGCCGCAGAGCTGAAAGATGCCTTGGAGGACGACATTACGTCCTCGAACGCGTCCGTAAAAGGGCTTGTGGTGCTTTCGGGCGCACTTCCCGAAACGATATACTCGACTTCCGTGAACCTTGTGTTAGATTGGATCAATGACGGCGGAAGCCTCTATTGGGCAGGAAACTTCCTCGGCAAGTATTATGCGACGCCCGGGGGCACGGCAGAGGCCGTTCGCAACTACGAGTACGACTTCTTCGGCAAGACCGGGTGCCTTAACGAAGGCGGTGAGAACGCTGAGCTGTCGGATATCGTTACGAACAACTACAGGCATTCGCTGTCGCTCATGAACAATCGCATAAAGTACGGCGTCGACATCTCAGGACTCGGCGGTCTGGCTGTCGGCTATACCGACGGAACGTATTCCAGCACAGCGATGGTCAGGCTCGGCGACGGCATGATATGCGTGCTCGCCGGTGACTACTCGAACGATCAGCGCCATGATCTGGCGCAGATCATCGCATCAGGCATCAGCGCCTATACCGACGAGAACGCGGCCGGATACGTCAAAGGAGATGTCAAAAAAGGGACCGTGACCGGTTCTGTCGACATAGACTACACCGGCGGCCATAACTACGCGGTGTACGTTTATTACGGCGGATATTACACAGTGTACGGAAAAGGAGGGTCATATGAACATCCTCCGTAGACCTTCGTCCGAGGCAGAAGAAGAGGACGATGCCCCCAGAACCGCATCCTTCATCTGCAGGTCCGTTCTGATCATCATCGTCGCGGGCGTATTGCTCAGGCTCATTATGGACATCTTCCTGACGCAGGCATATGATTTCTACCACTGGGGCGTGATAGTGCAGAACATAAACAGCGGCAACGGGCTGTACGAGCTTACCGGATATTTCTACACGCCGCCGTGGGGATATGTGCTGGGGCTGACGGCATTCTTTCAGGATGTTCTGGGGATCACGGCCATCGGGGATCACATAACAGGTATGTTCCCCGCGGAAGGAGCCGCATGGTCCACAACGTCGACGATAACGACGATAGCGTTCAACATGTCCGTCAAGCTGGTATTCCTGATAAGCGATCTCGTCATCGGCTATCTGATATTCTGGCTGGTACGCGACGTCACGAAAGATCATAAAAAGGCGATATTGGGATTTGCGCTGTGGTTCCTTGCGCCGTGCGTCATAACGGTGGCGGCCATGGGGATGTTCGACACGCTGTGCGTGCTCATGACCGTTCTTGCGGTCATAATGCTGAGAAAGGACCGTTACATAGAATCGGGCGTGATGTTAAGCATGGCCGCTCTCATGAAGTTCTTCCCGGGATTCTTAGTTTTCATCTTCATTGCGTACATAATCTCAAAGAACAGGGAGGACGGGACCCATGTCAAAAAGACAGTTATGTTCCTGGCGGCCGTCGCGGTCACCGCGCTTGTTCTGTTCCTTCCGCAATTGCTGGACGGAACGTTTATGGACTCGTTCCTTTTCATAACGTCAAGGGTGGACGAAGGGATGGGCACCGGCGTGATCGGAGTGATAGCGGCGTACGCCGCTCTCATCGTATATGCGTTCGTTATCGTGATCGTCATCATTCTTGCGATGCGCATGAGCAAGATCACCGACGGCGAAAAACTAGATTCCGCGCTCTTCGACACGCTGCTGATAGCGATGGCGGCGATATTCATCTATCCGCCGACACCGCAGTACATATTGCTGCTGCTTCCGTTCGTTATAATTGCGCTGATCAGGGACAGAAGGTATCTGATCCCGTACTGCCTGCTGACCGTCGGGGCGGCCGTCGCTTCCGTGTCGGGATGGCCGCTCGGGCTTGCGTCAGTTGCGGCGCACATGGACATAATCAACATGGGATCGCTCATAGACCTCATACAAAGCTACACATCGCCGCTAATCGGCATAAGTATGATGGAGATAGTCTCGCTGGTGGGGCTTGCGGTGCAGTACGCCGGTGTTTTGCTCGTTCTGTGGGTCAGGTTCGGGGA
Source organism: Methanomassiliicoccaceae archaeon (assembly GCA_009776695.1). Classification (GTDB taxonomy): domain Archaea; phylum Thermoplasmatota; class Thermoplasmata; order Methanomassiliicoccales; family Methanomethylophilaceae; genus Methanomicula. Next base: position 13,327 of record WRNI01000018.1, read on the forward strand.
GAGGATAAAAACAGCGATCCGAAGACAGACAGACGCGGAGAGGACGGCGGAGTAGGACATCGTTCCGCGTATCGTCGGCGCACGCGTCAGAAGTTTATACGTTCCGATTCGATGACCAAAGGACGTTTTTTCATGCGCGCGTTTATATTCAGAACGTACTCGCCAACGATGCCTATGAACAATAATTGCAATGATACGATGATGAATATCGCCATGCTGAACGCATATTCCGTCAAGCGGAACGTATCCCAGTTCAGCAGTTTGTATATTCCCAGCCCGATCGATACGGCTATGCTTGCTATCGTGAACAGCACACCGAAGAATACCGCAGCACGGACGCCGAACTTCGTGTACGCCGTCATTCCCTGGACCCCGGCATCGTAGTATCCGAAGAGACCGTTGCTTGATCTCCCCGATCTGCGCTTCGGCTGTTCGTAAGGGACGAGTTTTATATCGTAGCCCATCTCTGCCACTATGCCCCTCAGAAAAGGCACAGGCTCGTCAATTTTCCTAAGCGTTTCGATGAACTCCCTGTCATACAGACCGGAACCGGTCACATGCTCTATGAAATCCACATCGGAGTGCTTTTTCATGAATTTGTAATAGGACGTCCTCATGCGGCGTATGACCTTTCCTTCTTTGCTCGTCGTCTTCTGCCCGAGGACTATTTTGTGACCCGCTTCCCATTCATTGACGTATTGCGGTATCAATTCCACCGGGTCCTGGAAGTCGGCGCACATTGATATGACGCAATCCCCCGTTGTCTGGAAAAGGCCGTAATACGGCGAACTGAACTGACCGTAGTTCTTTGCGTTGAATATCGCTTTTATCTTTGCGTTCGATGAGCACAGTTCTCTTAACTTCGCTCTGGTGCCGTCCTTCGAGTCGTTGTCTATGAACACGATCTCGTAATCATACTCAGGAAGATGTTCCCGGAACTGACCGATTATCGCATCGGACAGCGGGACGACGTTGCCTTCTTCGTTGAACGTCGGCACGAGAACGGATATCTTCTTCATCGGTTCGGCAAATCATGGTCGTTTCTTATAATCATTTGCCTGCCCGCATGTACCGTGCAAGAACGAGCAGGCAAAGATCCGTTGCCTGTCAGCGGACTATGTTCGAAGCATAAGATAGATATCGTAACTTTGCAGCCGATATTTTTCTATGACCGTATAGTCCGGCGAGGACGGCTCTGCGCATTCCAGCAGCCATTCGTACATTTTCCTGTGGCCTGATTCGTTCCCGCCGTTGAAGAGGTCCTCATGCGCCTTGAGAACATCTTCCCCGTGATCGGCGAAAACGATCATCTTCGGATTATTATTCTGCAGATATTCCAGATCTTCCAGTATTGTCTCCCCGCGCGAGACGTCGAACCAGGGTATAGGGGCCTTAACGTTCGGGACCTTGCCGGCAAGAATGTAAAAGATGCCTATCTGGGAATAGCAGTAGAGCTCATCATCGTCTCCCATGTAAAGAGCTGTTTGCGCCACGAAGTCCTCATATACGAACTTGTCCTCCGCGGTCATCCTGATGCCGCTGAAATAGCTTATGTCGGTTTCGCAGCACGCATCCGAATAATTATCTGCGGTCAGTCCCCACCAGTAATACGGCGTCATGACCTTTGTGGAGACGGGAACTACGATTATGAAAAAGACGACCAAGGTCGCCACGGTCGCATTCAGACCGAGCCTCAGCTTTGTTTTGGAGATTTTGCGGACCTCGCTGAGGGCAATGGCAACAATGAAACCGTAATTCAGTGCGCTCTGCCCCGTACTCAGTGCCGCCGATGTGCCCGCCCCGAACCCGACCGCGAATATAAAACCGCAGAAAAACACGTATGCGACCTCGGTGACCGGCACATGCTCCCCCTTCCTGATCCTGATGATGATCCTGAGCAATAGAGCCGCGCCCAAAGCGAAACTGAAGACGAACATGGGCGTCAGCAGAGAGTACCAATAAGGAAGCAGCGATGTTGAAAGGCCCAGTGAAAAGAAAAGGGCAAGTATCATCACAGCGATGAATGCCGCCAGCACACAGTAGAATATGTTATCGTACCTGTCGCCGGCGGGGTGCGGGGAGAATCCTCTTTTCATCACTACGATCGCGATGCATAGTGCCGCCGCGATTATTATGAACGACAGCTCGGTGCTGTACGAGAACATCCTCGGGACCCAGCCGAGAAGCATGTCGAGCAGACTTCCTTTGGACCCGGACAGCACGGTCATCTCCAAAAACGGCGTCAATGCCCCGATAAATGCGAGCCACGTGAATGTTATTATCAAGGGCACGGAGAGACCTATCAGGAAGAAATAAAAGTTCCTTCTTTTGAATCCCGCGCTCTTTATGACCAGAATTATCAGAATCAGGAATATGACAAAGTACACAGACACGATAAGGCCGCTCGTTTGTCTGAGAAGCAGGGCAAGTGCGCACGAGACCCCTGCCAGGAACAGGTTCCTGTTAAGATCGACCGGCTCCTTGTTGTGGGATCTCACGACAGAACGGAGCAGCAAAAAGAAGGCCAGATAATTGAACAGGTCATAGAACTGTATGTAATCATATGAGACGTAGGCGTTCCCGGACATTATGGTAAAGATGGTGACCACCGCCGCGAAGGCCGAGACCCACGGAGGAAAGATCTGCTTAAATATATAGTACGAAAGAACCGTAAGGCCGACGGTCATGAACACGCCGACAACTCTGAAAGCAATGAGGCTTTCACCAAAGACGGAGACGATGAGATATGACAGATACGTGTAAACGGGGGGGAAGGCCAGCTCAAAATCCAGGTAGGGCGTCTTGCCCGCAATGATCATCTTGGAATAGACGGCATACCAGCCTTCGGATACCATGGCCAGTTTGTCGAAGGTCAGAATTGCCCATATGCCAGGCAGGACGATCACGGAAATAAGACAGACGATCTCCATTCGCCGCGACAGCAGAAGATCTTTCAAACTGTTCGATCTTGCCGTCCCGAGCGGGTCATTCTGCGCGTGCATACTATTAAAACGATGGCGTCTGATTAAATAAATCTTTATATCGGCCTGTGCGCGGCATGCTTTTCCGTCCGCATACAAACTGAAATACAAGGACGAGATATCAGCATCATCATGTCCGGGGACAGAGCGCCGTTCATAGTCAGTGCGATACTGGTCGCAGCGTCGCTCATCGCAGCGTTATGGAACGGCGAGGGGATGACGGTCGGTGTGTGCGCTGTTGCGCTTTTTGTTTCCGTGTTCGCGGCGGTATATTGTGCGCAAAGCGCATCGAAATACGCCGTCACCGCATCCCTGGCGGTGCTGCTCTGCACAGTTCTGTCGATCCTCCTGATACCTAACGATGCGTTCATCGCGGGAGAGGCGACGGATCACCTGTGGATATACGCATCCGCGGTCATACTCGGAATTGCGCTGATACCTCAGGCGTTATTGTTCTTCTTCGTCGCCGCGGCGATGTTCAAAGCGTCATACAACTGGGTGATGGTCTCCGGCCTCGGGTGGCTGGTCGGCACGGGCATGCTGATCCCGAAATATCTGATGGTCCTGGTGCTTCAGCGTGAGGAGGCGGAACTGGGAATGGTGATCAACGCCGCGATCGTGATAGGGATGATGGTAAACCTCATAATGTTCATAGTCTCATTCTTCTTCATCGGCCGTGCGCTCATGAAAGGAAGGCAGGTCATAACATCGAACGGGCTGGAGGAGATACGATGAGCGCCGAGGACGTCAAAGAAAGGCGCATCGCGTGGGCCATGCTGATAATATGCCCTCTTTCAATGATGCTGATGTTCGCGCTCGTGACGATGGAGATGGTCCGCGGGCTCAACTGGCATCCCGTGGAGTATCTGCAGGCGACGTGCGTCCTGTGGGCGATCGTAATGACAGTGCTTCCCGCGCTGAGGCTTGCAAATCTCATATCGCTGCCGTTATGGTTCGTGGCGCTGCTTTACGCGAACATGTATATGTACGTGCTCTCGCTGTGCTACGGGATGTACCTAGACCCGTCGATATCATGGTGGGGCGACGTGACACATGTGATATCGTCGATGGTCGTATCGTCAATAGCGTTCATGGCGCTTTGCCTGATGGAATCGCATTCGCCTTCGCACGTAACGCTCGGGAGAAGGGGCGGTATAACGGTGATGGTGTTCATCATCGGGTGCGCCTTCGGCGCGATATGGGAGATCATGGAAGGTTTCACGGACATCATCGCCAGTTTTGATTATATGTCGTACGGCGGGGCGTTCACGCTGTACGACATGTGGGCCGATATGATAGGTTCTTTCCTTACCGCGGCGATCGCCTGGATGATATTGGGGAGACGGAGC
>WRNI01000019.1 GCA_009776695.1 Methanomassiliicoccaceae archaeon
TACAGCCTTGACGCGGCAACATGGCAGCCGTCCGAGACATTCAGCGGTCTCGATCCCGGAACGGGATACACGTTCTACGCCCGCCTCGCGGAGACGGCGACGCATAACGCATCGCCCGCAAGCGCAGGTACAGCGGTCACGACGGACAAGGCATCGCTGGACGGGGTCGTAACGATCACGGGAACGGCGCAGTTCGGCGAGACGCTTACCGCAGACACGGGCGCGCTTGAAACAAATGTTACCGGTTATCTTGACTTTGGTACGCTGTCATATGAGTGGAAGCGCGGAGCTGCGGTCGTCGGTACGAACGCGGCAACGTACGTTCTCACGGCAGCGGACGTAGGGCAGACGATAACAGTCACGGTCACGGCATCGAACTGCGACGGTTCGGTGGCATCGGCGGCAACGTCATCCGTCTCGGCAGTTGCGATAACGGATGCTGCGATAGCCGTCACCGCTCCGGTGACCGGCGCAACACCGGGCACAACGGCGACCGGTACGGGCAATTTCACCGTGAGTGCGGTGTCTTGGACGCCTTCGGACACCATATTCCTCGGCGGCACCGTGTACGAAGTGACTGTTGTGCTCGATGCGGCCGCCGGCTATACGTTCGCGGGATCGGCGACGGCGACCGTCAACGGAGATGCCGCAGTCATCGGTTCAAACACGGGCACATCGTTAACGCTGTCGTATGAGTTCGCGGCGACGGGAACGGCGGATGTCACCGGCGTCGACGTGATATCGCAGCCTTCGAAACTGACGTACACGCACGGCGAGGCGCTGGAACTGGCGGGATTTTCCGTAAAGGTGTCGTACAGCGACGGCACCGATGACACGGTACCGTTCGCTCAGTTCACGGCGAAGGGAATAAGCGTGAGCATCGCCGACGGCACCACGCTGTCGCGTGACACGCACAACGGCACCGCCGTCGAAGTGTCATGCGGCACGTTCAGCGCGTTCACGGACGCGCTCATTGTGAGCAAGGCTGCGTACACCCCGGCAGCGCCGACGGCAAGCGGGAGCTTCGTTTACGGAACAGAGCTGAGCGAATGGGACCTCAGCGCTGATGTCAGGGGAACATGGTCATGGGCCGACGGTTCAATGATACCGGACGTGACGAACGGCGGCTATGAGGCGGTGTTCGTTCTGACGGACGACAATTACACACTGGCCTCCGGCGGCACCGCGACGGTCAGCGTCACGGTGACCAGGGCGGCCGTTGACATCACCGCTGTGCAGGGAGTGACGGTCCCGGCATTGGGAGGCACACCGGTTGCGTTCGTGACAGAAACGGACCAGTACACCGGCACCGTGGCGTGGGATCCCGTCGTTGCGGTGACGTTCGGTCCCTCGACCGTGTACACGGCGACGATAACCCTTACGGCGAAGGACAATTACACGTTCACGGGCGTGGCCGCCGATATGTTCACAATATTCGGCGCAGTGTGCGCGAACGCGGCCGACGGCAACGTCATAACGGCGGTGTTCCCGGAAACGGGGGATGTGCTGGACACAACGCCGCCGGAGATAGTATCGGTAACGCCGTCCGGCTCGGACGTCGCTTTGAGCGGTACCATTGTCATAACATTTGACAAGCCCATGGACCAAACGGTCGGCACGGTCGCGCTGGACAACGGCATCGGCGCCCTGACGGGAGGCACATGGACGTCCGCCACATCGTATTCGGTGCCGTTCGGCGGTCTCGCCGAAGGTACGTCATATACCGTGACGGCGTCAGGGTTCAGGGATGCGTCCGGCAACGGTATGACCGATAACAGCGAATACGGTTTCGCCACGGTCGCGCCCGAACCGCGGGATGACGGCGGCAACGGCACGGACGGCGGTGACGATACGGGCGATGATAACATTCTTCTGTACATCGTCATCATAGCGGCGATAGCGATCGTTGCACTTGTCGCGGTGTATCTGCTGCTCATAAGGAAACCGTAACGTCAGCTAAAAACAGGGGGATGCGCCCCCTTATCTTCTTTCTTTATACCGTATATGAACGAACGGTCATTTTTTACGTTTCGTTCTCTGCCCCGCTTTGCGCCCGGCCTTTTGTTTATCTTTAGGCGCGGAACGTTTCGGAGGCTCCGGATATCTTTTCTTTATATCCTCAACTTTCTTACTGAACTCTTCAAGCAGAACATCACCGATGAACTCTCCTTTGTAATTGTCAACCTTCGCCGCTATCAGTGCTTTTCCCGCCAGCGCTCTCGATATGTTGCCGCGCTGCCAGTACGGGGCGCGGTGTACCTCGGGATGCTGAAAGATCATACCATGCTTCGGAGGCTTTTTCCCAGACCGAAGATGTCTGAACATTGCCTTTTCCGCGCCGAGCAGCTGAAGCGTAGACGAAGGCAAAGACGCTAATCTTTCAAGTCCTCCCGCCGATGATATCAGACGTGCGGCAAGCGCATCTCCGAGAAGTGTGCACATGTTCGGCGCAACTTCTTTAGCCAATCCTGAGATGTATGATTCAATGCGCTCACGGTCGTCATATATTTTGCACAGCGTGTCCGAAAGCTTCATTATCGCCTTTATATCGGCGGTATCCATTTCCGAACCTATCGATTCGATGTTGATCCCAAGTTCTTCGATGATGCCGCTGCGCTCTCCGTGCCTTGCAACGAGATCGCAGTACTTTCGTTCTTTCGCATGGTCGCCGAGCTCAGGAAAATGCAGGCCGTACCATTCGTGAAGCCGTTCGTTCATCAAATTGCATGATTCGATCACATCGTCCAAATGACGGATCGCCTGCACAAGACTTTTATCTCGGGGTATCGGCTCCGATGTCCTTAATTTTCCGAGCCTCAGCATCGTATCGCGCATCAGTTCTTCCGTGAATCCGTACTGTTCCGCTTTGATGAAAGAGGAATCGAACATCATCGGTCTTCCCAGTTCTGACTGTCTTCGTTCGGAGACGCGTAATTTTTTTACGTCCTTTGAAATTTCGAGTTCCTCGGGAAGAAGCGAACCGCGCTGCATCATCGCCAGTTTTTCGGCAATGAGCTTTGCGTCCTTGGGCATCAATCGTTTATTGACGATCTTCGTATCATCGCAAAGGAACACTCCGAACCATTTCGTCACGAGGATCAAGTCACATCCTCCTCAGCCGGTATATCTCCTCTCTCGGCAATCCTTCGACGTTACCTACGACGAGCTGCAGATGCGCCTGAAATTCCAATTCTTCCATACGGTTGCATGCCTCTTCCATAGTCTTCCCCTGAGTCACGGCACCGTGGTTCTCCATGAGCGCTGCGGACGATTTCGATATCTTTGTCATTTCCTCAACAAGTTCGTCTGAACCGGGCGTACGGTACGGTACCATGGGAACGTCTCCCAGCAATATCGTTCCCTCAGGCGTGAGATCGGTACGTATCTTCTCGCCTTTCACGGAAAGCGCGGTACAGTAGACCGGATGGCAGTGGACGATGGCGTTCACGTCATCTCTTAAATTATATAACGCGATGTGAAATTTGTATTCTATTGATGGTTTTCCTTTTCCTATGACCTTACCGGTCATTGCCAATTTTACAATATCGTCCTCTTTCAGCGAGCCTTTGTTCCTGCCGGACGGCGTTATCAGTATTCCGTCGTCCGTTCTGATGCTCACGTTGCCGCCGGCGGACACGAGAAGCTCTTTCTGATATAATTTGGAGCAGACGTCACATATTGCCCTCCGTGCATCCGCTTCGTTCACCGTGTCACCATCCTTCGCACCTCGTCCGGTCTCAGGATGCCGTTCTCGGTTATGAAGCCTGTTACGTATCTTGAAGGCGTAACATCGAACGACGGGTTCAGCGCTTTCGACCCGGCCGGCGCGATCCTGACGCCGTTCATGAAGGTGACCTCCTCCTCCGGCCTTTCTTCAATGACGATACGGTCGCCGCATTCCGTGCCAAGGTCGAACGTGGACACCGGGGCGGCGACGTAGAACGGTATTCCCAGTTCTTTTGCTATGACCGCCTTTTCGTACGTTCCTATCTTGTTCGCAAAATCACCGTTGGCAACGATGCGGTCAGCTCCCGTTATTATAATGTCAACACCTTTTTTCATAAAATGGCCGGACGCGCCGTCGGCGATTATCGAATGCGGTATGCCCTCCTGCGAAAGCTCCCACGCGGTAAGCTGCATCCCCTGTAACCTCGGTCTCGTTTCCGAGACGTACACAAATATGTTCTTTCCCGATGACCACGCCTTCCTTATCGGTGCTAACGCGGTACCAACGTCAACGGTGGCCAGGGCGCCGGCGTTGCAGTGCGTCATTATAACATCGCCGTCCTTGATCAGAGAGTTCCCGTATTCACCTATCTTTTTACATTTGTCAACGATCATATCCGCGTAATCATCCGCCGCCGCTATCGGATCTGCTCCTTTCTCAAGTTCACGGAGCATGTGATCGACCGCGTAAAAAAGATCGTTGGCGGTGGGTCTCGAGGCTTTGATGATACGTGCCGCTTTATCAACATCTTTGCCGTTAAGCGCGGCAAGGCACATGCCGTACGCGGCCGCCGCGCCTATGGACGGCGCCCCGCGTATCGTCATGTCAGCTATTGATGCGGCCACTTCCTCATATTCTTTGAAATTAACGATGACGATCTCATGAGGCAGTCTCCTCTGATCCATCATTCTCACTTCCCGGCCTTCGAACCATACCGCTCTGATATCTTCCGGCGTTCCGTTAATGACCGCTTTCACGCATGCACCCGCGTCTCGTATAAGCGTTGTTCATTATAACGGTGTCGCGTTCGTAACGAATGTGCATATCATTGTTATATCGAAAGAGCGAGGTGTAACAATAGTCAAGATTTTATGTATGAAATGTATACGGTGGGAATTGTACCATGGACGAAACTTTTGACATATATGCAACCGTGAACGGGTTGATCCAAGTGTCCAATCCAGTACGCAGACAGATACTCACGCACCTTTCATCATCTGACCTGTCGCTTACGGAAATATCAAATATAACGGGGAAAGCGCAGTCAACGCTTTCCGTTCATCTTGAGAGGATGGCCGGCGAGGCGCTGGTGACGTTCAGGGACGATCCGGCGGACAGCAGGAGGAAGATATTCTCGCTTTCGTCGAAACTTATGGCGCGTTCGCGTGATGTCAACGAGGAAGGCATAGAACTCTATCGGAAAACGCTCGGGTCGGTGACAGAACAGGACTGCAATTTCTTCAAGGTGCTGCTGAGAGCTATGATCGTAGGCGCAGAGGCGTCCGGACTGTGCATCGGGGCAACGATGCGCCAGATCGGTAAGAATATCGGCAGCGTTCTGTCAAAGAACATAAGATCCACGAAGGTCGAGGACATAATCAGCGAACTGCAGGAATTCTACGAGAAGCATGATATCGGCGAAGTTTGCGTTTACACGTTCATGCCGCTGACGATAATCGTCCGCGATAACTACGAAATAACATCATGCGCCGCCGAATCGATATCGATGTTCAGCCAGGGTCTTTTTGTGACGGCACTTCAGGACATAACAAAAAAGCGGTACAGGATAGCGGCGAGCGAGTGCTTCGGCGCCTCTAACAACTATTCGAAATTCGTCATAGAACAGATCATCTGACGTCGTACGTTATAAGAACGCCGTCGCCGAGTATCTCCGCGCTCTTCATCTTCATTCTTAATCCGCCTTCGCATACCCAGCCGTCGCCGCCGGCCGGTGTCGGTGACCCGCGGCCGCCTATTATCATTCCTCCTACGAATACGGTGTATTTATCGACGAGACCGTTCCTGAAGAATGATGATATCGTCTCGCCGCCGCCTTCGACGAGAACGCTTTCAACATCCATTTTGTACAGTTCGGTCATTGCTTTTTTCAGATCGAACGGATCGCCGCATCTTATCGCGGTAACGTTGTTCCACTTCGCGTCACATTCATCGCTGATCAATATGACGGTCGGTGCTCGGCCGTCCGCCGCCTGCGCGTTGCCGGGCGTCCTGCCGTGCGGGTCAACGATAACCCTGAGCGGATTCTCTGTGAATGATGCTCCTTTCACCGTAAGATGAGGATCGTCGGCGATCACCGTCCCGACGCCGACGAGAATTGCGTCATAACGTCTTCTGAGGTCCCTGACGCGCGCTATGTCCTCGTCTGACGATATTCTAACCTGTTTTTTATCATCCCCGGCGATCTTCCCGTCGGCGGACATTGCACAGTTCACATGCACGAAAGGCCTCAACCCTTACCACCCGGGGTCACTGACAGATTGTATACGGGACCTTTTCTTTCAACGCCGAACCTGACGTCCAGGAAAGTTTCCAGGGTGTCCATCTGGCTCAGAAGGTGCTTGCTTATCCTCGACACGGTGAACTCGCTCGGTCCGTTGGCCATCGCCATGTACGGAAGCAATTGGTCGGCAGTGTAAATATCCATGGTCGCACCGGAACTCATCTCCTTCAGAAGGTCCTTTGCGACGTCCTCACCGGCCTGCTTCGCCGGGTGTCCCTTCGTCGTTAACACGTTGCTTCCGAGGCATCCGTTCTCGTAAACGGCCATCAGGGACAGACCGGCGCCTTTTGAGGCGCCCGAGGTCTGCTGCACCTCTATGTTCACCGGGCTGTCAAGACCGAGCGTTTCGACACACGCAGATATCATATCGTCGCGTATCTTCTCGCGCGGATGCTGTATATAGCATATCCCTTCAACGCCTTTGAATTCGCCCAGCGTGTCTATTATCAGCGGCGTTATGTCCTTTATCGGATCTAATTCGGCTATCACGCGGCCGCCGCCGTCAGGATAGAAGCCCCGGTCAACGATCTCAAGCCTTGCGTTTATTCCCATACGTTCCATGAAGGGGAAAAGAATTTGCTGATAGGAATCGATGGGAGGCGCCCACATGACGTTGGTGCCGCCGCGCACATCAACCTTTAATTTCTGCTTATGGTTGCGCCCGGCCAGCATAACTGCCTGAAGGACAAGGCTTATGCTGCCGGCGGTGCCTATGTCCAGTCTGATATCGGACATCTGAGTATTGCCGGGCCTGAAATGAAGCTCCCTTGATCCCGGATGGTTGCCGATAACTTCGGAACCCGTCATATCCGCGACCGCTTTGACAGCGACGCAATGCTGCTTCGACAGCCCGTTGGTCGGCCGGTTCTCGCGTATGCGCGTCAGACGTGCCTCTATACCGGTTATCGCGGAAAGAGCGACCGATGTGCGTACTACCTGGCCGCCCCCCTCTCCTTTCGAACTGTCGATCTCCAGCATATGCACTCAGACGGTATAAGGCAACGCAACGATATAAACGTTACAAAACGCACCCGCGCAGGTGACCGGAAAGTGCGACTGCCGGGATTCGAACCCGGGTTAGAGGCTTGGGAAGCCCCCGTCCTGACCACTAGACTACAGTCGCAGCATCCGGCATCAACATTTTCTTACTATTTCTACGTTCCGAGGATGTGCCTGAACATGTGCGCGGGCGTCACCGCGCACAAAAAAGCGAAAGCATTGTGCGCAGCAGATCATTCCTGCAACCCTGCCGCAAGGACAATAAGGAGATCTTATAAAAAGACCAGATAAAAAAGGTAGAAAACCAGATAAAAAAGATAAAAATCAGGATAAAGCGTAAATAGGAGAAGAGGACGGCGAGTCATCAGACGATCCTGTAAGGTCCTGAGACCGTTCGGACAGCGGTCATCACAATTAAGTGGGCCCGGCCGGGATTGAACCGGCGATCTGCGCCTTGTAAGGGCGCCGTCATAACCACTAGACCACGAGCCCGATGCGCCACCATCACCGAAGAATTATTAAAAACTGTTCTTCGCGCATTCAGTAAAGGAGGCGTTTGTTCTTTTTCCCGAACACCCTCATGAAAATGTCCAGGGATGCCATTATACCGCCGATGACAAGTAGCAGTATACCGACGGGCATCACCAGCAGCCCGCCCACGATACCGAGCGCACTGTATGCCCCGACCGCCCATGCCACTATGGAGTATATTGCAAAGAGTACCACGATCACCCCGAGTATGACAAGGATGATGCCTATTGCGAACGCTGCCGGCAATCTCTTCGCATCGATAGGACTGCTCCCGCCGTCTGCCATGTACGTGAATGCCGTCATTGATTATTATAGTCGTCGCTGCTCCGTTCATAACGGCAGTTCTTTTTATCAGCGTCGCGGGGGCAGGGATCACCACGGACGTGTCCCGGTGGCCCAGAGATGATCGTTGTAAGCTTTCGCAAGGTTGTACGCATCGAATATGTTCCATATCCAAAGCACAAAGTAGAGTATTCCGCAAAGGATGATCCAGACGACGGCGGTCCCGAGACCGCCTAAGAACAGGATCGGAACGCCGATCAAAAGTATCACAAAATAGGCGGCCATTATGGCGAGCCCGCGGACCAGCTTGCCTACGTATATCTGTCCCGCGCCTCCCCACAGAAGCGAGAGCAGCGCGGCCACGCCCTCGTTTTTCTCGCGGAGGACCGTCGCATAACGGTCGCGCACCGCGGTGCCCGCTTTGTGACCGCATTTGTCACAGAACGCCTGGCCGTCGTCCATCTCATTTCCGCACATGCTGCAGTACATATTTTTTCCCTGCCGCTGTGCTTTACGGTGTTGCGCTTTATTAAGGTTTGCCGTTCCGAACGACGGTCCGGTGTCATTCGCGTGCTCTGTCAGAAGGGTTTTTACAGAAAGCACGGATACACGGTCAGAACGGCCGGGTCAGCGCAAATGACAATGAGATGATAACGGCGCGAATAACGGGGGAACGATGATCATGCGAAGAGCGGGAATATGCGCGAAATGTAACGGTACAAATGTGATCGATAGCGATAAACAGAACGGCGACAGGGCGATATATCACCGGTGGGTGTGCCTTGACTGCAATCACACGGAGTTATATGCCACCGACAGACAGATCGCCGAACTGAAAAAATTACGGGAAAAAGGAAAGCTCTGAGCTACGAATATCTTTCAAGCAGTGTTTCCGTCAGACCGCTTTCCTTATGTTCCATCACGTAACGGATGTAATCGGGCTGCATGCATCGTCTGGTGAGAATGTAGGACAACGGTCTTCCCATGACTATCGCGTATACCGTTATGAAGACGATGAACTGGAAGAAATGCATCTCCGGCACGCCGAACACCGTCATCAGCGTTCCTAACGCGACGGAAGAGAAGATGCTCATGCAGACGGCCGCCGACAATATCAGCGGTAAACGTCTGACAGGCATACGGGAGAACCATTTATCACCGACCGCCGTTCTCAGAATCGCTGCTCCCTGCTCTCTTATCATTTTGTTCATCTTTGTCAGGACACCGTTGGTGACAAGGAAACCTATCATGAAACCGAATGTTATGCCGGTCAGGAACACGCTGTTCACGGATGTCGGCTCTATAAGAATGGTATTATCGGAATTTAGTATCACGGTGCCCATTATACAGCCGCGTATGATGTTCAGAGCGATGTATCCTGTCACGCTTCCGTAAAGTTCTCTGAGGACGCTGACCTTCGGCAGCGGGTCCTTCACCGGCCTTTTGAAACTTTGGTCCTCATTGTTGCTGACGCCGTGCGCGTTCGCCCAGTCGGGCTGCACATAGCGGAATATGCAGTATTCCGCCACTATTACGCTGAGCAGCGTCGAAAAAAGAAGTTTGTACATCATCCACGGAACGAAGTCCATCTCCTCCATTCCGTAGAGAAGGAGCACTGCGGCGTTGGCGCCGACCGCCAGCGGAGCGAATATGATGATGTAGACGATGCACAACGCATACGGGCTCTTCGGCAACTTCTGCATTATGCGGCTCACCGGTACGCGGGAAGGCATCTTTCCTTCCGATCGCAGTTTTTTCAGTTTGGCATGAACGACGGTCATGTCAAAGATCACCGTGACGATGACACATGTTATCGTATCGGCAATGACATCGCCGAACACCACGCCGTCGGGCCAGAAGAACACGAAAACGACGGCGAGGTTTATCGCGACGGTAAGAAGTATCGCCTTCGCGTTGTCGACGTACGGCAACGAGACCCTGTTCGCCGCTGTTCCTCCCGACGCATCGCCGGCCGTTACATCCGCATTATCCGTCACACCGCCGGCCGTTCCCGCCGGAACATCATCGGGTGCGGGCAAGGGGTCTGTCACAGTCATCATCTCTCCGGAACGATACGAGAGCGCGTCCGCCGGATAAAAAGCTTCCATGCGCACAGGCTAAACGGCGAGACAACCTTTAAAAAGGAATGAAATGATTTCCGTAACGAGGTTATAACATGGGAAATGTCACAATCAAGTTCAAAAGAGGGCTTTCACAGAAACTGACGCTTCAGGGTCCGATAGACGTTCTGATCGACGGAAGCGAAGCGATGAAGGTCGATCCCGATAAATCCGTTGTGATCGATATGAAGGAAGGACCGCATGACGTAAAATTATGGATCGCCAACCAGGGGAAAGAGATGGGGCTCGTGAACACAAAGGTCGATGTGCACCCCAACAATAAATACGAAGTTACGTACGAGTACAACACGCTCTCCGGTAACGGCAAAGTGACCACAACGGTATCGTCCTGAGCGCACCGCAGAGCGTTGCGGAACGGACGCGCGCTTCCGCAGGCGGGTAAAAATGTCAGCTGAGATCTACAGCGCAACCGTGAAGATGTACGGAACGGACGCCGGAGCGGTCGTTGTCGGCATAGCATCATCCGACGGCCTAAGTTCAGCGCCCGACGGTTCGAGACCGTCCGACGTGCTGAAAGGATGCCGTTCCGTAATAATCCTCGGCATTCCGTTCACACAGGACTCTCTGCTCGGAGATACGGCGGATTATACGAATGTCCGCACGGAAATGGTCAAAAGGACCGGCGTTATCGCAGAGAAAGTGGCAAAACGGGTCAAAAGCAAAGGATACAGAACGGTAACAGTAACAAGCTGCAGCACCAAGATATCACTGAAGCACGCGGCGGAACAGGCAGGCCTCGGCGTCATAGGAAGAAATTATTTACTGATAAATCCGGAGCATGGAAATCTTCTGTGGTTCAGCGCCGTCCTTACCGACGCATCTCTGGAGCCGGATAGAAAAGTTCATTATTCGGTATGCGCCGACTGCAGCAAATGCGTCGAGATATGTCCGTCAAAGGCATTGGATGATCCCGGTCGGTTCGGAAAGAAAAAATGCTCCGATACATGCATGAAACTGACGAAGAACAATTTTGAGATCGCATGTTTCTTATGCCGTAAGGTGTGCCCATACCGTTTCGGCATTCCGTCATGATCCACTTTTAAACTTTGAAGAGGTCCGTTGAAAGATACTTCTCGCCGCGGTCCGCGAATATGACGACGATGAGGCCGTCCTCCTTCTCAGCGACCTTCGCGGCCGCGAGCATCGCCGCGCCCGCTGACATGCCCACGAGTATCCCTTCCCGCAGAGCGATCTGACGGCTCATCTCAAATGCTTCCTCACTTTCTATCATTATGTGCTCGTCGATCTTCTCGGGATCGTAGATCGATGGGACGATGGCCTCCTGCATATTCTTGAGGCCTTGTATGTAATGCCCCTTGACCGGGTGCGCCTCCACGATCTTTACATTAGGGTTCTTCTTCTTCAGGGCGCGGCCGACGCCCATGATGGTCCCGCTCGTTCCCAGTGCGCATACGATATGCGTTATCTTACCGTCGGTCTGCTGCCATATCTCCTCGGCGGTGTTCTCATAATGCGCAAGCGTATTGAAATCGTTGCTGAACTGGTCGGGATTGAAGTATTTGTCAGGATCGTCCTTAACAAGCTGGCGCGCCTTCCTTATGGCGCCGTCGGTGCCTTCTTTCGCCGGCGTCAGAATTATCTGTCCGCCGAACGCCTTGATCATCTTCTGCCTTTCTATGCTCACCGCCTTGCTCATCACGATGACGACGTCATATCCGAGAACGCGTCCGATCATCGCAAGGCTTATCCCCGTGTTCCCGCTTGTCGCCTCTATTATTGTTTTTCCCTTCGTCAAACGTCCGTCCTTTATCGCCGCGTTTATCATTGATATTGCGATACGATCCTTTATACTGCCCGTGGGATTGAAGCCTTCAAGCTTTGCATATATCTCCACGCCTTCTCTTTTAACGATGTCGTTTATTCTTACGAGCGGCGTGCTGCCTATCAGGTCCAGGATATTTTTGTTCATTTTGTTCAGCCTTTGCCGGACTGCGTCCGATAAGTAAAACACTTTCGCATATTATTTATCTGCTGCCGATAAAGGCCGGCGTTCGGCTTGAATAATACATTGTGCAATTTGAGGAACCGTTATTGTGCAGCACTGCGCGATCATTCGGAAAGGCTGTTTCCATAAATATCGCCATCTGCAGAAGCATTGTTATTCTCGTTACCGCAACACCGACATTTCTGCCGATGAATTTACTTCGATCCGGACTTTGAAAAACATACGAAAACAGTAGGTTAACTTTAGGTTTATACAGAAGTTAGCAAGTAACATCAGCAATGCAAAAAACAAGATCCGATCAATAAGAAAGTAACACGTGAGTATTCGAACCCTCCCTCGGCCAGTAGTGGAATTTTTAAAATCAATAGCAGCGAAGTAGTTCAAAAATCATTAAATAAGTGTTACGATGATATACAATTGCGGGTGGCCACTAGGTCACTCAGTGGGGGGATTGTGGCCACTAGGCCTCTCACCCCCACAACATTTTGGAAAAATTTTGACACCATATCCGTCGATTTCAGAATATTTTCTAAGAAATTTTTCTTCAATAATGTTATAGAATCCTTCATATGTCCTTTTCTCTTTGAAGTCTGTTGTTTTGGACCTATATCTTTTTCGTACACAGTAGGCTATACAATCCACAAGCTGAGATAAGTGTCTGTATTTCGAATCCACAAAAATGGGATCTTCTATCATATAATCGCTCTTGTTGTACTCGCTCCCGCGTAAATTCCACTCCTTTATTCTTGCCCTCATCTTATTGTCATATTTTGGATTCACAGAATCTATGAGCATAAGACCATACTCTTCCAGCTCTTCGGCTTCGTTAGCTTTATTGTGAAAGTAGCAAAGCCGTTCGAAAAGATATTTCATAGCATTCATTTCGACATCGAATTCTGGATTATACAGCATATCTTTTCTTATGATCACAGATACAATCCTGCAATCTATCTCTGAAATTACCTTCAGAATATCCGTCATCAACTCGAGCCTTGTATTCAGATGCATGCTCTTGAATGTCGATTTTTTGTTTATGATATCTGTAGCATGTATCTCAAAGGATTCCGGATCTCTGCCAGGGAAATATTTCTTTTTAATATCTTTGACCTTATTATCGACATTTTTCCATTCACGCTCATTGATTATGAGAGCCGCAAGAACGAACTCGTTTTCTGAATCTGTCCTTTCTGGTTTTCCAGACTCGTCAATATAGGTAAGGTACACGGCCAGTGCATATTGTAGGAGTTTGATAAGGTTTGCTCCAAGGGTAAAATAGACCTATCTGCCAAATTCATTCCTCCTGTAACATCAGGGATACCAATATAACTGTGGATCTCCGTTGACGTAAACGGGCGGCAGCGGACGACCGCCCGGCGGCGTTGCGATGAGGCACGAGACAAGATCAAAGTCGGAATTGTTCATATCGAACGCGAAGGCGATAAAAAAAGGCATAAGCTGGTCCTCGGCATCGGACAAGCGCATGGCCGCGCTCCTGTACGCCATGAAAGGGAAGATGATCAGCCGCGACGCGATCGCGTACGCATACGACGTATTGAAAAAGGGGACCGGCCGATTCTCTGCGTTCAGAGGGCTCCTGCCCGTGTGCACCGCGGCGATGCTGTCGCTGGAAAAGGACCCGAAGGAGGCCCTGGAATGTGCTTTATCGGTATTCGATATGATGAGGGAGGTCAAATTCAAAAATTCCGAGTTCCTTGCGATGGCCGCACTTCAGATAACAAAAGGAACAGAGCAGAGCGACCTCCGTGCAAAGGTCGGTCGCATGAAGGCGTTCTACGACGGCATGAAGGAGATGAGCTGGCTGCACACCGGTGCCGACGACTACATATTGGCGGCGACACTGGCGATGTCGGACGCCGATGAGAGGAAGGCGATCGGTGATATCGAGGACATGTATCAGCGCCTTAAATCGGAGTTCAGAGGCAAGGGCAGTATCTTGGCGTTGGCGCAGGTCCTGACCGTAGGCGGGCAGGTCGGTCAGCCGGCGGCGGAACGCGTTCTTGCGCTGCGTGACGCGCTCAGGGCAAGGAAGATACGTTTGTTCAGATCATACGCGATGCCGACGCTGGGCATCCTCGCGCAGCTTCCCGCCGATGCGGAGACGATCGCGCAGGAGATCAAGGACACGGAAATATTCCTAAGGGCACAGGACGGCATGGGAATACTGTCCATCACTGCTCTGGAGATACAGATGTACGCAGCGGCGCTGGTGGCCGCGACATATGTTCAGGACGCCGAAAAAGAGGCGATAGCGGCCTCCGTGTCAACAAGCATGATCAACATCATGCTTGCGATACAGATGGCAGTCATTGTAATAATGGTAGCAAGCGCAGCGGCGGTGGCAGCATCGGCGAGCGGATGAGCGTTCTTCAATCATCCGGATAGAAAAAAAACAATGGGTCTATCCGGATTTGAACCGGAGTCAACGGCTCCCAAAGCCGCAAGTATACCAGGCTAGCCCATAGACCCCTATATCCGAGCATGCGACCCCGAATATTAATATTTCGCATTCCCGATGATATCTTCAAGCTCTTTCATCAGAAGGCGCACGGCGTTCCCGCGGTGCGATATCCCATTCTTCTCGGGGATCGGCATCTCCGCTAATGATATTTTTCCGTCATGGCTGAATATCGGGTCGTATCCGAAACCGTCCGTTCCTTTCTCTTCTTTCAGTATGACGCCGTCACACTTTCCGGTGACGATGATATCTTTCCCGTTAACATTGCACCCGATGCAGCACTGAAAGTTCGCTTCTCTTTCATTCACATTCTCCATAAGTTTCAGAATGCCGGCGTTGCCGATCGTCTTCTGAACGTATGACGAATACACTCCCGGAAATCCTTTCAGCGCATCGACGAACATCCCCGAATCGTCTATTATGAAATCCCTCAGCCCCTTTTCCTTCAATGCGGCCATCCCTTTCTCCACAACTTCGCTCAATTCTGATGTTTGAATTTCATCGTACGGTATGCGCACATGCTCCGCATCTATCGAAAATGACGACAATGCCTCGCGGTACTCGATGAATTTTCCCTGATTCGATGTTATTATCTTCAAGATCATGTGTATCTCCCGCGCCCCCGGATGTCATCGACGCGTTTGAGTATCGATTGCGCATCATTCATATTTTTCGTATAAGCATCCATCAGAACGTCAAGGGAATCGTCCAGGCCGGAATGGGCTGACGTGAACGCTCTCTGCAATAAGTGTATATCAACGCCGAGATCTTCGGTCTCAGCGAGCGTGGTGCCTAACGAAAGATCGAACAAACATATCTCACCGTCGGGCGTGAGTATCATGTTCGATGTTGTCAGATCGCCGTGCGATATCCCCGCGTTATGAAGTTTTGCGACGGCAACGCCGATCTTGCCGCACATTTCGTTCGCCTTCGAAGGCTCATCATCAAGGATGTCCTTTATCTTTCGGCCGCTGATGAATTCCATGGTTATATCACATTTTTTCACGTCGATGTCGTATATCACCGGCGTTCTGACGCCCGCTTTTCTGGCATCTATCATTATGCGTGCTTCGTTCTTCGTTCTCATCGAACGCAAATGCATATCCAGCCCGGAATGTCTGTATCCCTTTGGTATGCGTGTTTTCACGACGGCATCACGTCCCAGGTACGTCGTTCTGTAGACGGTGGCCTCGGCACCGCGCCCGAGTATGTCCGTTCCGTTATCCATATCACAGTGATACGGCGTACGGCTAAATATTTATCACCGCACACAGCGGCATACGCACAAATAAGGGTGAATGAAGAATGACAAACCTTTTTCAACATCCTTTTCTTTATTGCATCGTGATCCGGTGAATCGCATACCAATTATGTGCCAATCCATTGACAATCTCTTAGGAGGAGGCATCGAAAGCGGCAGCGTTACGATGCTTTACGGGGAGGCGGGCACCGGAAAGACCAATATTTGTTTACAGATGGCGTACAATGTCGCGAAGAACGGGAAAAAAGTTGCGTACATCGATACAGAAGGATTATCGGCGGACAGGATAGAGCAGATCTTTATTGACGGCGCATACACAAAAGATCTTCTGGTATTTTCGGCGCACACATTCGACGAGCAGGGATACGGCATCGCGCAGGCGGCGAAGCAGGCGGAGTCCGCGGATGCTGTCGGGCTGATAGTCGTGGACTCGATGACGATGTTCTATCGTTTGAGATCGGACGACAGTTCTGTCCGTAATGAACTGACAAGGCAGATGGAGATGCTTCTGAGCACCGCGAGGAAGAATGATGTCGCCGTATTGATAACATCGCAGGTGTATACGAACATAGGAACAGGAACGTTCGAGTTCCTCGGCGGGCACGCGATACAGCATAATGCGAAGACGATCGTACGGTTGGAGAAAAGGGGCAGCGGCAAGCGCGCCGCCGTTATAGTAAAGCACCGAAGCCTTCCCGAAGGAAGGTCGGCGCTGTATCGTATCGTTCAGACGGGCATCGAAGATTAAGATCAGACGTCGCGTCCCATGGCGAACTCGGCGAGAGCTATCATAAAATCTTTGTCCCTGCTTTCCGGCAATACGTCAAGCTTCCCTATCGCCTGCTTTGTATAATCGGTGGCCATGTCTATCGCGAATGCCACGCTTCCCGAATCTTCCATTATCTTTCTGGCCTTTCCGATGTCATCTTCCGATGCGTCCGTCTTTCCGAGGACGGAACGGAACTCTTTCATTATCTTCGGGTCGCGTATGTTCTTCAGCGCGTGCGTCACCATTACCGTACTTTTTCCTTTGCGTACGTCGTTGCCTACGGATTTACCAAGCTTCACCGGATCGCCGATGAGACCGAGGACATCGTCGAACATCTGGAATGCGACGCCCAAAAGCATTGCGTACTCGTGTATCGCTTTTACAATGTTATCATTCGCGCCGCCGGCAAGGGCGCCGCCCGCGGCGCCCGCCGCGAATAATACACTCGTCTTCAGACGTATAGTCTCGATGTACTCGTCCATTGTAACTTC
>WRNI01000020.1 GCA_009776695.1 Methanomassiliicoccaceae archaeon
GTCATTCGATCGCCCTGAAAAGCGACGGGACGGTATGGGCATGGGGCCGTAACAATTACGGCCAGCTGGGCGACGGCACCAGCGGCACCGGCGCGGACAAGAGCTTACCGACCCAAGTGTCAGGCCTGACCGATGTGATTGCCATAGGGGCGGGACGAAACCATTCACTGGCAGTAAAGAGTGACGGCACCGTATGGGCATGGGGTTACAACAATTACGGTCAGCTGGGCGACGGCACCACCGCGAACAGGAACGAGCCGGTGCAAGTGTCCGGTCTGACCGATGTGACGGCAGTCTCTGGAGGGGAAGGTCACTCATTCGCCCTTAAAAGCGACGGAACTGTGTGGTCATGGGGATACAATGAGTACGGGCAGCTTGGCGACGGCACCTATATAAACAAAAGAACACCGGTGCAGGCACAAGGGCTGGTAAACATAATCTCCGTAGGGGCAGGAAATAATCATTCGGTTGCCATGAGAGATGATAAAACCGTATTGACATGGGGCATCAACAATAACGGTCAGCTGGGCAATGGCATCACAATAGAAACGGGTACACCGGTACAGGTAGTTGGCATGAACGGTCCGATTGCCATGGCGGCAGGACAAAGACATTCGATTGCTCTGAAAAGCGACGGAATGGTATGGGCATGGGGCCGCAACAATTACGGCCAGCTTGGTGACGGCACCCTCACAGACAGAAAGGCACCCACGCAGGTACCTGATCTGACAGATGTTATTGCAATTGCGGCAGGAGAGGCCTTTACCATCGCTCTGAAAGGTGATGGAACAGTATGGACGTGGGGTCAGAACAATCAAGGTCAGCTGGGCGACGGCACCTATGTGAACAAGAACACACCGACGCAGGTGCCCGGCCTGGAAGATGTTATCGATGTCTTTGCGGGATACACTACTTCCTTCGCTCTCAAAAGCGACGGAACTGTGTGGTCATGGGGCAGTAACAGTGTAGGTCAGCTCGGTGACGGTACCAACACACAACGAACCAAGCCGGTGCAAGTGTCCGGTCTGACAGATGTTATTGCAATTGCGGCAGGAGATGCTTTTACCATCGCTCTGAAAAGTGACGGAACAGTGTGGTCGTGGGGTTACAACTATCGCAGTCAGTTAGGCATCGGCGTCAGCGGTACCTCTACGAATAGCTGGACGCCGGTGCAGGTACTTGATCCCGACGGCATAAATTATTTGACCGACGTGACGATGATCGTGGCAGGGAGAGAGCACTCACTCGCCGTCAAAGATGACGGCACCGTATTGTCGTGGGGTTATAACGGAAACGGCCAGCTGGGCGACGGAACCTTCATAGAACGTAACGTGCCGGTGCAAGTATACGACCTGGAAGATGTGACCGATATCTCTGCGGGAAACGTCAATTCCTTCGCCCTCAAAACCGACGGCACCGTATGGTCATGGGGCATCAACAATTATGGCCAGCTGGGCGACGGTACAGTCAACCCTGCTTCCGGAAGTAGAATACCGAAGCAGGTAGTCAGCGGCGACGGGACAGATTACCTGACAGACGTGATCGCCATCTCAGGCGGAACTAGTTTTTCGTTTGCCCTCAAAAGCGACGGTGAGATATGGGCATGGGGTTACAGATATCACGGCCAGCTTGGTGACGGCATACACTTGGATGTAGAGATACCAACAGAAATATCATTTCCGGATGCTACTCTTCCAAGACCGGGCAGTGGCGGGATAATATGGGTCGATAACATGACTGCTGCTTCGCTTACGCTGAACTGGACGAAGGCCACGGATAATATAACGGAGCAGCCCAATCTGAGATATTATGTCTACCAGAAAGGCACGCCGTTCTCAATGACGTCAGCTGGTCTGCCGCGCGACGGCACCCTCCTGAACACAGACGACACTATTGATAAGGATGCACATAACGTGACCGGTCTTTCGCCGGATACTGTCTATTACTTCATCGTAGTGGTCGAGGACGGGGCAGGTAACAAGGCAGCGTACAGCGCCGTCAGCGTAAAGACCCTTGCGCCGCCTGCGGCACCGACCGGTCTCACAGCTGAACCGGGCAATGAAGAGGTAACATTGTCATGGACAACGCCTGATGACGGCGGCAGCACGATAATTAATTATCAGGTATCGTACGGCACGAACGCTGGATATGTTCGGAACTGGGTCGACATCCCCGATTCGGACGAGAATATGACAACATACACCGTAACGGGATTGACCAACGGTACCAATTACAGGTTCGAGATCCGCGCGGTGAACATTGTCGGTGAGGGACCCTCATCCGGAACACGGACGGCGATACCGATAACTTCGCCCGCGGCACCCGGCAATTTCACAGCGACCCCAGGCGTCGGGCAAGTTGTCCTCACATGGACAACGCCGACCGGCAACGGCGGCAGCTCGATCACAGGGTATCAGATATCATACGGTGAGACCGCTGTCTATGTTCCGAACTGGACAGGCATCCCTTCAAGCGCGTCAACAGCGACGTATACGGTAACGGGACTGACGAACGGCATAGATTACACGTTTGAGGTGCGCGCGGTGAACGCCGTCGGTGGCGGCGACACATCCGGAACGCAAACGGCGAAGCCGAGAACGATACCGGACGCACCGGACAATTTCACGGCGACCCCCGGTAACGAACAGGTCGTTCTGACGTGGAGGATGCCCAATGACGGCGGCAATACGATAATCAGATATGAGCTGTCATACGGTGAGACCGCCACGTACGCTACGGACTGGCACGAGATACCGGGCTCCGATGCGGATACGATCACGTACACAGTAACGGGATTGACGAACGGCACCGACTACACATTCGAAATACGTGCAGTAAACGGCATCGGCAACAGTGCAACATCCGGAACTGAAACGGCGATGCCGAAGACCGTGCCGGATGCGCCCGGGGACCTTGAGGCATGGTACGGCGATGAAGAGGTAACTCTTACATGGACAACGCCGTACGACGGCGGCATCCCGATCATCGGATACAAGATATCATACGGCGGGACGGACACGTACGTCAGGGCATGGAATGACATTCCGGGTTCTGACGCAACGACTGTCACATACACTGTAACGGGATTGACGAACGGTATGAATTACACATTCGAGGTACGTGCGGTGACCGCGGCGGACGAAGGCCCGTTCTCGACCGTGACGGAAACTCCGAAGACCGTGCCGGATGCGGTCACAGATCTCACGGCAACCGCCGGTAACGGAGAGGTCGCTCTTTCATGGACAACGCCGCACAACGGCGGCGGTATCATAACAAAGTACCAGATATCGTATGACGAGACCGATGCTCCGTATGTTACGGACTGGCATGATATGCCAGGTTCCGATGCAACAACGGTGAAGTATACAGTAACGGGACTGACCAACGGCGTTGAATACACATTCGAGGTGCGCGCGGTGAACGCTGCCGGCGAGGCCCTCACATCAGGGACGGAGACGGCAACGCCTATGACCGTGCCTGCCGCACCGGGAAGCTTCGCGGCCGCCGCAGACAACGCACAAGTTGTTCTCACATGGACGACGCCGGACGACGGCGGCAGCCCGATCACCGGTTACAAGATATCGTACGGCAAGAGTGACGAATATTTCATGGACTGGAAGGACATCCCCGGCTCCGGTGCGTCAACTGTGACGTACACCGTAACAGGACTGACCAACGGTATCGAATACACATTCGAGGTGCGCGCGATCAACGGCGCAGGCAACGGCGTAACATCCGGGAAGCAGACGGCAACGCCGAAGACGGTACCATCAGCGCCGACAGGTCTGACCGTGGCATTTGGTGACGGAGAGGCCGTTCTTTCGTGGACGACGCCGTTCAACGGCGGCAGCCCGATCATTGAGTACGAGATATCATACGGCGAGACCGGGAGTTACGTTGCCGAATGGCACAGCATCCCGGGCTCGGATGCTGATACGGTGACGTACACCGTCACGGGATTGACGAACGGTACCGAGTACACATTCGAGGTACGTGCAATAAACGCAGTGGGCAACGGTGTCACATCCGGAACGCAGACAGCAACGCCCGGGACCGAAGAGAGCAAGACCGACCTCGGGATAATCCTGATCGCGGTGTCCATCCCGCTCTTCGTATTGGCGATGCTGGCTGTTGCTTTGTTTGCTCACAGAAGAGAGCAGGAAAAGGAAGAATAAGAACAAAACCAATGAGCGCAATAAAGGCGGGGTCGCGGCCCCGCCCGCGCTCCGCATACTGCGCGGCGGAAAGCAAAGTCATCAGTTTCATTGATCCAACAGTATCATTGATGCAACATATTGTTTATATAGAGACATTCGATGGCGTTTTTCCATGAGGGCCTCCGGCAGATCCATGGGCGTCGAGTACGCGATACGCGAGATCGTAGTTCCGGCGGACGAGCTGGAGAGGCAGGGAAAGCGTATTATCAAACTGAACATCGGCGACCCGAACAAGTGGGACTTTGAAACGCCTGAGTACTTCAAAGCGGCCCTGCGCGAAGCTGTTGATAAAGTTGACAACGGTTACGGCGACTCGCAGGGAAGCCTTGAGCTGAGGAAAGCCATCGTCGACCGTGAGCATGAGAAGCATGGTGTGAAGATAGATGCGAATGACGTATTCGTAACAAGCGGTGTCAGCGAGGCTGCGAACGTGCTCATGGGCACTTTTCTGGAGAACGGTGACGAGATGCTCGTCCCGGGTCCCGGTTATCCGTCGTATACGCAATACGTACGATACTTCGGCGGTAAGCCGGTAGCATACAGGCAAATGGAAGAGGAGAACTGGCAGCCCGACATCGACATGATCCGAAAACGTATAACAAAGAGGACGAAAGGCATAATCGTCGTGAATCCTAATAATCCGACCGGTGCGGTGTATCCTGAAAGGTCGATAAGGGAGATCGGTGACATCGCCGCAGAGCATAAGATACCGCTGATATCCGACGAAGTTTATGATAAGATAACATTCGACGGGAAGTTCTTCTCAGCTTCGCGGTTACCGTCGGACGTTTCACGGATAATCCTGAACGGTTTCTCCAAAGTGAATCTTATGCCGGGATGGAGGGTCGGCTACGGTTACTATATGGACGCATCGGGAATGCTTGACGAGATATTCGAGGGCATGATGCGCCAACTGAGATTGCGCATCTGTTCCAACGTTCCGTGCCAGTGGGCCGCAAAAGCTTCGCTTCAGGGTCCGCAGGACTACATCACGGAGATGAACGGCAAACTGAAAGAGAGAGCATCGTTCACATACAAACGATTGAACGAGATACCCGGCATATCCGTCGAGAAGGGAAAGGGATCGATGTTCATGTTCCCGAAGGTTGAACTTACGAAGTGGAAGGACGACATGGAATTTGTTCTCGATCTCCTTAAGACGGAAGGTGTGGTCGTTGTCAACGGTTCGGGATTCTGCGAGGAGTTCGGCGGTTCGCATTTCAGGACGATAACGTTGCCGCCGTTGCCGGTGCTCGAGGAAGCTTACGATAAACTGGAAAGATTCATGATAAAAAGAAGGTCAGGGTAAGCGGTTTGCGGGGATCGCAGCGAACGTTCTCATTTGCTGAGGCGTTTGAGCATCTTGACAGCTACGTCCACAACGTCCTTGCCTTTATCGATGCGGTCGACCGCCTGAAGTCTCGTCATTCCCGGCCCCGTGACACCGAACGCAACGGGTTTATTGTACTCAAGCGAAAGGTCGGCTATTTTTCTGGACGCATGAGCGATGACAACATCATCATGCTCCGTTTCCCCTTCGATCACCGCGCCCAATGTTATAACGGCGTCGATATCCTTCTCCTCAAGCAGTTTTTTCACTGCCAAAGGCATGTCGAACACGCCCGGCACCATTATTGTCCTTGCGATCTCGATCTCAAGGAATTCCGCTTCCGATTTGGCACGTTCGATCATCATTGACGTTATGTCAAAGTTGAATTCCGCAGCCACCATTCCAAGTTTGTATTTTTTCATTCACATCACCTTTTTTTGTTTGTCTACCTTATAGGTCCCGCATCATCGAAACCCTGTCTGAGGCCCTTGCCTGCGCTCTTTGCCAGATCATCGGGCCTGAACAATAAATTATAGGCGTTCAGCGCATGCTCTCTTGCCCTCCTGTCGGCAAGGAACGCTAACGTTTTGCTGTCACTCGTTTCATCCTCGTGCACGAACACTTCTATTATGTGGGTGTTCGTCATCAGCTGCGCCTGTATAAGTCCCTGGGACGCTTCGTGGGCGCACATCTTATCTTTGTCTTTGGGACCGGGCATACCGAGCGCGATAACAATGTCGCAGTTCTGCTCCTCGATCAGTTTTTTGCACGCGACGGGAAGGTCTTTGATTCCGGGAACGGTGCATCTGATAATTTTGAATCCTGTGCCGTTCCTCTTCAGCTCGTCGGCGGCCGCACCGCCCATATCGAACCGGGCGAACGTTGTGTCGGCGATGCCTATGATCTTCATTCGCCCTCACCCCCGAACCCTTTGATTATTCTGTCCACGATACGTCTCGTGCCGGTGAGGTCGTCACCGCATTCGCCCGCTCTTCTTACGTCCGCAGTTATGTTGCGTAACGCAAGCTCCTTTTTCAGTTCGTTCTCATCGAACGTCTGGTCGTAACCCAGAACAATTATGTCCGGACGTATGTCCTCGATCGTTCTGTAAAAATCGCCGTCATTGCCTATGACCGCCATATCCACCATCTTCAGCGAATTGATTATGCGCGCCCGCATCGCCGCCGTGGTTATCGGTTCATGCTTTCTTTTTCTAACAGTGTTGTCGCATGCCACGACGACAACAAGCTCATCGCCCATGGCCTTCGCCTGCTCAAGGTATGATATGTGGCCGGTGTGAAGAATATCGAAAACGCCGGACGCCATCACTCGTACCACGGTATCATCTCTCCGCCCATGCTTTCAGTATATCATCGCCTTCAATGAATGTCAATCCTTTCGATGATGCGTATCTTTTCACATCATTCTTGGACATCGCGTTCCCGACGTCGCCGAGCATCTCGCATATGGTCGCCGACGGATCTACGCCGGACAGTATCATAAGCGCCGTGGCGAGCTCGGTATGTCCTTTACGGTTCTCAAGTATGTTGCTGCTGGTGTTCAGCAGGTGCACATGGCCGGGAGCTCTGAAATTGTTGCCCAACGCTTCTATCCTTTTTTCGGCCGGAGAGTCGGAGAATATTGTTCTCGCGTACTCGCGTATCGTCAGCGCACGGTCGTTGTCTGTTATTCCCGTGTACGTTCTGCGGTGGTTGACGGTTATGCCGAATGATGACCTTGTGTTATCATACGGTATGTCATCCGGTGCCATCGCCCTCAGCAGCGGATACTTGACGGAATCGTCGTAAAAGACATCGGACATGAACGGAAGTCCCAACTCCTTGGCGATGCTGTGCGGAGTTGTGGTGCATATGAGACCGCCGGCGTCCTTCCTCATCGTTCTTATCGTATCCGGCGTGACGAACTGCGACGCTATCACCATGTCCGTTTCACGCTCCCTGTCATCGAAATCATAAACAAGAACGATCTTCCCGTTACGTATGTCGCTGACGGCATTTTCTATACGCATTTCATATCACAGCCGTTCAGCGTATGCGAGCTTATAAAAAAACATTTCTCGAAGTACAATTTTTTTTGTTGCTCCTTCCGCGGATGAAAATTGTGTACCGCGAGGGCATATGCCGGCAGCAGGGCCCGGCTGGTCCTATGCCTCAGGTTCACATATATATAGAGGCGAAATAATGCAAGGCAGAGATGAAAACATCGGCATCAGAAAGAACGGACACAAAAGTGTTCACCGACCCGACGGACCTGCCGGAGCAGATAGAGGCGTCCCTGAGTGTTCCCGTCACCGGCGTCAAAAAAAGACCGAAGGTGTGCATATGCGGCATAGGCGCCTCGGCGATGGCCGGTGAGATAATGTCCGATTTCGCGGATGCCTATTCAGATGTTCCGATATCCGTGGTGCGCGGAACAGAACTTCCGAAATGGGTCGACGGGAGTACCGCGGTCATAGCGATGAGCTATTCGGGCGAGACGCCCGAGACGCTGAATCTCTATGATCAGGCGATGCTGCGCGGATGCGACGTCATATGCATAACATCGGGCGGCGAACTCATGGAAAGGGCGCTGAACAACGGCAGCACGCTGATAAGTATGCCTCCGGGACTTCTGCCGCGCAATGCGCTCGGATATATGCTCGGGTATACAGCATCGGTGTTCGAGGAGATGGAGATATGCGCCAGCAGGACGGAACTTGCGTCGCTTCTTCCGTCGATCAGGTCGTTCAGGGACAGTATAACGAATGACGAGAATAACAATCAGGCGCTGGACATCGCTAATTCGATCATGGGAAAGACGCCGGTGATATACAGCCTGGTGAACCTGAGGGCGGCCGCCATAAGGTGGAAGATGCAGATAAGCGAGAACTCAAGAACAATAGCGTTCTGCGGGACGATACCCGAGTTCAGCCATAACGAGATAGTGGGATGGGCGGAGGACAGCGCATCGGACGAGTTCATACCGATAATACTGGCGGACGACGATTCCATAGACGTTCTGAAATATATGACGAGAACGCTCTCCGGCGTGCTGGAGAGCAGCGGGATAAGACCGTACGAGTTCAGGGCAAAGGGCTCGAACGATCTGGAGAAGAACCTGATATCAATAATTCTCGGGGATTTCGTGTCATTCTATCTGGCGCACCTGAAAGGCGTGTATCCGGGAGAGATACGCCTTGAGCTGGGCGACGGCGGACGCAGGGAATTTAACTGATATCATAAAAAGATGATATCATAAAAAGATGAATAGTTTTTTTAACGATACTGATTTACAGTGTCACGGTGCGGTAATGAAAGAAGAGGCACGGTGGATCAGAGAGAAAGTGATGGCGCACAACAAATGGTTCGAGGAATCGATACCGATGATAGCGTCCGAGAATTTAATGAGCCCGTTGGCGAAGGAGATGCTGATATCCGATTTTGCGGACAGGTACGCAGAAGGGCTTCCGGGCAAAAGATACTATCAGGGTAACGTATACGTGGACGAAGTTGAGTCCAAGGCCGTCGATATGGCGAAGGAGCTGTTCGATTCCTCTTTCGCCGACGTGAGACCGATATCTGGAACGGTGGCGAACATGGCCGTCCTTTTCGCATTCGCGAAACCGGGCGACACAATAACGACATGCGCCCTGGCGCAGGGCGCCCACATATCAACGGCGGAGTTCGGCGCGTTCGGCCAGAGAGGCGTTAATTCTGTCAATTACCCGTTCAACACAGACAATATGAACTTAGACGTCGACGGAACGATAAAATTGCTGAAAGAGGTCAGACCGAAGGTCGCGCAGTTCGGTCTCTCCGTGTTCCTTTTCCCGCCGCCGCTCAAAGAGCTTAACGACACATTCAATGAGATAGGCTGTGTCGTATGGTACGACGCAGCTCATGTTCTCGGCCTGATTGCAGGGAAACAATTCCAGGACCCGCTGAGAGAAGGCGTCAACATATTATCATCAAGCACCCACAAGACGTTCCCCGGTCCGAACCACGGGCTGTTGCTGGGAAGCAATTTAACGGAGGAGCAGGAGAAGGCGCTGCAGCGTGCCGTCTTCCCGGGTGTGACGAGTTCGCATCATCTTCACGCGATGGCGGCGCTTGCTGTAACGCTCGCCGAAATGAAAGTGTTCGCGAAGGACTATGCATCGCAAACGTGCAAGAACGCCAGAGCATTGGGACAGGCGCTCTATGAGCTCGGGGTCGACGTTCTCTGCCCTGACCTGGGATTCACGAGATCGCACGCGATAGCCGTCGACGTCTCAAAATTCGGCGGAGGGAAGGACGTGAGCAAGGATCTCGAGGATGCGAACATAATATGCAACAAGAACATGTTACCGAAGGACACCAGCGCCGTCAGGCCGTCAGGCATACGTCTCGGCGTTCAGGAATTAACAAGAGTGGGAATGAAAGAGAGCGAGATGAAAGAGGTCGCCTCTCTGATATACCGTGTCGCAAAGAAGGAATCGCCCGCAAAAGTGAAAGAGGACGTTAAAGAACTGAAGAAAGGGTTCACAAAGATACAATGGTGCTTCAGCGCCGGCGAGCCGGCGTACGGATATCACAAACTTGTTCCGTGATCCACGGATCACGCTTCCCTGTTTTTTTCATTTCCGCAGCATATATGCCGCATCTCAAGGCAAAACGCCTTCCGCCGCGGACCGTCAGAACACGGGCATACTTTATCTATACAAAAAAGATACCTGCCCTCATGGACAAAGAGACCGCGAAAGCAATGATGACGAACATAAGAAAAATGTACGAGCCGTACAAACAAAAAGGAACTGCTGCAAATGTGCGTCATATTGACACGTCATACGGTAAGATACGCGTTCTGGAATATGGGTTTGATAATGATGATGTAAGGCCGTTATACGTGGACATACACGGCGGCGGTTACTGCGTGGGATTCCCGGAGATGGACGAGGAAATTAACCTAATGATCATGAAGAGCACGAACGTGAAGATAATAAGCATAGACTGGCCGAAGGCTCCCGAGAACCCGTACCCGATAGGACAGGAGGCCACGTACGAAGTTATACGTCATTATTACGAGAACGCCGCCGAATACAAGATCGACAGGGACAACATAGGCATCGGAGGGTACAGCTCCGGCGGTAATTTTGCGACGGTCGTTCCGATAAAGGCGAAAGAGAGAAGCGACCTGAAGATAAAGTATCAGGTCCTCTTCTTCCCGGGCGTTGATATAGACACCGACCCGTATGACAAGAAGGGCAGTGACAAAGTCCTCGACCGCGAATTTTTGAAGGCGATCCACGCATGCTACCTTTCCGAGCCTGAACATTCGAAGCATCCGTACACATCACCGCGGTGGGCGCCGAGAGATATGCTCGTCGGCCTCCCTCCGGCGTTCATCATATTGGCGGGCCTCGATCCGTTGTACGCGGAAGGTAAAGATTACGGCGATAAACTGAAAGAAGCGGGCGTTGATGTTGAGATGCATAACTTTGAGGATGCCGACCACGGTTTCACGTACATGGGAAATGAAGACGATAAAAGGAAGGCGTACGAACTGATGATAGATTTCATCAGAAGGCATTCGCAGCGCTGACTCACGTTCACGCAGACTCGTACCCGGCGTTACGTGCGATCACGATCACGTTGATCACGATCATTACGGTATTGGCAATGTAAAATATGATCACGTAGTTCATTCCGTTGATCATATTGTTGATCATGCCGGCGATGTAACCGATTATCACAATGATAAGGAAAATAAGGCTGGCACCTTTTGTGCTCTTGGAGACGTACGCTTTGCGTATGGAGAACGGCCATGCCACGCCGAAGCACAGTAACATGAGAATTTCGAAAAAATTCTCGATCAATCACTCTACCTCTCTTATCCTGTACGCGCATTTCCCAAGTCCGATCTTCTCACCGTGCTCAGTTGCCTTCTTCCAGTCGGTGGACGGGTGCATGCATCCGAATTTATCATTCTTATCGCATGCCTTTCCGCCAAGCAGGCTTTCCCTCACCGCCGGCTGTCTGTTCACGGCATCAGCGCAGGCAACGTCCAGCGCCACGGGATCGAATGATGCGAACATGCCCACGTCGGGAACAATGGGAACATCATTTCCGCCGTAGCAGTCGCAGAACGGTGATACGTCAATAACGAACGAGATGTGAAAGTGCGGTCTTCCGATGACCGATGCCAAAGCATACTCGGCAGTCATTTTACAGATTGTATCGGACTTCTGATCCATTCCCGCGCTTATCGCGTCATAACGGCACATTGAGATGCATCTCCCGCATCCCACGCACACATTATGATCTATCTTCGCTTTTTTACTGACCATCGTTATTGCGGAATGGGCGCACTTGCCGATGCAGTATCCGCACCCTTCGCACGTTCTCGTGTCAACGGACGGTTTGCCTGAACTGTGAAGTTCCATCTTCCCGCGGCGTGACGCGCACCCCATCCCCAAGTTCTTTATCGCACCGCCGGCGCCCATGAGCTCATGGCATTTGAAGTGCGTCATTGATATCACGATATCGGAATCGACGACCGCGCGGCCTATCTTCGCGCTCTTCAGTAACACGCCGTCCACGGGAACGTCAACATCATCGTCGCCTTTCAGACCGTCGCCGATTATTACGTGGCATCCAGTCGCAAAGGGACTGAAACCGTTCTCATAGGCCGCTTCGATGTGTTCGACCGCATCTTTTCTTCTGCCGACGTACAAAGTGCTGCAGTCCGTCAGGAAGGGAATGCCTCCTTTCTCCTTTATGATGTCGGCGATCACTTTGGCGTAGTTTGCGCGCAGATACGATAAGTTACCGGGCTCGCCGAAATGTATCTTCACGGCGACGAACTTCTTTTTCATGTCGATCTTATCAATACCGGCGGCACGCACAAGCCTTTCCAGCTTTGCCAGGAGGCTTCCTCTCGATCCCGTTCTCATGTCGCTGAAATATACATCGGACGCATCGGCCATGTTATCACAGGGCAATAACGGCGACCGCCGTTATAATCCCTTGTGACGCTCATCGTTTTTTAAAACAATGGTTAATTAATGCGGAGACCATATCAAAACGATGAACGCAGAGAATGATGTGAAAAATGAGCTGGGACTGGTGCACGTTTACACCGGGAACGGCAAAGGGAAGACCACCGCGGCATTAGGATTATCGTTAAGGGCGCTCGGAGGCGGGCTATCAGTGGCGATGGTGCAGTTCATGAAGCCCGACCAGGGGTCGGGCGAGTACGTTATGGCAAAAAAACTGGATAATTTCACACTGATGCCGCTGGGCCTGCCGCATCTCGTCGACCCGAAGAACATAACGGATGAGGACCGCAAAGCGGCGCATGATGCTCTTCTCATCGTAAAAGAGATGCTGTACTCCGGAAGATATGATCTTTTCATAATTGATGAGATAAATGTTGCCATGGGATGGAAGCTCATCGATGTGAGCAATGTCATCGACATCCTTAAGAAAAGGCCGAAGAACATTGAAGTGGTGCTCACAGGGCGCTACGCCCCCGACGAGATAATAGAGTTCGCCGATCTTGTAACAGAAATGAAATGTATCAAGCACCCGTATGACAAAGGAATAGGACCGAGGAAGTGCATCGAAAGCTGATAACTTCGAGACGGTGCATGTTACATCATACATGATCCCAAGAGCATCGTTTGACCTTTCAAGAGGCTTGAAGACTAACTGTAATAGCTAGATTCATAAAAGATACCGTGCTTTTTTGCTCAATGAATAAAGCTGCTACCGCACCGCGCCGTCGCGCACACCATCGCACTGTGTCTTTAAAGCAGACAGGATATGTTAAAACAACAGTTCGATCGTTTTTAAGAAAGAAGCACAGAGGGAGCAGAAGAAAGGATGTAAGCATAATATTCGTCACTGTAGACGAAACACACTCAGCCGGAGAACATCCATCTCCAACGGATGAGTTCTTCGGTGTTGCATCAATGTGTATTCGCAAGTCGCAAAAAATAAAAAACATATCTTATCAACTCTTAAAGCGGCTAAATCGTAAAGATAAAACAGTGACAGAACTAAGATTTCAGCAAATAGAAAGAAAATACCCAATCGAAGTAGACAAAAACCTAAAGAAGATGGCACGTACCGGCGTCAAAACAGATGCTGTGTATGTAGATAAAAGAAATGAAAACAGACCAGAATGGTGGGCGGGAATAGAAACATCTGAAAGACATTTTCGAGTTCTGTTAGAATTATTGGATGAAACATTTTCTAATATGAAAGATAAAAAGTTAAAAGTAATAATCGACAACCATGAAATCTACAAAAAAACAGACCCCAGAGAACTAATCAAAGAGTTGGCAGAATGCTATCAAAAGGACGTAGAGGTTCTCATAGAGGATTCGAAAACAGGTAAGCATAAAGAATTACTTCAAGCACAAGACTGTGTCACATACGTATTAGGAGAACATGTGAGAACAGGAAGAATGGACAGAATCAAAATAATTAACATGAATCCTAAAGAGTTAACGAAAGATGGCAGAATTTCAAGAAATCAGACAAGAAAACGCAAGAAGTAGAAGTATGATCACACCACGGATCCGGTATACCGCCCTCACCGTGGTTCTGACCAAAACACATTAAGCACGACAAATATAAAAAACCATCCAAATAAAAAATGAAAACGGTGTGACCGGTCTGCGCCGTAGTGTGCGCATGCACATCGCACCCCCTATAGTTACATTTTGATAATACCGTGACCGCCGCCCACGCTGGCATCATCTCCCCGATGTGCAAAAATGATGTTCGTCAGGCATCAAAAAAGGCTGCGCATACTTCGAAGACCGCGCAACTTCGGGACAGTTTGAAATACTACATTCCGATATAGTTTTTGAAGGCGGATCACCGCCCTTAACAATGGTGATGCAAAGTGTACAGTATGAGTCCTAGGTCAGGGGAACTTATGAGCGATGACGCTATCATGGCTCGCTACAAAAATGACGGGGAATGGGGTCTTATGGTGTCTGTCGATCTCGGCGGATGCGACCCGAAGAAGATCACAAGCAAAGACGTCATAACAAAGTTTGCGATAGAGCTTGCCGACTACATAAACATGAAAAGATACGGCGACCCGATAGTGGTCAGATTCGGCGAGAATGACAAGGTCGCAGGTTATTCGCTGGTGCAGCTGATAGAGACGTCACAGATATCCGGGCATTTTGCCGACAGCACGGACAGGGCGTTCATTGATGTGTTCTCGTGCAGAGAGTTCCCGCCGAAAAAGACGGCAGAGTTCTGTAAAAATTATTTCGGCGCAAAGACGATGGAGTACGCGATAGCGTTCAGGAACTGACCGTCATATCAGATCTTATCAGACATTATCAAACCTCTTCCGTTTTTAATTCATATGCATGCGCAGCATAAGATCATTGCCGCATGACGCCGTACCGCGCAGAAAAATATAATTAACGACATTATCATGAAAGACGGGGCAGGAAGGATACGAGATGTATCAGATATTCATCGCAATAGCGATCGCGGCCAAGATCGCCCGCGACAATCTTAAGAACTATCTTATCGCGTGCGAATACATACAGATCGATCCTTCCGAGGCGCATGATATAACGTTCATAGAGAGGAGAGTGAGGCACGTTCTTTCAAAATGGGGAAGGGGCGACGATCCGAACGATGTCAGGACGCTCCGTACGGTCACGGACAGATATCTCAGTAACATGAGGCACGGGCATCCCGACGGCCCTCCGCCGCCGGGGTTCACGGAGCACATAAAATATTTTGAGCCGGGAAAGGGGCCGCACGCATTTCAGACGGCACAGTTCTGGGGCAGAGAGCCGCCTGAAAATAAGATCGGCAATGCTCTGGCGCTCCCGGCGCCGGAGAAGTTCGCGCAGAACTGCAGAAAACTGATAGAAGAGGGAAAATTAAAAATTCTCGCGGGCACAGTGAGCGAAGAGTACGTCAAGAAAGAGCTGAGGCAGGACAATTATGATAATTACGTAAAGGCGACAAAACCGCCGGACGCCCTTCCGATGCAGAAGTGGACCTTCGACCCGTATCCAAAGTGAACATTCAGGCAATATTCGGAACGAGTATTTAAACAGCATTCAGACAGCATTCGAAAAGTGCAGGGGGAGAGATTTGAACTCTCGGACCACTAAGGACAGGATCCTAAGTCCTGCGTCTTTGGCCAGGCTTGACTACCCCTGCGCACTTCGTCCAATCAATAATTCATTAATATCCGTTGCGGTGCGCGGCACCGGGTCCCGTAATTTATCGGACAGGCACGGCAATGCGGACGCCGTTCAGCCAAGACGTTATATATATGAGGATGCGCGGGACCCCGCCGATCGCATGGCCCTACGGCATTCTGGACACGCTCGCAATAATATTATATTGTCATATCGGCTTATGACCATTACAAAGGGAAAGGAGGAAAGAAGTTGTCTGAAGGAAAATTAGTTAACGGACCGAACAGCGCCGTCGCCGGAAGACCTGTGCGGGAGAGGAAGGGGGTGTTCCGGACATGGTGACGGGACTGGACGTATCCATGGCGGCGGTCATGAACGATAAGAGCGCCGGCAGGCTGTGCGTCGCACCCGCCGCCTGCGGCATCAACCGCAAGCTCGTGAACGGCGGCGTCTCTTACAGGGACTGGGCGCACGACCCGAAGCTTTTCGCGCAGTCGTACATCGAGGGGTCGAAAGCATTCGGCTCCGACATGATCATCGGTCTGATGGACCTTTCCGTCATGGCCGGCGACCTCGGCGCCCATGTGCGGTTCGACAAGGAGAACACGCCGTTCGTCGACAGGACGATCATCGGGAGCGCAGAGGACTACGAGAATCTGAGCGTGCCGGACATAAGGAAGGGAAGGTCCCGCGTGTTGCTCGACGGGACGAAGATCTTCTGCGATGCGCTCAAAGCGACCACCAATGTAGGCGGGTTCCTCGAGGGCCCGCTGCTCGTGCTGACGCAGAGCGCGGGCGCGGAAAGGGTGTTCATGGACATGTTCACCAATCCCTCGGCGGTCCACAAGGCATTGGGGACGATAACGGAGTACGATGCCGTGATGGTAAAGGAAATGGCCAAGACGGGCGTCGGGGGACTCTGCTGGGACTATCTGTGGGGCAACTACTCATGCCTCGGCGATGCGGAGTACGACGAGTTCGAGGGATGCGGGAAGTACGCAGGCGGCCTCAACGCCCTCACCGCGAAAGAAGGAATGGGACTTTCGGTTCACAACTGCGCCGACCTTCCGCACCTGGACACCCAGATCAAAAGTTTCAAGCCTGTGATCTATTCAATGGCGTACTATCCGCTGATACCGGGGTCGCCGTCAGCAAAAGACGTAATAGAGCAGGGATACTGCGACAACTGCCTCGTGGGCGGCCAGATAGACCCGCAGCTTTTCGTGAGAGCGTCGGCGGAGAAGATGACGGAAGTGACGAAAGAACTGTGCACGG
>WRNI01000021.1 GCA_009776695.1 Methanomassiliicoccaceae archaeon
GGGAGACCAGTCAAATTTTAGGATATGATCCGAAACCCAACTCTTATTTCTCAGGACTAGGATGCATACCGATATCAACTCCGCAGGAACTTGCTCTTATCGGCAATGATGCGGGCTATCCGCTGGACGGAAACTATTATCTCGCAAATGACATAATATTCACTTCCGCCGACGATACGAACGGCGGAACAGATATAGAAATATCAGCCATAGTTACGGGAACGACATTGACCGTGACGCTTACACCGTCAGACGGTACGGTATCGTCTCTATATGCATGGTTGGGAATGGTTTCTGCAGATTCTGTAAGCAATGCAGTGACGCTGATGAGCATCCCGCAAGGGACATACACATTGGTCGTAGGAGGGATCTTAGAATCAGGCGGGTCGGACATCCAGTATGCATATTCAATTGAAATAAACACAGCGTCCAATGGTGAAAAGGCTGATAAAACATTCAGCAGCAACGGAAACTTCACTCCGATAGGTTCACCCGTCGATCCGTTCACAGGGATATTCAACGGCAACGGTCATGAAATATCGGGAATGAAGTTGGCAGCATTCGACACAGGAACAGACCGTGAAGCAGTATTTGGGATGAAGGGCTTTGAAGACATGCCAGACACATTTGTAGGCATGTTCGGATTTGCATTGGGCGCACAGATATGCAACATAGGTCTTGTGGACGGTTCGGTCACGATGGCATCTCTGTCGGTGCATCCGTTTGTATCTGCGGGCAGTATAGTCGGTATGGCCGCGGGATTTGCAGAGTCAACGTTGTCCGCGGAAGAGTTCACGGAGTTCATGACCTCACTGGTGGAATCTATTGCATCAGAGGAAGAAATGATAGAAGCGATAGAGGCGCTGTATGTGTCATCAATAAAGATATCACAGGTGATGATTATAGAGAATTGTTATAACACTGGTTCGGTCACAACGGTCGCATACGAGCTCAGCAAAAGTGACGACATATTCCCATCAGCGGGCGGCGTGATTGGTATGGAGATGAGTGAACTATCAACAACAGCAGGAGGGGCCGGGATAGTAGAACTTATGGATATCATAGAATCCCTGATAAAAGAAGGACTCATGGATCCGATACTGGTGCCGACATGCAGGATGACCGTAAAGAATTGTTACAACGCAGGCTGTATCACGGCACCGATGGCGGGCGGTATCATCGGTGAATCGGCTGGAGCCACACAGAGGACAATAACGGGCTGTCATAACATCGGTGATGTCAGAGCGACAGCGTCGCGTGCAGCATACGCCGGCGGCGTGGTCGGGTCTATGTTAACGCAGAGAGTAGAACAGATGACGGTGACCGAATGCTACAACGAAGGATCTGTCACGGCGGAATCGCTCTCAATTGCAGTGGCAGGCGGCGTGGTCGGTTTGGGACTTCTGGAGAAATCAATAATAGTGACCAAATGTTACAACATCGGCGAGGTGTCAGCATCATCAAGCGTTGCATACGTAGGCGGTGTGGTTGGTGACATGGATGCTAATTTTGAGTCATCAACAATGACTATCGCTGAATGCTACAACGAAGGATCTGTCACGGCGGAATCGTCTTTAGCGGCAGTAGTAGGCGGTGTGGTCGGCAATGTCGGTGGCCTGTATGGATCATTGACAACAACTATCGCTGATTGCTACAACAGCGGTTCTATAGCGGCAACAGCCTCATCAGTATCATTAGGAGGTGTGATCGGCACCGTTTACAATACCCTGACTATGAAGAATTGTTATAACAGCGGGTCAGTAACAGCAACGGTATCTTCTCTAACATATGCAGGAGGTTTATTCGGTTATACGGCTGGAGAAGGCACGATAACAATACTCAGCTGTTATTTCCTCGAAGAACGGATATGGGTCAACGGATCAATGATCGCAGATGTAATATGCGGTGACGGTTTACCGGTTGTCGACGGATATTCGGGTGTAGAGAATACCATTGCGATGCAGGAACAAGCCACATATTACGGATGGGACTTCGTGAACATTTGGGATATGGACGAAGAGATAAATGACGGATATCCGATACTCAGGGCGTCTTCAGAAGTTGTTACATATACGGTCACACTCCCGACCGGGACAACAGGTTATTCCGTGACGGCGTACGGATCTTCATCGTCACCCGTAGAATACGGCGGCTCGTTCACCTTCCAGTTCTCGCGCGATGCCGGATATTCCGGCGGAACAGTGTCAGTTAACGGCATACCGGTGACGCTGGACGGGAACGGAAGATACACGATAACGGACATAACATCAGATCAGAATGTTACTGTGTCGGGCGTCACAAAGAATAGCCAGGGAGGTCAGCCATCAGGCCGTTCGTCAGACGGTAACGGCACTCTTGGCAATACGGACACATTGATGCTGGTAATAGCGGTCATCGCGTTGATAGCGATCGTTGCAGGAGCACTTTTAGTATTTAAGAGGTGATAAATATGGTAAATTTCTTAAAAAGAATAACTGGTTGGTATAATAAGAAATTCGAGGGAACATGTTCATGCGGGCATACGGTCAATTATGTCTGCGGTTCATGTGGTAATGATCTGTTTAAGAATGACGGCAGATGCCACGCGTGCAGAGAGCCGGTAGGCGTAATCCCAAGATACACAAAATGTCCAAAATGCGGCAATCGTGTGAGCATATATGAAAAGAAACTAGAACTTGGAGAAAGGTAATAAGAAAAGTTGGGGTGAGTTATATGTTCGAAATGAGAAAGCTTAAGAAAAAGGCGGAAGAAGGAGACGCAGTAGCACAGAGGCAATTGGGCGTTAAATATCTCAACGGAGAGGATGTGAAAAAGGATATCACAGAAGCAGTGAAATGGCTCAAGGCGGCTGCAGCACAAGGAGAAAAATTTGCATATGCGAGATTAGGCCTTTTGTACGAATACGGAGAGGGCGTGCCTCAGAGCGATGCAGAGGCAATGAAATGGTATATGCTTGCCGCAGAAGAAGGACACCCTCAGGCACAATATTCTGTGGGAGTTTTTTTTGAGAAAGGCAGAGGTAATCTCCAGAGTTATGCGGAAGCTGTGAAATGGTATTTACTCGCTGCAGAACAAGGATATGGGGAAGCCAAAGAAGCCCTTTCAAAATTTCAGCCGGCACAAATCAAAGATCCTGATGTGCAATACAAGATTGGTTCAAAATTCAATATTGGTGATGCGAGCGCAGTGAAATGGTTCAGGGCAGCTGCAGAACAAGGACATGTGCTGGCACAAGACACCCTTGGTATAGCATATTATGCGGGTCTCGGCGTTGGTAAGAACATTGCAGAAGCAAAAAAATGGACTCTACTTGCTGCAAAACAAGGACATTTAGATGCTCGCGGACTTATGGGTAAAATATACTTGGACGAACAAAACTATGAGGAGGCGTTGAAGTGGATCAAGCCCGCAGCAGAGGAAGGACACAGCATCTCACAAGATCGTCTTGGCAACATGTATCATTATGGGATAGGAGTGCCTAAAGACTCTGCGGAAGCGGTAAAGTGGCTTGAGCTTGCTGCTGCGCAGGGTGATGAAGATTCTGCGGATCTTCTTCTGACGATTCGCGGCCGCAGATAGTTCACATAAACAAATAAAAGCTAACTCAATCTGAAACCTCAGACGAGTTTTCAGATTTACTTTTTCATATATTAAAGGACGGTTTCGCCAGGTACGCAGATGCAAATGACTTAATGTCAGATGTTCATGATGGGACGTGCATGAAGTCTCCGTGATGTCGGATATCATAAAAGCTGTGCTGGACGAGCTGTCAAAGTACGACGTCGAAGGCGTGGAGGAAGTTGTCATCGTGATCGGCGATCTTACGAATCTGGGAGAGGAACAATTGGTATTCGCATTCGAAGTTATGTCACAGGATACCGTACTGGAGGGCTCGAAACTTATCGTTGAGCATGAGAAGATACGCCTTAAGTGCAAAGTATGTGATTTTGACGGTCCCGCGGAGGTAATAATGAACGAAGGGTACGATCATTCCATACCGGTCCTTTCATGCCCGAGATGCAGCGGTCCGGTGAACGTTATAAAAGGGATGGAATGCTGTCTGCGTTCGGTAAAGATAAGGGAGGGCACCGATGTTTAAGCTCAGGGATGCCGGCACCGCGGAAAGGATACTGAAGGACATCAAAGCGCTGGATGTCAGATGCACGCTGATGCATGTGTGCGGTACGCATCAGGACACGATGGTACGATTCGGACTGGAAGAATTATTATCGGACGCAGGAATAGAGATACGCCAGGGCCCCGGATGTCCCGTATGCGTTACAACAAGCAAAGAAGTTGCCGCCGGCATAACGCTGGCAAAGGCAGGCAAAACCGTATGCGTGTTCGGCGATATGATGAAGGTTCCTACAACGATCGGCTCGCTCAACGACGCGAAAGCCGACGGTGCCGACGTTCGTATAGTCTATTCGATAGAGGATGCCGTGAGGACGGCATCGTCATTGAAGAACGACGTTGTGTTCATGGCCGTCGGCTTTGAAACTACCGCACCGACGACCGCGGTACCACTGAACAAAGGTGTCCCCGATAACTTCAGCGTATACAGCTGCCACCGCATCGTGCCG
Source organism: Methanomassiliicoccaceae archaeon (assembly GCA_009776695.1). Classification (GTDB taxonomy): domain Archaea; phylum Thermoplasmatota; class Thermoplasmata; order Methanomassiliicoccales; family Methanomethylophilaceae; genus Methanomicula. The sequence continues at coordinate 4,584 of WRNI01000021.1, forward strand.
CCTGCGCTGGAAGCGATATTCGAAATGGGTGAAATAAAAGTGGACGGTTTCATACAGCCGGGTCACGTATCGGTTATAACGGGATTGAGCATTTACGCACCGTTCTCTTCGAAATACAAGATACCGCAGGTGGTCGCCGGATTCGAACCGCTGGACCTTCTGATGGCGTCGTATATGCTGGCGAAACAGATAAAGGAAGGCCGCGCGGAGGTCGAGAACGAGTATTCGCGGCTGGTAAAGAAGGACGGCAATCCGAAAGCAAGGAAACTGATCGACGATACGTTCATCCCGGCCGACAGGGAATGGAGAGGCTTTCCGGTGATACCGAAGAGCGCCCTTGCGCTCAAAGATAAGTTCAAAGATCACGATGCGTCCAAGGTGCACGAAGATATTTTGATGAACGTTCCGCACATCGAAGAGGAGGCGAAAGGATGCAGGTGCGGTGAAGTTCTCCGCGGTCTGATACGTTCGGAGGAATGCCCGATGTTCGGTAAGGCGTGCGATCCGAACAATCCGATGGGGCCCTGCATGGTGTCGCATGAAGGAAGTTGCAGCATAGCATTCCGTTTCTCCGGCCAAAGAAGGTGATCGTCTGAGAGCACTCGTCATAACTAATGATTCCTCTGTTTTCTTAAAGGACGGGATATGCGCCGCGAAGGACATGTTCGGAGGCCGCGTCACGGAAGTGAGGAACTTCTGCAGCGAACTGTCAAAAATATGTGATGTCTCCTTCGGCATCATATCCGGGAGATTCGGTTTCGTTCCCGGCGAGTACGTCATAATGCCGTATCATGAGATAACTGATACACCGGAGAAATATCTGAGACTGCAGGAATGTAAAGATTATGCGTCGAAGATAAACTTCGTCTCAAGACCTTTCGACCGTATCATCGTGTTCGTCCCGAAGGCGATGATGGCAATTCTTCTGGACAACGATGCATTCTCAAAGAAAGTTATCGCAGTTACCGCCGAGGAATTCAAAGAGGAATTCAAAAAAAGAGGGTGGTCATGGTACAGAAGATCGGGAGCGCGCATCGGCAAAGAGAACGCCGTTGCGATAATGAATGAGATAAAAGGAATGTCGTGACGGGCGGAAAGGTTGACATGAAGATTTTAACAGAATGCGCTAAGTGCTTTCCCAAACGCGCTTTGCAGAATCTGAAAAGGTCGGGGATGTATGATATTCTCACACAAGATCAGGGAAAAAGGTAGTCCTACTTCCGGCGCATGCCTCTGATCTCTTTCTTTATTTCATCGCTCACTCTGAACGAATCGGTAATTTTGCTGAGGGCTTTGTTGAATGTGAAGTCGTCCAGCTTATTATTTTTCAGATAGCGCATCGTCTCTTCGGGAAATTTGATAAAACAATCGGAGAGGCACCAGGCGACCGCCATTTTTACGTAATATGCAGGATGTTTCACGTCGTCCATATATCTTATGACGTCGGTGATGTGATCTTCGTCCACATAGTGCGCCAGCATCATCACAACGGCGAACCTTATCTGGAATTCTTCGCCGGTTTCAAGGAACGGTATGATCATATCCCAAAATTCATCTTTGTCCTTCTTTGCTATTTTGAACGACATGCTGAACGAATCGCATACCGCCCAGTTGTCCATCTTCGGGACGAACTCACGTATCATGCGGAACTTTTCCTCAATATCCGTTTTAGCGTATGATATTATGAATCCTCTGAGCAAAAGGTCCTCGTGATATTCATCCTTCGTTCTATCAAGATACGAACGCCAGTCCCCGCTGCATATATCCTTTGCGAATTGCTTGATGATCGGCATCCTTATCCCTATGACGGCGTGACCCGCGGGCATTGTTATCTTATCGCTGAACTCCCGGTACTTGGTCTCCGCGTTGGCAAGGAACCGTTCTCTTATCTCTTTCGGGGCTTCCGTCCCTCCACCCCCAGTAAGTATTCCTTGAACGGGATCCCTCCGCCGAAACCATGCATCTTTCCGTCGGAACCGATGACACGGTGACACGGTATTATAACGGCGACGGGATTCTTCCCGATGGCAGTGGCCACCGCTCTTATCGCTTTCGGGTGACCGGCATCCTTTGCGATATCTTTGTACGTTCTCGTCTCGCCGTACGGTATTTTGACAAGGGCGCTGCAAACATCCTTCTGCAGTTCGCTGCCGGTGACCGTGAACGGTACATCGAACTCTTTCCTTTTGCCTTCGATGTACTCGGTCAGCTGTTCAATTGCTTTTCTGACAACGGGCGTGATATTCTCATCCGCGCAGGCGTCCCCGAAACCTATCTCAGTAATGACGTTACCCGTTCCGTGAACGTATATAGTCCCCGCCGGCGTTCTCAATGATGCGCATGATATCATGAGCACAGTGACAGCTTACGCACGTATATGTCCATCGCCCCATTCTCCGAATATATGTCGGCAGAGGGCCGGACGCGCCCGCATTTTGCATACTGAGACAGAATAATAAATACATCCTCCTCATTGTTCGTTTTGAATAATATGCCCAAGACGAAGTATTCTGTTTATTCCGAGCTGATGGACAGCCTCAGAGGAGGGGTGATAATGGACGTCACCACCCCGCAGCAGGCAAAGATCGCCGAGACCGCCGGCGCACGCGCGGTGATGGCCCTCGAAAGGATTCCGGCCGACATAAGGGTTGCCGGCGGAGTGTCAAGGATGAGCGACCCCAGGATGATAAAGGAGATCCAGGCAACCGTTAAAATTCCGGTGATGGCCAAAGTGCGCATAGGACATTTCGTGGAGGCGCAGATACTTCAGGCGATCGGTATCGACTGCATTGATGAGAGCGAAGTTCTCTCGCCGGCGGACGATACATATCACGTTGACAAGAAGCAGTTCAGCACGGCGTTCGTATGCGGCGCCAGAGATCTCGGGGAGGCGCTTCGTCGCATAAACGAAGGCGCCGCGATGATGAGGACGAAAGGCGAAGCGGGGACCGGTGACGTAGTTCAGGCGGTCCGCCACATGAGGAAGATAAACGCCGACATAGCAAGGATAAAAGGTATGAGAGTAGACGAATTATCGGTGGAAGCGAAGGAATTGCGTGTTCCTTACGATCTTGTGAGATATGTGCACAGGCACGGAAAATTACCCGTTCCGAACTTCTCCGCGGGCGGTGTCGCAACGCCGGCGGATGCGGCGCTGATGATGCAGCTGGGCGCGGACGGCGTCTTCGTCGGCTCGGGGATATTCAAGTCCGGGGATCCCGCGAAGAGGGCGTCGGCAATTGTCAAAGCCGTTGCGAACTACAATGATCCGAAAGTTCTCGCGGAAGTTTCCGCCGGTCTCGGCGAGGCGATGGTCGGGATAAACGAGCAGGAGATCAAAGTATTAATGGCCGAGCGCGGCGTCTGAACACGCGTTCAAAACCATTTTTTTTAAAATTTACTGCATGTTTTGGTTACAAAGTGCGGGCGCCGGGATTCGAACCCGAGTCCTAAGCTTGGCAAGCTCAAGTGATAACCAGCTACACTACACCCGCTTTAGGCTCGTGAACAAATTATTGAATATAAAGTTTATCATATTCCGTTTTCATAAAAAATTCATTATGCTGGCGATGCGCAGGCGGGCGTTCATGAAGGCGCCGCGGGCGCCTCCGCAACGAACGGCCCGTTCGGGCTACTTATAAATAGTCGTAATCAATCGTGCGCACCGTTACAAGCAAGGTCTGCGGAAGTCGCAGGCAGTGAGTTTCAGAACCAGTGATATAATGGTTTCAGAGTTTGAAGAGTTAGGCATATCATCAAGCGTGTCCAAAGCGATGGAGACATTGGGCTGGAAGATACCGACGCCCATCCAGAGCGCATCGATACCCGAAGGGATAAACGGGTCGGACATGTTCGCGCAGGCGCAGACCGGTACCGGAAAAACGGGCGCTTTCGGAGCGATAATATTAAGCAGGATACCGTCGGACCAGAAGATACCTTCTTCGATAATACTTGCGCCGACGAGAGAATTGGCAACGCAGGTGGCCGACGAGATGAATAAATTAGCAATGTACTCCGGCCATAAATGTGTGGCGATATACGGCGGCGCGTCCATCGAAGGCCAGATATCAAAATTGGAGAAAGGTGCCGATGTCATAGCGGGAACGCCCGGAAGAGTTAAAGATATGATACAGCGCGGTAATCTGAATCTGTCCAAGATTTCAATACTCGTTCTCGACGAAGCCGATCGGATGTTAGATATGGGTTTCATCGAGGACATCGAATTTATATTGTCATCGATGCCCCGCGGAGGCAGACAGACGTTACTGTTCTCGGCGACGCTGTCGGAGAACGTAAAACGTCTGGCGACGGATTATATGAACAAACCCAAAGAGATAACGGTCTCGGAGGATGAACTTGTCCTTGATCTGACAAAACAATTCTACATCAGCGTCGGAAGAAGGAACAAAGTCTGGGCGTTATGCCGCATCCTCGATCTCGATAAACCGAAGGCGATAATATTCTGCCAGACGAAGAGGATGGTCGATATCCTTGACGAAAGGTTAAAAGGACTGGATTACAAGGCGGAGGCGATACACGGCGATATGTCGCAGGTCCGGCGCGAGAAGGTCCTGAAAGATTTCAAGACAGACCGCATAGACATCCTCATAGCAACGGACGTGGCGGCGAGAGGCCTCGACATCGACGATATCGCGTACGTGATAAATTACGATGTCCCGGAGGAAGTTGATACTTACGTTCACCGTATCGGAAGGACGGGGCGCGCAGGAAAGGAAGGCATCGCAGTCTCCTTCGTTACGTCGGAAGAGGAGTACATAATACGTGAAATTATCGCATACACCGGTATGGAAATAACGTTGAGGGACGTCCCGGAGACGGAAGGCAAGGACATAGTAAAAAAGGTCATTGATTTCGATCAGATAGCCGACATGTACGGAATGGTAAGATTTGAGATAAATCTCGGAAAGAACGACGGTCTCGGAAAAGTTGCGCTTGCGGACTTCGTGATACGCGGAGCAAGGGTCCGCGACACATCCATCGGCAGGATAGAGATGGGCGATGATTCGTCGGTCATGGAAATTCATAAGGAGTTCGCAAGAAGAGTTACCATGGACCTTCCACAGGGAAGGTTCAAAGGTAAGCGCATATCCGTCCGCGTCGCTCAGTGAATAGATTATTAACGGTGCGTAACATACTTCACGGCAGGTGATGTAAATTGAAGTACTCATGCACAGTGATATCGGTAAGCGACGTTAACGCATCGAGAAGATTCTACGAGGACGTCTTCGGACTGAAAGTGTATCAGGATTACGGAAAATGTGTCGGATTCACATGCGGCCTGTCGCTGATGCAGGATTTTGAGTGGTTGGTGAACGTTCCGAAAGAAAAGGTAATGAAGGAACCGAACAACATTGAACTTTGTTTTGAAGAGGAAAAGTTCGATGATTTCCTGAAAAAGTTAAAAGGATACGGGGTAAGATATCTGCACGATGCAACGGAGCAGCCGTGGGGACAGCGCGTGATACATTTTTACGATCCGGACGGTCATATAATCGAAGTCGGCGAAGATATGAAAGCTGTCACGGAACGTTTCTTATCGTCGGGGATGACCAAGGAAGAGACGGCAAAAAGGATGAACGTGTCCGTCGCGGATGTCGAGACGCTTATGAAAGGATAGATGCGCGACGAAGCTACGGCTCTATTGCGATGAGCATACCGCAGACCTGTATCGTCTCCACGTGTTTGCCGTGAAGCAGCAGACGTTTCTCCGGTTCAAGGAACTCTTTTGTCAGCGTCACCGTCCCATCGCTTATCGTTATGTTAAGACCGCCGACGTCCAGCGCCGCCGCGACCTTCGAAGGCTCCATTTTGGCGACCTCGGCAACAATGCTCTTCGCAAGCCCTTTGAACGCAGGCCCGAGTTTGGAATGCACCGGTCTTATTGATACGATTTCTTCGGTAATGTCCGCTTTTCTGACGATGTTCAGCGTTCTCGCTTTTATCGTCTCCGTTATATCGTCACGGGCATCGTCAAGCATCATTGCGTCACCTATTATCTCAACGGAATTTAATTCAGTGTTAAGCGGCATCTTTTTCTCGGACTTCCAGTTGCGCACCGCCGCTATAACCTCTTTCAGCATCTCGCCCGCCTTTTCCGCGCCCTTGTCATTCAGAACAGGCTCAGGCCATCCGGAGAGATGGATGCTTTTTATTCCCTCATAATTCCTGAAGTGCTCCTGGTACACGTCCTCGGCGATATGCGGCATGAACGGCGCTATCATTTTCACGCATCCCAGAAGCGTTGTGTATAACGTGTACTTAGCGGCATCATCCTTCCGTGACTTTACCATCTCGATGTAATGGTCCGCGAACTCGTGCCAAATGAAATTCTCGATGTCCCTCATCGCTTTGTCGAACTGGTACGATTCAAAATATTCTGTCACCGTTCCGACGGTATCAGAATATTTGCTGAGTATCCATCTGTCCGGCAGTCTGAGGTCTGCCGGTCTTTCCGGTACGGAATCGAATCTCGGTCCCACGAACTTTCCCATGTTGAATATCTTATTGCAAAGTTTGCGTCCTCTTATGACATCCTTTTCCCTGAACGCGTGGTCGATACCCATTGAGCATGTGCACGCGTAGTACCTGAGCGCATCGGCGCCGTATTCCTTTATGATCGGTATCGGATCGATGACGTTACCGACGGACGAATGCATGGGCGTCCCGTCAGGCGCCATGATGAAGCCGTGTATCATAACGTCCTTCCACGGGACGGATGATGTGATCTGTTCGCTTCTCAGCATCGTATAGAACGCCCATGTGCGTATTATGTCATGGGACTGCGGCCTCATCGACATGGGGAACATCTTTTTGAAAAGTTTCTCGTCGCGTTCCCAGAACGTGTTGTATAACGGTGAACCTGACGAGTCCATCCATGTGTCGAAGACGTCGGTGCACCCTGTAAGTTCGCCGCCGCATCCGCACTTTTGTATCGGCGGTTCATCCTCCGTGGGGTCGACATAACATTGCTCCTCCTTTGCGACCACCGCTTTTCCGCATTCCTTGCATTCCCATACCGGGACGGGCGTCGCGAATATCCGCTGCCTGCTCAGTACCCAGTCCCATTCCAGCGAATTGACCCAGTCCTGTAATCGGATCTTCATGAACTCCGGATACCACGCGATCTCATCCGCTCTTTTGAGGACCTGCTTCTTGAAGTCCAGCGTCTTTAAGAACCATTGCGGGACCTGTAAGAACTCGACCGGCGCGTGGCACCTCCAGCATTCCGAGACGTTCTGTTCGGTGTCCGTCTGTTTCACCAGAAGTTTTGCATTCTTAAGATCGTCAATGGCCGCGGCCCTCGCTTCCTTCACGCCCATTCCTTCATATTTTCCGGCAAGCCCGGTCATCCTGCCCGACTCGTCAATGCCCTTCTCCATTTCGAGCTTGTATTTCATCACCCACTCAAGGTCGTCCTTATCGCCGATGGTGCATATCATAACGCATCCGGTTCCGAAGTCCGGATCTACTTTCGCATCGGCGATAACTTTTACTTTGCGCCCGTAGAGCGGCGTTATGACCTCTTTGCCGATAAGATGCTTCTTATCCTTATCATCGGGGTGTACCGCGACGACCTTGCACGTGCAAAGCAGTTCCGGACGTGTGGTCGCCACCAGTATATGATCGTCCGTCCCGTCGATCATGAACTTCACGTAATTGAGTTTCGTGACATTCGGGCTGTACTCGACTTCCGCGTCCGCCAGCGCCGTCATGCATCTGGGGCACCAGTTCACGGGGAAATTGCCTTTGTACACAAGGCCTTTGTTGAACAATCTGACGAAGGACACCTGTGTTATTCGCCGATAGTACGGCGCGTCCGTCTGGTAATAGATGCTCGGGTCCATGCTTTCGCCGAGTATCTCGAAGTGATGCTTCATCTCGTCGATGAAACTGTTCGCGAACTCTGAGCACAATTTTCTGTACTCCTTTCTTGGAAGATCGAGCTTCGTGATGTTATGTTTCTTTTCAACCTTAACTTCAATAGGGGTGCCGTTCACATCGAAGCATAACGGAAAGAATACGTTATATCCGCGCATTCTTCTGTACCTTGCAACGAAATCTATCATCGAATAACCGGTTGCGTGACCGAGATGAAGCGATCCCGACGTGTATCTGGGAGGATTGTCTATGCTGAATATCGGTGCGTCGGAATCTTTATCAAACCGGTACACCGATTCGTTCTTCCACATCGTCTGCCATCGTTCCTCGATGGAAGCGGAATCGTACTGTGTCATGCAGACCCTCTTAATATAGAAAAGTATTAAAAAGGTTGTGAGGGGCCGGACGGCAATGCATGCGCTGCGATCGGCCGCACAGTGTGCAGCCTTTCCGAGAGAGGCTACCGGATCTTCTTCTTCTGATCGAGTTTCGACTTTTTCATGTCCATCACCATGGTGACCAATTTCTTCAGAAGATCCTCAACTGTCTTCAGCAGATCCCATCCTATTTCCTTCGCGGCGAGCATATCGCCGTCAAGTATCAGCCTTGCGTTCATGCTGTATTTGTGCTTCTCGCCCTGGGCGCTGTATTTTACAATGTGCAGGGTAAGCGACTGCGGCCTGCTGACCTTGGCGGCCTTTCCCATCTCATACTGTATCATCTCATCTATCGCGTCCGAGTAATACTTGTCATCATCGTCAAGCCCGCTTATCTGGACGAACATCATCTCGCGCTCTTTGCAGGCGGCGATCATCTCTATGATGTCGTACTGCGTCATGATGCCCACAAGTTTCTTATCTTCAACGACGGGAAGCGTGGATATGCACGATTCAAGCATTATCTCCGCCGCTTTGCCGACGGTGTCGTCCCATGATACCGTCTTGGGGGCGGTGGCGCAAAGCGTTTCGACGAGAACAGAGGACTGCCCGCTCTTCCCCGGAAGGTCGCCCACGGTACGCCGGTCCTTGCGCCTCCAGTTATGATCGATTATCTCTTTCATCCCGACTATGCCTATCACGTACCCTCTGTCATCAATAACGGGAACGGTACGTATGTCCAGTCCCCGCATTATATCGAGCGCCGTGTCCAGTGTGTCGTTCTCTTTTACCGTTTCCACGGACGCGGACATTATCTCCCACACTCTGATCTCACGGAATGCTTTGATGCCCGCCGCAACTTCTATGAGCGCGGACCTTGAGACAACCCCTTTTATGCGCTTGTTCCTGTCGACCACGGGTATCTGTCTCGCGTTGGTCTTGATCATAAGTTCGGCGACGTCCGTTATTTCCGACGTTCCGGTGACGGACGGGGCGCCCGTCATGATCGTTCGTACTTTGCTGTCCAGGAGAACACCTTTCTTTCTCAGCAGCGTTCCGTAACCCACGGAGCCGATGTACTCATTGCCGTCGACAACGGGTATGTCCTGCGCTCCCGTTTCTTTCATTATGTGCAAAGCGTCAACGATGCGGTCCTCCGGCCCGACGGTCTTGAATTCTTTATTCATAATCGCGGCGATCCCTTTGCCGTTGATCTGCGATCTCAGCATAGAGAGTTTCTTCAGGTCATGCAGGTCCTTAACTCCCATCTTGTCACCGTATCAAAATCAACGAAGGTTGCATATAACGTTATTGACAATCGTCCCGTCCGCGCCTGCGCGTTGTGCCACGAAGGCGTCCGTTACTGTCAGAAGGCCGTCATATCGCAGAATATGCGTGACGTTATGCGAAAGAAATATAAGCACGGTCGCAACGGACACGTTCAGAGCGATCCGAATGCGGTTCCAGAAAGCAATTTTCTTATTATTTTTTCCGTGTCGCACACTTTTATGCGCTTCTGCTCCCTTGTGTCGCGGTCGCGTATGGTCACCGTTCCTTTTTCTTTACCGTCCTCCACGGATGCGTAATCCACGGTGATGCACCATGGTGTTCCGATCTCGTCCATGCGCGCATACCGTCTTCCTATGGCGCCCGATGCGTCGTAGTACGACGGTATGCCGCTTCCCTGCAACTCTTTGTATACCGACGCCGCAAGAACATCAAGACCGTCCTTGTCCATCAGCGGAAATACGCCCGCCTTTATCGGAGCGACGTTCGGTTTTAGACGAAGAGTTACGTAATCATCTTTTTCATCGTAAGAGTACGCGTGCTCCAGTATCGAGTAGAATATCCTGTCCAGGCCGTAGGACGGTTCTATCACGTGAGGTATCACACGCTCTCCGGACACTTTCTCTTTTATCCGGGCAACTTCAAAGAACTCCTCTCCCAGTGTTATCGTATCATTGCCCACGGTCACCGAAAGCGAGCCGTTCTTTATATCTTCGGGGCGTTTGGATTCTATGGCCTCCGCTATAAGTTTTGCCTTTTCCTTGAACTTAGGGCCAAGCGCCTTATGCTTTGCCTTGACGGCGTCCCTTTCTATCTCCTTCGGTTCGTCGAACCTTCTGAAATGTGTCATATCTGCGCCGGAGAATTCGGCGTGGCGGGAAAGGTCCCAGCATCCTCTGTCCGCCACTCCCGTTATCTCGGTCCAGCCGTATGATAATAACGCTTCGGCATCCCAGCAGTCCGCCGCGTAATGCGCCATCTCGTCCGACAGATGCTGCCTGAATCTCAGTTTTTTGGGATCAAGGCCGAGCGTCAGCATCAGCTGCTGCGTCGTGTACACAAAGTACGCAAGAACCTTATTCGCGATTATCCCCTTTCTGACGGCGTCGCCCACTGTTATTACTATTTCAGCGCCGTCCTTCGGTATCAGCGTCATCTTTTCGTTCTCGACGTCAGGGAACCGCTCCCACCCTTTGTCATCCGGGTCGACGAACAGTTCAACTTCCATCATATTGAATTCCCGCATCCGTATCATTCCCTGCCGCGGCGCTATCTCGTTGCGGTATCCGCGTCCTGTCTGTATCACGCCCAACGGCAGCTTATCGCGGTTGTATCTGTATAGGTTCAGGAAATTGACGAATATTCCCTGTGCAGTCTCAGGTCTGAGATAACCGACCCTTGATGAACCGGGTCCTATCGTGGTCTTGAACATCAGGTTGAAATCCTCTACCGGACCTAGCTTGCCTTTGCACTCGGGGCATCTGACATCGTTCTTTCTGAAGAGCTCTTCCAGCTCCTTCGGCGATAATATATCGGGATTTTCATGCAGCCCTTTTACCAAATGGTCCGCCCTGAACGGTTCCTTACAGTCATCACAGTATGTGATCAGATCGGAGAACTCGTCAACGTGCCCGGACGCCTTGAACACCTGTACGGGATTCACCGTCTCAGAATCGATCTCAATGAAACCTTCCCTGTTCTTATATATTGATCTCCACGTTTCGACTATGTTGTTTTTGAGCACACATCCGAGCGGCCCGTAGTCGAACATGCCGGCGACACCGCCGTATATCTCATAGGACGGCCATATGAAACCCCTTCTTTTGCACAGTGAGAGCAGATCGGACTGGTCGGGCATTTGTATCATTTCCTGCAGAGCGCCGATATCACGTCGACATCATATATCATTCCCACAAGTTCATCCCTTGCGTCCCTGACGGGTATCTGGCCGAAATCGCGCTGTTTCATTATCTTCGCTATTTCCGAGACGCCCGTTTTCTTGAACACCGTCACCGGATTTCGTACCATATGGTCCCTGACCAGATATTCCTCCGGTATTGATCTCTCGGTGGCGGTATAGAACAGCGGCAGCACGTTCCTGTATCCCGCAAGTGACTCGTATGCGTCGGTTATGCCAAGCTCGTTCAGCGCCTTGGGGTCCTTCACCTGATCGACGAAAAGATCACGATCGGTTATTATGCCGGTCAGTTTGCCGGACGCGTCGATGACCGGCATCGCGGGAACGTCGCTTATCCTCATCGCGTGCACCACGTACGATAACGGAGCGTTCTCGTATGCGGTCACGCACGTGGTGTTCATGACATCCTGCGCCGTGACGCTCAGCTTCTTGCCGGCGACCACGCCGAGTATGTCCGTCGGCGTTATTATTCCCACAAGTTTCCCGTCATCAAGGACGGGAAGCCTGTGTATGCGGTACTTCGCGAATATTTCCGTTGCTTCTTCGATCGTCGAGCCGGACGGTACCGTCATGATGTCCTTCTTCATGATCAGTGATAATTGATCCTCATCGAACTTCCTGAACACGTCCCTTCTCGAAACGATCCCGACGAGCGCCCCGTCCGACGACCTCACCACGGGCAGCCCCGTTATTCCGTTCTTCACCA
>WRNI01000022.1 GCA_009776695.1 Methanomassiliicoccaceae archaeon
GGTCACGGGAACGGCGGTGGCGCTGGCCGCCGCGGTCGCGACGACAGCCATCGGCTGGGTCCTGATATTCGGAATGTCGTTCGATCTCCTTTTCATCGTTCCGGTGATAGCGGGAATGATAGGGTGCTTCGCGGACAGTGTGCTCGGCGCTACGATAGAGACGAAAGGATACATTTCGAAGTACACGAACAACGCGGTCACCGCGATGTTCGGGGCGCTCATCGCCGTCGCGATGTACATGTGCTTTTTTTGAAGGCTGCGCCTGAGCGGTATGAAAAAAAGAACGGGACGGGCCCATTCAGAGTTTGCAAAGCTTCTGCAGTTTCTCCCACTTTGCGTCGATGTCCGCCTGCGCGTTCTCGACGACGCTCATCCACTTGTCCTTCAGCAAATGTTTGAACCTGCCCTGGGAATTGAACCAGTCGGTCAGCGGCCTCTTCGCCAGTTTCCCGTCCGCGATCTTTGCGCTCTCCGCCGTTAACCTGTACGTTCCGTTCTCCACCTCGTACAGAGGCCATACGCACGTCTCGACGGCAAGCTGCGCCAGCGTTATCGTATCGGCGGGATCGGTACGCCATCCTCTTGGGCACGGAGATATCGCGTTTATGAACGACGGTCCGTCGGCGTCAAATCCTTTTTTGCATTTGCCGATGGTGTCGCGCCAGTTGTGCGGCGATACCTGAGCCGCGTACGGTATGTTATGATTGGCGACGATCATCGTCAGGTCCTTAGGATATCCCGCTTTACCGGGAATTACGGAACCGACGGGCGACGTGGTCGTCGATGCACCCACTCCCGTCGCGCCGGATCGCTGAATACCGGTGTTCATGTACGCCTCGTTGTTCAGGCACACGTACATGAATTGGTGCCCGCGCTCAAGCGCCCCGGAGAGCGCCTGAAATCCGATATCGTACGTGGCGCCGTCACCGCCGATCGCGACGAATTTCATTTCCTCTTTGATCTTCCCCTGTCTTCTGAGCGACTGATACGCGGCTTCCGTTCCGGCGCACGTGGCCGCCGCGTTCCCGAACGCGGTGTGTATCCACGGCACGTTCCACGCGGTGTACGGGTATATTGTTGTTGAAACTTCAAAACAACCGGTCGCGTTCGAGACGACAACGGGCTTGTCAGTTGCCATTAATACTTGACGTACAATTATCCCTTCGGCGCATCCGGCGCAGAGTCTGTGGCCCGAGGTCATCTTCGACGGCGTCTTTGACAATTCCTTCAATGATAACGTCATAACTTCACCCCCAGGTAGTTGACCTTCTTTGCCTTCTTATCGATCATATCGGTGAATACCGTCCTGAGATCGCTGACCTTCGCATCCCTTCCTCCAAGTCCGTACACGTAGCCGTACATCTTCGGTATCTTGTCCAATGAGAGCGCCGATGTCGCGACATCCTCGAACAGCGGCCCGTACGATCCCGGGCTCATGAACTTGTCAAGAACGGCAACACCCTTTTTTCCGCTGACCGCCTTCGCTATCTTCTCAGACGGTAACGGCCTGAACAGACGGGGCATCATGACGCCCACCTTCTTCCCTTCTTCGCGTAAACTGTCAACCGCAACTTTCATCGTTCCGAACGTCGACCCGAGGCACACGGCAACGTATTCCGCGTCACCGCACCTGTACTCTTCCACCAAAGAGTACTTTCTGCCGGTGATCTTCGCGAACTCATCCAGAACATCCTCAGTAACTTTTAACGCGGCGTTCATCGCCTCGGCCATCTGATATTTGTGCTCATAATAGTAATCGTGACCGTCCATGACACCATGCGTCACGGGGTTCTTCCAGTCCAGTAACGGATGAACCGGTTCGTACTCGCCGACAAAGCTCTTCACAACGTTCGTATCGATCGGTGTCATGCGTTCTATCGCATGCGTAAGGATAAAACCGTCGAGGCATGTCATCATCGGAAGCTGTACGTCCTTGTGCTCCGCTATCCTTAACGCGATTATTGAATTGTCATACGCCTCCTGGACGTTCTCGGCGAATATCATTAACCATCCCGTATCGCGTGACGCCATGGCATCGCCGTGGTCGCAGTGTATGTTTATCGGAGCGCTGAGCGCTCTGTTGGTGACAGCCATCGTTATCGGAACGCGGAGGCCGGAGGCGATGCCGAGCATCTCCCACATATATCCGAGACCGACGGATGCCGTTGCCGTCACCGTTCTGGCGCCGGATGACGCCGCCGCTATGCACACGGTGAGCGCACTGTGCTCCGATTCGGTGCACACGAATTCTGTGTTGACCTCACCGTCAGCGACGTAATCGGAGAAGCGCTCAACGATTATGGTCTGCGGCGTTATCGGATATGCGGCGCAAACATCCGGGTCTATCTGTTTCCAGGCAAGCGCTATGGCGCTGTCCCCGTTTATTGCTATGTCCTTGTGGTCCATGATATCACTCCTGCACCATTGTTATCGCCTTCTTCGGGCACATCTTCGCGCATATTCCGCATCCTTTGCAGTGGGTCATCCTGAACCCGCCCATCTTGCTTCCGTCCTTTACGATGATGCTGTCGTCGGGGCAGTATATCCAGCATGTCATGCAGTCGATGCACATCTCCCTGTCAAGAACGGGTCTGAACGAACGCCAGTCGCCGGTCTCGAACTTCATTGCGCTTCCGGGTTCCGTTACCCTGCCGCCCGGTGTTACTGTCATCACAACACCTCCGAGTATGCGCGCTTGAGCGCGGAAAGGTTCTTCACTATAACTTTATCAGGAAGCTTGCCGGTGAACTTCGATGTCATCTGGTCCTCGAGCGAACTGAAAGACACGATCGGCGAGATCCTGACAAGCGCGCCGAGCATTGACGTGTTCGCCATCGGTCTTCCTATCTCTTCCGTTGATATCTTCGTTGCATCGACGGTGCAGCATTTTGCGTCCGTTTGTAACGCATCCTGTAACTCTTTCGGCGAACCGGGATAATTCGCAAGTACGATACCGTCTTTCTTCAGGCCGTCCGTTATCTTCACCTTGCCGACCAGAGTGGGATCGAGTACGATGACAATGTCCGGTTCGTACACCTGACTGTGCACCCTTATCGGTTCCGAAGATATCCTGGTGAACGCCCTTATGGGCGCGCCCATTCTCTCCGGGCCGAACTCAGGGAACGCCTTCACATATTTTCCTTCCCTTATCGCGGTCTCGGCCAGGATCTCATTAGCAGTGACGACGCCCTGGCCGCCGCGGCCGTGCCAACATAATTCCATGTCCAAATCAAACCCTCTGAGAGCCGAAGAACATCATATGTTTTAAACCTTATGTCTTTCTTCAGAACAAAACAATGATATGGACGCACTGTTCTGCGACAAACGTAAAAAATTACAGTATTGGATACGATATACGTAGTGTGTGTACGGATGTCGTTGATATCGTATAAATTTAGGATATCCTAAAAAAAATTGGCATTCCGTGAATAGTATTATATCCTCGGCACACGTTCGCCATATCATATGACCCTCGGGGTCTCTTGGGGTGCCTTGATGAAAAGAATTGTAGGTCTTAACGAACTGCGCGTGAACGATATACCGTATGTCGGGGGAAAGGGAGCGAACCTCGGCGAACTTACGTCCGCGGGATTTTCCGTTCCCAATGCGTTCGTCCTTACCACGCTGGCGTACGACCATTTCATAGAGAAGAGCAAGATATTGACAAAGATAGGAAAAGAACTATCGTCAATAAAGAGGGACAGCGACCAGACGCTTACGGACGCGTCCGCCAGGATAAGATCATTATTTGAGCAGCATGAGATACCGGCAGACCTCAAAAAGGAGATACTTGCCGCATACGCGGATCTTTTCCCCAAAGGAAAGAAAGGTTTCGTTGCCGTGAGGTCCAGCGCAACCGCCGAAGACCTTCCAGACGCGAGCTTCGCGGGCCAGCAGGAAACTTTTCTCAACGTTTCCACGCCCGATGATCTTATCGACAAAGTGAGAAAATGCTGGTCCTCGCTGTTCACCGCGAGAGCGATATCATACCGCGAAAAACAAGGATTTGCGCACGACCAGGTGAAACTTGCCGTCGTAGTGCAGAGAATGGTGAACTCTGACGCGTCCGGCATAATGTTCACGGTGGACCCGAACAGCGGAAAGGATGATATAATCGTGGAAGCGGGATTCGGCCTCGGAGAGGCGATAGTGGGCGGCGAAGTTACGCCTGATACGTACACGATAAACAAAGGCCACATGGAAATTGTGAAGAAAAGGATAGCAACGCAGAAATGGAAATACACCAAAGGCGCGGACGGGACGACGGAGAAGACAGACGTTCAGAAAGAGCAGCAGAAGGCGCAGAAGATCGAGGACCGCTTCATCATAGAGGTCGCGTCCGTCGGCCGTCAGATAGAGATACACTACGAAAGGCCGATGGACATAGAGTGGTGCATCGAAGATAATAAAGTGTACATAGTGCAGGCAAGGCCGATAACCGCGGTGGGCAGCGTGTCCAACGAAACGGCCAGCGAGAGCGCGGAAGGCGCCGATATTGTCACCACAGGGTTAGGAGCGAGCCCCGGTCTCGCCACCGGTACCGTAAGGTTCTACGATGACGGGATGAGCCTCGATATTGTCAAGGACGGCGACGTCCTCGTTACGACGATGACGATGCCCGATATGGTACCGGCGATGAGCCGTGCCGTCGCCATCGTCACCGACGAGGGAGGGATGACATGCCACGCCGCGATAATATCACGCGAGCTGGGAACACCGTGCGTCGTCGGCACAGGGGATGCTACGAGCACATTGAAAGACGGAATGATAGTAACCGTCGACGGCACGGCGGGCGTTGTGTACATGGGCGATATCGTCAGGACGAACGGAATGAAAGAGGAGACGCACATCGTGGCGGCGCCGAAGGCGCCGACAACGGGAACGAAAGTAATGGTGAACCTCAGCATGCCCAACAAGGCCGAGGAGGTCGCTAAGTTACCGGTTGACGGCGTAGGTCTTATGAGAAGTGAGTTCCTGTTCACAAATTACATAGGCGAGCATCCTCAGCACGTGATCGCCCAGGGACGTTCCGAAGAGCTTGTTAACAAACTGGCGGAAGGCATAGGAAAGGTGGCAAGGGCGTTCTACCCGAGACCGGTGATATTAAGGACGTCGGACTTCAAAAGTAATGAATATCGCGACATGAAAGGAGGCATCGACTACGAGCCGATGGAATCGAATCCGATGATAGGATGGAGAGGATGCTCCCGCTATGTTTCCGATAACTACAGAGAAGCGTACATGTGCGAACTCCGCGCGATAAAGAAGGTGCGCGACGAGATGGGGATGAAGAACGTTTGGATAATGCTGCCGTTCGTCCGCACCGTTGAAGAAGTTGAGGAGATAACGGAAATGATGAGGTCCGTCGGCCTGAGGAGAGGCAAGGACCTGAAGCTTTACTTCATGGCCGAAGTTCCGGTGAACATCTTCATGGCGGACGAGTTCTGTAAGTACTGCGACGCGTTCTCGATAGGCTCGAACGATCTCACGCAATTGGTAATGGGCGCCGATCGTGATTCCGATATACTGGGACGCATGGGATACTTCGACGAGAGGAACGAAGGCGTGAAGAGGGCGATAAGCCATCTGATACGCGTCGCTCACGAGCACAACGTTCCGGTAAGCATATGCGGACAGGGCCCGTCGGTATATCCGGAGTTCACGGAATTTCTGATACGCGAGGGGATAGACAGTGTTTCGCTGAATCCCGATACCGTTATCAAGACGAAGACGATGATCGCGTCCGTCGAGCAGAAAGTGATACTGGAAGGGATAAAGCAGCTAAGGTCCGGGCAGTGACCCGCCGGCGGCCGTAACGTAGCCGCGGGCACGCGAAGTACCGACAAAATGCAGGATTTACGCTATCAATATAATAGTAATACTATATCCTTTTTATATAATCTACTCATTGTTAACTTAACGGCGTTGTTATTGGAGCGGGCATGTACCGGGAACGGTCGGGCCAGATCTTTTCGGGGCTGTTCACTCCTTCTTGGCGCCGCCGGTCCGGGAGGGACCGGACGGGAAACAATGAAAGTGGTTGATACATATGAAAGGCGGAAATAAAGAAAGGAGCGGGCGCCGGGCCGCGAAAGGCGCGGTCATGATAACCGTCGCCGCCGTCATGATAATGGCGGCAGCGTTCATACCGTTCATCAGCACCGGCGCCGATGACGCCGCGGACGGCGTTCTCGGGGCGCCCGGCGAACTGACTTGGGCGCAGAACTACGGCGGGGCCGGCGGTGATGTCATTTGGAGCGGTATCGGTACGTCGGACGGCGGCTTCGTCGCAGTGGGATATTTAATGAATGCCTCGTTCGGCACCGGCGACTGGACAGGTCTCACGGGGAACGGCGGCGATGACGCGGTGATCTTCAAGGTCGGCAGCGACGGCGTGATGGAATGGGCGAAGAACTTCGGCGGATCGGGCAACGACAACTTCTACGGTGTCACGGAGACATCGGACGGCGGTCTCGTCGCGGTGGGGAATGCGGGATCGGCCTCATTCGGCAACGGTGATCTCGCAACCCTCACATCGAACGGCGCCAGCGAGGCGATCATCGTTAAATACGGCAGCGACGGCACATTGTTGTGGGCATACAACTTCGGCGGAGGAAGCACAGATACCTTTGCCGATGTTGCGGAGACATCGGACGGCGGTCTCGTCGCGGCGGGTTATTCGTCGGCGGACTCGATCGGCACCGGCGATCTGACGGGCGTGACGGCAAAAGGCGGTCAGGACGGGGTCATCGCCAAATTCCACGATGACGGCACATTGGACTGGTGCGACAGCTTCGGCGGGTCGGGCAATGACTGGCTCAGAGGCGTCACAGCGGCACCCGGCGGCGGCTTTGTGATAGCAGGGTATTCGAACATCGAGTCATTCGGCAACGGTGATTTTGCAGATCTCACAAGCAGAGGTTACAGTGACGGGGTGGTCGCTAAATTCGGGAACGATGGTGCATTGATCTGGGTGACGAACGTAGGCGGTCTCGGCTATGATTACTTCGATAAAGTGACGCCGGGCGCTGACGGTGGCTTCGCGGCGGTAGGGTATGCATTAATGGGATCATTCGGTACCGGCGATCTCGTCGGTCTCACGGGGAACGGCAATCAGGATATGCTGATCGCCAAGCTAAGCGACGACGGCACAGTGGAATGGTGCAACAATCTCGGCGGCCCTGATAATGATGTCGGCTACTGTGCCACTGCGATGCCCGACGGCGGTTTCGCGATCGCCGGATCTCAGTACGGGCTGGCCAGGTTCAACAGTGACGGTACAATGGTATGGAGCGGCGATCTGTACGAAGTAATGGAAAATCATACCATATACTGTCTGGTGCCGCTGCCTGACGGCGGTGTCATGGCGATAGGGGACGGAAGGCTGAACCTCAGCAATCCGTTCGGTCTCACGGAACAGGGCGGCCGCGACGCGGTGCTTATCAGGATAGACAATATGGATCAGGAGGCAACGATAACCATATCCGATAAGACGGTGAAGCCCGGCCAGACCATAGACCTTCCGACGGTCACCGGCAATGCGGACGGCCTTCAGCCGTCACCTGCGCCAACGTGGTCCGATTTCACCATAACGTACACCGGAACGGGCACGACGGAATACGGTCCGAGCACAACGGCGCCTTCTGATGAGGGAACATACGATGTTCAGATAGAACTGAACTATCCGGGGTATTGGGCGCCCGCGGAGACGGTGACGCTTACCATCGGGCCCGCAGACGTCCACGGCGGCCACGGCGGCTGGATGATGTCAGTGCTGTACGTGATCCTCATAGGCTATCTTCTGTTCCTTGTGCTCATGGGACTCAGGAGACAGACGTAACGGCAGCGCGTGCGTAACGGAAGCAAAAACGGACGGGGGGCGGCCCCCCGTCCCCTTAACTTTCATGCGGTACAATTGCCGCAATTCTCCGGACAGAGGAGGCGTATGCGCGTATTCACGCTCACTTTTTCTTTCCTTTCTTCTCTTCGGGGATGTCGTTATTGCTGCTGTTCAATCTTTCATTTAACTTCGCCATCTCGTCGCTGTCCATCATTCTTGTTGTCATGGCAATGAACGGATGCTTTGAGCCTTCTATTATCTTCACGTCGTCCAGAGACCGCAGGCCCCACTTCTCCGCCGTCCGTTCAAGGCCAAGTTTAACGTCATAGTTATCAGGCTCGAGTATCACCGCATTGAACGTTCTGGCGCCCATCTGTTTCGCGGCCATTATCCTGTGGTGCCCGTCGACCACCAGATAACCGTTGCGCCTCTTCACAACGATCAGCGGTTCGTTCAGCCCTTTCTTCAATTCATACTGTCTTCCGATCAGTTCGTCCATGAACACTTCCTTCTGTGTCGGCAGAACTTCTTCCAGCGGTATATCGGATGTCACCATCTTCAGATGTATGCCGTTCTGCTGCTCAAGGAATGTTTTAACGGACATGACCTTCGAAGGCCTTGAGCGCTCGATGTGCGATCTCACAACGTCAATGTTCGATATCACGCCCACAAGTTTGCCGTGCTTATCTATCACCGGCAAATTTCTCAGACCGTACCTGAACAGCACGCGCATCGCGTCGTCTATGCTCATCTCCGGCACGGCGCACCTGGTGCCCATTCTCATCACGTCGCGTATCCTCTCATCAGGGCGGTCGGTGAAGTTCAGCAGTTCTTTCGCGGTTATGAAACCTACGAGATAGCCTTTCTTGGTCACCGGGAATCCGTGGAGATTCGAACCGCTGATCTTCTTTGAAACTTCGCGGACGGTCATGTCGGGGTCGACGGACTGAACGGACGTTACCATATAATCGGAGACTGTCGGCTGCTTCGGCATGTTATCATTCCCCCGAGCGCGCTTAATGTTGAAATGTGTTGTTGTCCAGAGAATCCTTAAATGTTATATACTGCCTCAGTATTGACGATTTTGCAGCCCTGATAGTGTAGCGGCCTATCATGAAGCCCTGTCGAGGCTTCGACTCGGATTCGAATTCCGGTCAGGGCGCTTTTCCTCTCATTCGTCTTCGTTGCGCGCAGCCGTTCCGCGGCCGTCCGTTCCGTTGCCTTTTCCCGTTTCACGGTCAGCCTTCGGATCTCCGCCCGCTTTTCCCACTATGAACACATTCAGCCCGTTTATCCTTTCATCGTATGATATGCGGGCATCTATGCCGAACACCCTGGCCAGATTCTCGCTCGTAAGCACATCCTCCGTTCTTCCGGAGGTGACTATCTTCCCGCGTTCCATCATGATGAGTCTGTCGCAGAACCTTGCGGCCAGCACTATGTCGTGCGTTACCACTATGATCATCATATTGCGTTCCGCCGCCAGCTTTTTTACGAGTTCCATAAGATCGAACTGGTGATTTATGTCAAGATGAAGCGTCGGTTCGTCAAGCAGCAATATGTTCGGCTCCTGTGCAAGAGCCCTTGCTATCAGGACGCGCTGTCTCTCGCCGCCGCTGAGCTCGTCTATCGCTCTGTCGGCGAATTCTTCGACCCCGGTCTCTGCCATGGACCTCTGCACGATATTCAGGTCATTGTCGTTATATGCCTCGAAACTGGCCTTCGCGGGATATCTGCCCATCATCACCATGTCCAGGACATTGTACGGGAACACTATCGTCGTGCTTTGCGATACCGCGCCTATATTTCTGGCGATCTCGCGTCTCGGCATGGAGAGGACATCCTTCTCGTCTATCATGACCGTACCAGAGACGGGTCTGAGGAGTGAGTTCACACATTTCAGAAGAGTTGTCTTACCGCAGCCGTTCTGTCCGATTATTCCTATCACCTCTCCGTTCTCTGCATCGAACGAGACGCCGTCCACCGCCATGCCGTCCCCGTATGAGAATGAGACAGAGGATACGCTGAGCTTCATCAGCCCCAGACCTCCTTCTTCCTCGTTCTTAAGATGTAAAGGAAGAACGGCGCCCCGAGCAGCGCCGTTATTATGCCCACCGGCAGGCCCCCGGTGACTATCATCCTTGAGATCGTGTCGATGATGACCAGGAATATCGCTCCGCCGGCGAGCGATGCCGGCAGAAGAAGCCTGTGGTCCGGTCCGAGCAGCATGCGGAATATATGGGGAACGATCAATCCGACAAACCCTATCACTCCTGAGACCGACACCGCCCCCGCGACCACCAGTGCGGTCGCACAGAGTATCATGATCCTTGTGCGTTCCACGTTGACGCCGAGATTCTTTGCCTGATCATCGCCCAATGAAAGAAGGTTAAGGTCCCTGGACAGTATGATCAATATCATGGAGCCGATGATGATCGGTAAAATGATTATCTTAAGCTCATTCCATCCGCATGATGCTATGCTTCCCATGAGCCAGAACACCACTCCCCCCAACTGCTGTTCAGGCGCAATATACTGAAGCAGAGATACGAGACCGCTGAAGAACGCGCCTATCGCGATGCCCGAGAGAAGAAGCATTGTCACCGGCACGCCGAGCTTCGTCCTGGCCATGAAATATACCAGGAACAGCGTTATGAACGCGAACACAAATGACATCGCGGGTATCGCGAACGCTCCTGAGACCAGACTGAACCCGAGGACCATTGACACGCAGGCTCCGAACGCGGCCCCGTTCGATATACCTATGACCGACGGCGATGCCATCGGATTTCTGAACAGGCCCTGCATGGCCGCCCCCGCTATTGCCAGCGCCGCACCTATGAATGCGGCGCAAAGGACCCTCGGGAGGCGCAGATTGAACACAACGTTGTGTGCGTTTATCTGGCCGTTCGCCCCGTCCACGTATGTGCGCCCGAAAAACAGAACATCTATCACCTCTCCGAGCGACATGCTCACATTTCCGATGGATATCGCGACCAATATCGTTATGAACAATATGAGGACGGACGCTGATATCACAACGGCCTTCCTCTTGTTGTTCCTTCTGAAGATGGATTCTATCTGCGACTCCCCGGACGGCATTCTCACATCGCGCCCCTATGTTCACGGCTCATAAGTTTCCTCGTAGATCAGTTCATAAAGGTATATCAGCCCCTTTATGAAGCTCGGAGTGGCCGACGCCCAGTTCCCGTTGAAGCCTACTCCGTCGCGGTATATGTCTATTATCACATCTTCTATGATAAGGAGGTCATTGTTGCGCAGTATCACGTAGTCGGTCTGATCGCGCGGACCCATGAACACCATTATGTCAGGATTGAAGTTCACTATCTCTTCGGTCTCGTACCTTACCGATGACGAAGCGCTTCTTCCGATGTAGTCGACGCCGAGTATATCGAGCATGGACCCGGTTATGGAGCCCTTGGCAGGAGAGGTAGGGGTGGCGGCATCCAGTTCCACATAGACTCTTTTGTGATCGCCGTAACTTTCGCCGGCGTTCGCCTTTGCCAGTCCGGTTATGTTCTCTATCGTTCTGTCTATTTCATCCGTAAGCTCCGATGCGGCGGCGTCCTTCCCCATTACCTTGCCGATCGTTGATATGACGGTCTTGACAGATTCAACATCCTTGGGGTACAGGGCAAGCACTTTTATCCCCGCGTTCTCGATTATATCTATTCCGGCGGCATAGCTCGGAAAATTCCAGACTATGATGCAGTCGATCCCGTAGCTCAATGCCAGCTCCGCCGTCGAGGCCGACGGCTGGCCGGATGACAGGACATTCTTGGAAGAAAGGCCCTCATATTCATATCCGAGCCTGTTGACAGAGCTCTGGTCAACCGCATATATCCGGTCCATGCAGCCCAGTGTCACTAATGTGTCCGTGAAAGAGGACCCCAGGGACATTATCCTTTCGGGCGGTCCCGCGAACGTGACGCTCTTGCCCCTGTCATCCACGACGGTGATATCTCCTTCCTCGTATCCGCCGTCATCGGACGGCCAGAATATTATGGCCGCCGCTGCGCCTCCTACGACCGCAACCGCAACGGCTATCGCAATAATTTTCATTCCTATCATATTTCTCCGACCCCTTGCATGTCGTCTTTCTGTCGTATATCTTATTGATACTTAAAGTTATGCGCTTTTTCAGTAATTCGTGTTACTAATTATTTATCAATTGTAAATACGTGCTACTTCAATGAGAAGATCATTAAGACGGCATTAATCTGCCGAGATCGGCAGGTTCGGACCGTGCCCGTTATTTGTGTGGGGCGGGGCGGCTATTCGTATGCCGGTCCGCTTTTACGCTTTTCCGGCGTTCAGCGTCAGAAAGTTTTTTAACGCCATTACAATCACATCCGCATGCGATGGATGCTCCGCGGAAAGATACACAGGGCCACGGTCACAGAGACGAGAGTGGATTACGAAGGCAGTATCACAGTGGACGCCGGACTTCTGGAAAAGGCCGGTATATGGCCGGGCGAGATGGTGTACATCGCCAACGTGACCAACGGCGCACGATTCGAAACGTATGCGCTCGAAGGTGAGCGGAACTCAGGGATAATAGCGATGAACGGTGCCGCGGCGCATCTGTGCAGCGTTAACGACAAAGTGATAATCATGGGCTTTGAGCTTACTGACGAACACATCAAAGCAAAGGTAGTGGCGGTCAACGAAAAGAACGAAGCCGTCAAAGAATTCGTTTACTGATGATATGACAATAAAGATATACTCTGACGGCGGCGCCCGCGGCAATCCGGGGCCGTCGGCATTCGCTGTCGTTGTATGCAAGGATAACAAGATAATACATCAGCATTCGGAATTCATAGGAATAAACACGAATAACGTCGCGGAGTACCGCGGACTGATATATGCGGCGGGATACGCAATAGATTCGCATGAGGATGACGTCGAGTTCATAATGGACTCAAAATTGGCCATAGAGCAGATGAAAGGCCGTTACAAGGTAAAGGCAAAGAGCATTGTGCCGCTGTATCTCGACGCGAAGGCGATGACATCAGGCATACGCAATGTTAAATTCACGCACGTCAGACGTTCCGATCCTATGATAACGGTCGCCGATTCTTTGCTGAACAGGAAGATGGACGAGCACGCGGGATCATCTGAGAAGTGATACAAGCTCGTTCAGTTTTATCATTTTCTGATCGCCTGTGCCCATATCTCTGACCGTAACGGAATTTTCGTTAAGCTCGTTGCGTCCCACGATCACAGCGTATTTTGCATTCACCGCGGACGCGTGCTTCATGGACTTTGCCATCTTCCTGCGCATTATGTCGATGTCCGCGCTTATGCCTTCGGAGCGAAGCATCGAAACGATCTTTGATGCATCAAGCCTGACATCATCCGTCACGGGAACGACATAAGCGTCAACCCCCCTGCCTTCGAATTTTTGGCCTTCCTTCTCCATGGCAAGCAGTATCCTGTCGAATCCTATCGCGAAGCCCGTTGAGAACACCTTCTCGCCGCCGAACAGTTCCGATAACGAGTAAGAACCGCCGCCGCATATCTGCTTCTCTGCGCCCAGCGACGGCGCCTCCGCTTCGAACACGATGCCGGTGTAATAATCGAGACCTCTGACCACTCCAAGGTCTATCTCAATGTCATCGACGCCCATCGCCTCCAGTACACCGGCAAGCTCTCTGAGATACGCGGCCTCCTCGTTCGAAACCAGATCGAGAACCTCTTTTCCGCCGACCGTCTCCGTTATTTTAAAGATGTTATCAGCGGCGTCACCGCTGATGTTCATTCTCTCAAGTAATGTTCTCGCGTCATCGTACATCTTCTTGTCCAGTTTCTGAAGCACTTCAGGCAATTTGTCGGACGGGACGCCGGCCGATGTTATCATGTTCCTGAGGATGCCGATGTGCCCTATCCTTATCTTGTACTCCTTAAGACCGAGCGCCTTTATCATCGACGCCGCCAGCGCGATGACTTCCGCGTCCGTTTCCGCGTTGGCGTTGCCTATCAGTTCGGCACCGAACTGAAAGAACTCGCGGTAACGGCCGCTCTGCGGCCGTTCGTAACGGAAGCACTGGCCAAAGTAGAATAACTTCAGCGGGCGCGGTTCGTTGCTCATCTCGTTGACGAACATCCTGATCGCCGGCGCCGTCATCTCAGGACGTAACGCGATATCACGGCCGCCCTTGTCCTTGAACGCGTATATCTCGTTGAGGATGTTCGGTCCCGATCTCATCACGAACAATTCCGTTTCCTCGAATATCGGTGTCGCCGTCTCCCTGAAATTGAATATTTTTGCGACGTTCCTCAGAACATTCTCATAATATCTCCGTCTTTCCATCTCATCGGGAAGAAAATCCCTCGTTCCGCGCGGGCATTGGATCATGATATCGCTGTGATACGATAACAACAATAAATCTGTTGCCGTCGGGCACGGCGGCATTGATGGCCGCCGGTGCGTCAAAAGACGGCAGGGTCACCTGCGCACGATTATCGTCACGACGTCCCCGTCTTTTACCACGTGATCGATCCCGACCGTCTGCCCTGGAAATTTGGCGCTGTCCCCCCAGACCATCGCGTAACGGAAGTTAGGACGGAATGTTCTGTGAATTTGTTCACACACATCACCGATCGTGTTGCCGTTCTTTACGATGAGCGGGACATCCATATCGGCATCCTGACCCTGAGGCTTCAGATATATCCGTATGAGATCGATCGTTTCGAACAATGCCTGCTTGAGATGTTCTATTCCGTATCCGGTCGCCGCCGATACCGGAACTTTTCTCAGATCGGGCAATTTTTTGTAAACGGCGTCCATTTTGGCGGCGTCCGCAAGGTCAACTTTGTTCACCGCGATCATCGCGTCGATGTAAACGCGGTTCCCGGTCAGGACGTCAAGCAGCTGTTCCATATTGATATCCTCGCGTATGACAACGGCGGCGTTCACATGACCGTAGGCGGCGACCATCTCCATAGCAAGCTTTTCATCTATCTTTGTAAGCTTCACCGTCGGTTTTATCGATATCCCGCCGTAATCGGATGACGTTATCACAACGTCCGGCGGTCTTTGGTTCACTCTTATGGCGGCGTCCCAAAGCTCCCTCTCAAGTATGGAAAGATCCGGATTGAACACATCGGCAACATAAAGTATCACGTCCGCGGACCTCGCCGCGGCTATTACTTCACGTCCCTTCCCTTTTCCTTTCGAAGCGCCCTTTATCAGCCCGGGCATGTCCAGTATCTGAATTTTCGCGTGATTATATTCCAGAACACCGGGAACGACGTCCAGCGTTGTGAAATGATATGCGCCAACAGTCGATTTGGCGCCGGTCAGCTGGTTCAGCAGCGTTGATTTTCCGACGCTCGGAAAGCCAACGAGAGCAACAGTAGCGTTCCCCGACTTTTTGACGCTGAACCCTTTGCCGGAAGCTTTTGATGACCGTCTCTTTTCCTGTTCGTTCATCAGGCGGGCGATCTTTGCCTTAAGTTTGCCGATGTGGCCTTCCGTCGACTTGTTGTACTTGGTGTTGGATATCTCCTCCTCCAATTCCTTTATCTGTTCGTCGATGGTGGCCAACCGTCCGTTCCTCCCTTCCGATGATACATCAGCATAATAAGAAGGATATTAACGTTTTATCATCGTTCGGGCAGTTTTTATACGATAATGCCATTGACCGCAACAATGGACGGATATCAGAAGACGAAGTTTCAGGAATTCAGGGAGACGAAGGCGGCGATACCAGCCGGTATCGCGCTCGCGCTGCTGATGTCGGCCCTGCTCGTTCTGGCGTTAGGGGTCGACCCGCTGACGGGTCTTTGCATCGCGATATTTGCTTATTTCATCCTTCGGCTGTTCCGAGTCAGGGACATCAGGCTTCTGCTGATCACGGCGGCGCTGATGTTCGTTCTGTTCGAGTTGGAGGTTTATTTCTTACATCCGCCGAACTATGTGCTGAATTCGAATATCGGATTGTACCTGGTAGGGATAATTTTGAACCTCGTGCTCTCCTTTGTCCTTCTGGTGGTGCTCGTGTGGTGGATGCGCCGGAACCTTGAGAGGACGAGGGCGAGGCTGGAGGCCGAGGGACGCTTATATCCGCAGGGTTACGGCAGATGCAAGAGATGCGGCTCCCTGGTGCTTCCTGGAGAGGTCTGCTGCAGGAAGTGCGGCGAGTACATCGACGTTCCCGAAGAGATGAGGGTAAAGAAGGTAAATTACTTCGAATGCTCTGAGTGCGG
>WRNI01000023.1 GCA_009776695.1 Methanomassiliicoccaceae archaeon
GGTACTGCAGGTGATGAGTGAAGTAGGCTGTGTGTATCTCGCCGCCATAGGCGGCGCGGCGGTCTCACTGGCAGAAGGTCTGGGCAATGTTGTCGGCATGGAATGGGAGGACCTCGGGATGGCCGAGTCAGTATGGATATTCAAAGCGGAACGTCTCGGCCCGCTGGTCGTGGCGATGGATGCGCACGGCAACAGCATCTATGACGAAGTACGGTCAAAAGTGAATGAAGCGATGGAACGTCATTCCTGATCCTTCTTCCCCGGGTCAGAATATATCTTCGACGATCCGGGATGTTTGCCGATGTGTATCCTGTATGATATCGCAAAGATCAGAAGGAACAGCCCGATTATACCGCCGATGAGCATCAGCGAATGCGTAAGATCAAAGCCGAAAAGGTACGTGGCCTCCTCTTTGAGCTCAAGCGCAAAGTCCAGCCTCACGGTCTCGCCGGCGTCGAGGTCCACGTTCTCGTATGACATCTCTTTAAGGTAGAGACTGCTGGTGGAGACCGTGTAGCCATCTCTGTTCGGGCACTCTATCGAATACATCCCGTCACCGTCCGTCCTGCCTGACGCTATCACTTTGCCGTCGGGACCGATGACCTGAACGGTGACCCCCTGTACCGGCGAATCGTTATCCGCGCGCGTGACGGCACCGTAGATCGTACCCGTTGCGCGGACCATCGCCGTGTCGCTCAGTGAAAGACCCCCGGCGTTCACGTCCACCATACAGGCGTCATCATCCTCATAGACGGCGCCCGGCCATATCAGAACGCTGTAGCCGCTGATCTCGAATTTTATCTCATACGTACCGGGTTCTATCAGCAGCTCGAATTCCCCGTCATCATCGCTTAAGGCGGTCTCCGTCCCGACGGTCACCTTCACGTCTTTCAGCCCGATGGGTTTGGCGTATGCGTCCAGTCCGTAAACGATCCGTCCGGACACGGTCACCTCGTCACCGGGAGCGCCGGCGGCGTTCCCGCCGCCCATGAAAGGCATTAAGAGCGCGGTTGCAAGCATAAGCAGCGCAACGGCAGACGCGGCGGCATATCTCATGCCTGCCAATCACGTCATATGTTTAATTACTTTTTCCGCCGGTTTTTCAGCGAAATGAACGCAAAGTACATTAAAGTCCACCGTGTAGCGTACACGGATTTACAGGTGGGCCGATGGAAAGAGCGGATAAAGTGTACACTAAGGAGGAAGTGATGTGTGTAATGGAACCGCTCATATCCGCGTGGTTCAGCGAACGTTTCGATTCGCTGACGGAGCCGCAGGCGAAGGCCATTCCGATAATACACGAAAGGAAGAATGTTCTTGTGTCGTCGCCCACCGGTTCCGGAAAGACGCTGACGGCGTTCCTGTCGATAATCAACGAACTTACCAGATACGCGTCCGAAGGCAAGCTTGAGGAACGGATATACTGCGTTTACATCTCGCCGCTGAAGGCGCTCGCCAACGACATCAACAGGAATCTCAACACACCGCTGGGCGAGATAAAAAAAGTTGCCGCGGAAAAAGGAATGAATGCGCCCGAGATACGCGTCGCCGTACGTTCCGGCGATACGTCGCAGTACGAAAGACAGAAGATGCTCCGCAAACCTCCGCACATCCTCATAACAACGCCGGAGTCGCTCGCGCTCGTCCTCGAGGCGCCGAAGTTCAAGGAACGGCTGAAGAACGTGGAGTGGGTCATACTCGATGAAATTCACGATATATGCGATTCCAAAAGAGGCGCGTTCCTCTCGCTTACGCTGGAAAGGCTGAGGGCGCACTGCGAGAACCCGATAACAAGGATAGGATTGTCGGCGACGCTGGCGCCGATAGAGGCGATAGCAGGATTTCTCGTGGGCGTCGATGACGGTAAGACGAGAAATGTAGCGTTAGTGGAATCCGAAACGAGAAAGGAACTTGATCTAAAAGTTATATGCCCGGCCGACGATATGACCGCGTTATCGTCGGAGATCGTCAATTCAAAGATGTACGATCAGCTGAAAGAGCTGATCGAAGAGCATGATACCACTCTTGTTTTCACGAACACGCGGTCAGGCGCGGAGAGCGTCGTCTACAAGCTGAAAGAACGCGGAATGGAAAATATCGCGGTGCATCACAGCTCGCTGGGCAAAGAGACGAGACTGGACGTCGAGGAACGTCTTAAGCGCGGCGAGGTAAAGTGCGTCGTATCATCGACGTCATTGGAACTTGGCATCGATATCGGTTCCGTCGATCTCGTATGCCAGATAGGTTCTCCGAAATCGGTCGCCAAAGGTCTTCAGAGGATAGGCAGGAGCGGCCACAGCATGGGAAGGACGTCCAAGGGACGTTTACTGGTGTTCGATCAGGACGATCTCGTTGAATGCGCGGTGATGTGCCGCGCGGCGCACCGCGGCGATATAGATCGCGTCGGTATACCGGAGAACTGCCTTGATGTTCTCGCCCAGGCGACAGTGGGCATGAGCCTGGACAGCAGATGGGATGTTGACGACGCATACGAATTGGTAAAAGGATCGTACTGTTATCGTGACCTTCCGAAGGAGAAGTTCATCAGCGTTCTTCGATATCTGGGAAGCAAGGACGAGTTCGAGGGCGTTTACTCAAAGTTATGGTACGACCCGGCGGACAACAAATTCGGAAGGAAGAAAGGTTCCAGGATGATCTATTTCATGAACCTCGGCACGATACCCGAGGAGGCGAACTACCGCGTGATAACGAATCACGGATCATCGATGGGCGAACTTTCTGAAAAATTCGTTGAAAGATTATCACCAAGGGATATTTTCGTATTAGGCGGAAGATCATTCGAATTCGTCCGCACCAAAGGCATGAGCGCATATGTCAAAGAGGCATCGGGAAGGAAACCGACGGTGCCGTCATGGGCGGGCGAGATGCTCCCGAGGTCGTTCGACCTTTCCATGGAGGTTGCGAAGTTCAGAGGTGAACTGGCAACGAGAATGGAGAACGGGGACGCCGATATAAACGACCTGTGCGGTGAGTTCGATATTGACGAAGGTTCCGCAAGGTCGATACTTTCGTATTTTAACGAGCAGAAGATGACCACCGACATAATACCGGACGATAAGAGACTGGCGGTCGAGGAGTACATAGACCCGTCCGGCAATTACAGACTGATATTCCATTTCCCGTTCGGCAGGCGCGTGAACGACGCGCTGTCGCGCGGATACGCGTACCGTCTTTCCAACGTACTCGGGTGCAACGTGTCGGTGACGATGTCCGATGACAGTTTCATGATCGGAACGTCACGTCATGCCGACATTGAAAAGATAGGAACGCTGCTCACATCAAAAGATCTCGAGGGAATTCTCAGGAAGGCGGTGAAAGACTCGGAGATATTCAAGATGAGGTTCAGGCACACCGCGTCCAGAAGTTTTATGATATTGCGCAACTACATGGGCCGTTCGATATCGGTGAACAGGCAGCAGGTACGTTCCGCGTACCTGCTGGACGCGCTCGGCAGCATGGACGATATGCCTGTCATCGAGGAAACATACCGTGAGGTTCTTGAAGATGACATGGACATCAAGAACGCCCGTGTTGTTCTCGATATGATAGAAAACGGCGAGATGTTCGTCGATATAATAAGATTCAGCGGAACGCCGTCCCCGTTCGCGCACAACGCCATACTCTCGGGATTTTCCGATATCGTGTTAATGGAGGACAGGAGCGCTTTGTTACGGGAACTGCACAGAAAAGTTCTGTACCGTGCGATGGGCGACTCGCTGAAGGACTTTGAGTTCGATGAAGATCGTGTAATACCGTATTTCAGAGAAAAGATCGGACGTATCTCGGGTAAAGACGACATAGTCCCGATGCTTATGCGCACCGGACCGTTACAGGCGTTCAGGGAAAGGGGGCGTAATGTTTACGCGTACGCGGACGCCGACAGGAAGACGGTTGACCAGTGGTGCCGCGAACTGCTGAAAGAAGGGAAGATAGGCACGGTATTCCTCGACGACCCGCACATAATGGCGATGGACGAACTATCGTACTACGCGGCCGCGACCAAAAAGGAGAGGGAGCTGAACGATATTGATAATAAGGTCATCGCGTCGCTCGATAAAGGGTCGGCGATCGATGACATCGTTGAAAGGACGGGCATAGACGAGGACACCGTCTTCAGGTCGCTGAGAAAGCTTGAGTCGATGTACCTCATCACAAGAACGGACATAACAAGGAACAAATGGTCATTCTCACGCTCCGAATATAAGGAACAGGACAGGAACGCGTCGCTTGACCGGGTGATCATGAGACATCTTGAGTGCTTTGCGCCCGCCACCGTTCACGAAGTTGCGTTCGCTTTGTCCGTAAGCGAGAGCGACGCCAAGACGGCGCTTGATGCGCTCACGGCCGACGGCGAGCTGGCGTGCGGGCGCTTCCTGATATCGGAGAACGATCAGTACATGCTCCGCACGGACCGCATGCGCCTGAAAGCGGGGCACAGCAACGTGTTCAGCCACGCCGCCGCGGAACGTTACAGGCGTTCCAAAGGCAACAGGTTCAGCTCGATCGTCGATTACTTCAAATTCTACGGCTCGGCGGGAAGCGTACTGGACGTCTTCAACCGCGTCGACGGATTCCGGATGGAGGAATGGGGCGCGATGCGCTCCGAGGGAAAGATCCTTCTCGGAAGATTCGTGCGCGGAAGGGTGCGTTACGTGCTGTCGGAGGACGGCGAGAAGTACGCGTCAATACGCAACGAGCCGCTGATGCCCGCAGATGAAAGAACGCTGGCGTTCATAGCGGGGATGGGAAAGGCGACGACGAGGCAGCTGATCGCCGAGTCAGGTCTCGATAAAGATGAGGTGAAAGAATCCGTCAACCGTCTTGACAGGGCGCTGAAGATAGTAAGGGCGTACGATGAAAGGGAAGATTGGGGGTCGGAGAACGTCTACGAGATATACACGCCGGGAATACCGTCCGGGAACATTGTCGAAGAGCTCGCGGAAAAGGCGGTGCGCGCGTACGGACCGGTGCCGGCGATGGCCATAAGGTTCATAGTCGGCGTTCCGCACGATGACGTTCCGCTGTTAATGAACGCGGTCGGGGCTGCGGTAGTCTACGTGGGCGAAGGACAGACGCCGATGTACGTGATGCCCGATGAGATAGAAAAAATAGATACAAAAGGCACAGCGGAGGAGAGAATGCGCATCCTCTCGCTCTTCGATCCCGTGCTGGCGTCGAAGTGGGCCGAGATATCGTCGCGTTACGGCGACAGGTGGATATATCCGGTCGTCACCGGCGACCGGATAGCCGGCGCGCTGGAGATCTGGGAGATGTCCGGCTGCGTTGAGATACGTTCGGTAGATATCGAACAGCCGGAAAGATTCGGGGAGCTCCTGGACGCCGTCGATGACCTTATGAAATTCTTCGCGATGAAAGGGCAGAACATTGTCCGCATAAGGGAAGTTCTAAACGTCGACGCGGCAGAGCTTGACGACGCGGCCTCGGAGACGTTAACGTTGAAAGGTTACCATTTCGTGAACGGGTTCTACGCGAAAGGAAAGTTCGTGCCTAGAACATTCGCTGACAGCGAGCTGATAAGTTACGCGATAAGGAAACAAAGAGCACTTCCGTCGGTAAGATACAGGACGGCGGCCGAGGCGGTCGCCGACCGCGGGTACATACGGACGGACGCGGAGATGCTTACGCGCGTCACTGAACGGACGCCTCTGAAGAAGCTCGCCGTTTCGTCCGGGCTGATGAGCATGTCCCTGGTGCCGGGATTCCACGGATACACGACGAAAGAGTTCGCCGGCATATACAGAGCGGCGAAGAACGTCACCGCCGACGATGATATGAAAATATTGACCGAGCTAATAAATGAAAGGCAGCCGGTGTCAAGGAAGGAGATACTTGAGCACTCGCCGTTCTCGCCCGAAAGGACGTTAGAGACGTTAAGCAAACTGACGCACGCATCTCACGTATACACTGACGGCGGAAGGAATTACTGTCTCGTTCAGGATAACGGGATGGGGCAGCGGGAGGCGCTGAAGGACGTGATCGGAAGGCATTTCAAATGCTTCGGCGCGTTCTCGGCGGAACAGCTTTACCGTTTTATCATGGGCGTCAGGATGGGCGAGCTCAGATCGGTATTGGCTGAACTCGAGGATGACGGCCTTCTGGTGAAAGGGTTCCTGAGGGAGAACGACCCGACGGTCATCTGGATGCTGAAGGAGGACATTGACAGGAACATCGAAATGACGGAAGAGATGTTCATCCTTAACACTCAGGACAACCTTCACGTTTATCTTCGCGATACGGTGAAGCAGGAATGCGGATCGTCGGAGAACGTTGTTTTTCAGGGAACAAAGATAATCGGTTCGTTCAAAGGCAAACTTACGGTGACCGGCGCGAAGATAGACGATCTCAAAGGGAACGACGACGCTCTTAAGTTCATAAAGGCGACGATGGTGTCGCTGGGCGTCTCCGCGGACCGCAAAAAGGAAGAGGATAAGGACTGGGACGTATGCGAGTTCTATCACAAGACGCACCCGGGCACCATGAAATAATGCATACTTAAGGTCGAACATGCAGGTTTAAATACCCGTTAAGCCTATGCATCGTATCATGAAGATACCTTGCGAACTGGTTGTCTGGTACGTATTGCCCACTATAAGAAGGGAAGTAGCCAAGGAATTGGTCGAGAACCACGGGATGTCGCAGGCCGAGGTGGCCAGGCGTTTCGGCGTCACAGACGCGGCGATATCACAGTACCTTAAGAAGAAGAGAGGGGACAACCCCCTGATAGACGAGAGCCCTCAGCATGATAAGTTCATGGAAGAGGTCCGCAACTCCGCTAAGAGGATCGCGGCGGAGAGCGCAGAGTTCGCGAGCGAGATATGCAATATCTGCCTTATTGTCAAGAGAATAGGCATGCTCGCCAAGATATACGAGGTTCAGATGGGCTGCGAGCCGCCGACCTGCGCCTGCGACCCCAAGATAATACCGCTGTGATACAGAAGCTCCTGCGCGTAACCGGCGTACCGTCCGAAACGTTCCTCAGCGAAGGCGGACAGTTTTTTGTAACTGCCCGATACGCCGTACTTTTCGCTGAGGATGCGTTCTATCCTCGCGTCTATGGGGAACGCGTCCAAATGACCGAACGCGAAGAGTGATATGCAGTCTGCGACCTTGTCGCCGATGCCGTTTATTGCCTTCAGTGAATCAGCGCATTCACAGCGGTCCATCTTTGCCATATCGTCCGGCACGATGATGCGGTCGGCGACCTTCTCCGCAAGCTCGAATAACCTTCTCTCGCGGTATCCGAGCCTGCAATCAGGCAAAAGGCATGACCGGCCGGCGATCTCCTTCGCGCCAGGAAAAGAGAAACGTCCGCCCAGGTCCTTGCCGAAAGTTCTGCAGACCGCGTCAACCATCGCACCTATCCGTTTCACATTGGCGTTCGTTGCCAGAAGGTATGTCGCCATACATTCCCATGGGTCTTGTTTCAGAATGCGCATACCCGGACAGGCGTCCGCCAGCGCACGGACGAACGGATCTTTTGATATTTCGCCGTATATGATATCCAGATCGTCACTACTGCGCAGATAATCAAGCATCATATCTTTGTCGCAAGTGCCTTCGCACAGTACGTATCCGTTCTTCTCTTCCAGTGTGACGATATTGTCGCCGAGGACACCTTCCCAAACGTTTCCCTTTTTGACCCATCTGTGCGCCTGGCCGCATCCGAGCGTCGGATCAAGCGAAACGTTAAGATCGAGCCTCATGCCTGACCGATAATGAACTGAAATAAAGACATTGCTCCGAATAAAAGATATACACATCCGGCGTTCGGTAAAGCATGCGTTTCGGACCGGCGGGATATCCGCAGAATAGCAAAGATGCGAATGACGCACTGAACACCATAAAGGAAATGGGACTGGACGCATTGGAAATGGAGTTCGTGCGCGGAGCGCGGATATCCGCGGAAAAGGCGAAAGAGATAGGGAACAGAGCGAAAGAGCTTGACATACGATTAAGCGCGCATGCCCCGTATTTCATAAGTTTCAACTCTGACACGCCGGAAACGAGAGTGAAAAGCATCTCATGGGTCATTGATACCGTAAGGGCGGCGCACAATATGGGCGCTTATATTATCGTGATACACGCGGCGTCCTACGGGAAAGAACCGTCAAAAGCGACGGACTCGGTGATAGACGGCCTGAACAAATGCAAGGATATCATGGATGACGACGGCATCAAAGATGTCATACTCGGTCTGGAGACCATGGGACGGCCGGCAACGTGGGGTACGCTGAAAGAAATAAGCAAGGTCATGGACAGCGTCCCCGGAACGCGCCCGGTGCTTGATGTGGCGCACGTGCACGCAAGGTACGGCGGCTCGCTGAGAACGAAAGAAGATATGAAAGAACTCGTTGATGAGTTCTTTCCGCTTGCCGGCGATATACCGCATTTTCATATAAGCTGCATCGAATACACCGCGAAAGGAGAGAAGATGCATCTTCCTCTTTCTTCGGCGGACCCGGACATGTCGCTTCTCGCCGGGGTGCTGAACGACAGCGAAAAAGATTGCACGTTCATATGCGAATCGCCGCTGCTTGAGCAGGACGCGCTGGTGTTCAGGAACATGTTCTCCGGCCGGTCAGGATAACAAAATTATATATCATGCATCATTATGCACCAACCAGCGCCACTGTGGCTCAGCGGTAGAGCGACTGATTCGTAATCAGTTGGTCGGGGGTTCAATTCCCTCCAGTGGCTCCATTTTCCTCTTAAGCGGTGGGCATTTTTAAATCCGTGAGAAACAATACTGGACCCATGTCCCGAAAAGGGCATAGGTGAAAGGAAATGGAATTCAAAATGAATCTTTTTTGGCTGCTCATGCTTGTCGCGGGTATTTTGGCGATAGCGGGAGTCTTCCTCGATTGGTTATCCCTCTGGGGGAACGGCGTGACCGGCTGGGACTTTTTCTCGGACGGGACCGAATATGACGGCGGCTTCCGTTATTATATGCCGGTAGTATCGCTTGTACTCGGGGTATTGGTGCTGATCCTGGCGCTCCTTGAGCTCATGGACATCAGCGTGCCGATATCGAAGATCATCGTTATCGTTCTCGGCATTCTCGTGATAATAATGCCGTTCATAACAATGAGCGAATTCGACGGGTTCATGGACTATCTGGGAACAGGCTTCTGGGTCGAGGTCGTCGCGGGCGCACTCATGGTGGTCCTGCCGATACTCAGCATTATGGAAATACTGCCCGACGAGCTGTAAACACATCTCATCCGGCGCGGAGGACCGCGCCGGCATCATTTTTATTCTTTCTTCTCTTCATTCTTGAGGTAACGGTCAACGATCTTTATTGCGCACACGTCGCCGCACATGGAACATCCCTCTTCCTTCTCCGTGCTGCCCCGTTTCCGGTACTTCCTGGCCTTATCGGGGTCCAGGGCGATGCTGAACATCGACTCCCAGTCAAGCGCCCTTCTGGCGCGTGCCATTTCGTTGTCCCTCGTCATATCGCCGCGTCTGCACAGGTCGCCGACGTGGGCCGCGATCTTTGATGCGATGACTCCTTCGCGGACGTCGTCGATGTCAGGGAGCGAAAGATGCTCCGCCGGCGTCACGTAACACAGAAAATCAGCGCCGCTCTGCGCCGCCGCGGCGCCGCCTATGGCGCCGACGATGTGATCGTAACCCGGCGCTATGTCGGTGACCAAAGGACCGAGCACGTAGAAGGGTGCGCCGTGGCATATCTTCTTCTGAATGTGAACGTTCGCGGGCACCTCGCTCAGCGGCACGTGGCCGGGTCCCTCGACTATGGACTGCACACCGGCCTCCCTGCATCTTTTTACGAGCCTGCCCAGCGTCATCAGCTCGGATATCTGTGCGGCGTCAGTAGCGTCGTCTATGCATCCCGGCCTGAAACCGTCGCCGAGCGACAGCGTCACCTCATATTTTTTTGCCATTTCCAGAAGGTAGTCGAAATTTTCGTAAAGCGGGTTCTCCTTACCGTTGTGCAGTATCCACGCGGTAAGGAACGATCCGCCGCGCGAGACGATGTCCATCTTCCTGTCCGACGCGCTGAGCCATTTTACGCTTTCCTTCGTTATCCCGCAATGCACGGTCATAAAATCAACGCCGTCCTTCGCATGCGTCTCGATACCGTTGAAGATGTCGTCCTCCGTCATATCGACGACGGCATTCTTCCTTGCGGCCACCAATCCGGTCTGGTATACGGGAACGGTGCCGACGATCGCGTGGCACCGCGCTATGATCGTTCTTCGTATGCGGTCGATATCGCCGCCGGTGCTCAGGTCCATGACCGAGTCCGCGCCGTACTTCAGCGCCACGGACAGTTTTCTGACCTCGTCCTCGACCGACGTCATGTCGCGCGATGTGCCGATGTTGGCGTTGATCTTGATGCTCATACCGTCGCCGATGGCACAGGGCACAGGATTGTGAAGAGGATTGCAGGGTATCACGATGCGGCCGGATGCGACACCGTTACGTAAGAACTCGCCGCTCACGCCCTCCTTCTTCGCGGCCTCCGCGATAAGGGGCGTCACGCCCGCTCTGGCCTGTTCCATTATACTGCTCATCGCCCTCTTAATGGGCGATGCGTATTTATGGGTTACTTGACGTTTTTTCGGAGACTCTCATGCGCGTGCACGCGCGTGCATGCGATGGTATTATAAACAACCTTAACAATACCAATGAGCATCAGCCGGTCAGATGCGGATGGGCAACGGATGGGAAGACATGAGCGAGGACAGCGGACAGAATAGTTATGATGCGGATGGGATTGTTGTACTGGAAGGACTGGAAGCGGTAAGGAAGCGTCCGGGAATGTATGTGGGGAGCACCGATTCACGCGGTCTCCATCACTTGGTCTACGAGGTGGTGGACAACAGTATCGACGAGGCGATGGCCGGTTATGCGTCATTGATCTCCGTGTACGTGAACAAGGACGGTTCGGTGACGGTCGCGGACGACGGACGCGGCATACCCACGGGAATGCACGAGAAAGGCAAATCCGCGTTAGAACTTGTGATGACACATCTTCACGCGGGCGGCAAGTTCGACCACAACAGCTACAAGGTATCGGGCGGACTGCACGGCGTCGGCGTTTCGGTGGTGAACGCATTATCGGCGAAGCTGATCGCGGAGGTGGAGAGGGACGGCAAGAAGTTCAGGCAGTCGTACTCGTACGGCATACCCGACGGGCCGCTGGAGGAGCTCGGCGCATCTTCCAGAACGGGAACAACAATAACGTTCTATCCCGACACGTCGATATTCGAGACGGTGGACTTTGAGTACGAGGTATTACAGTTAAGGTTCAGGAACCAGGCGTTCCTCAACCGGAACGTTGCGATATATTTCGAAGATATGAGATCCGGGCGTTCCGAAAATTTCCATTTCGAGGGCGGCGTGTCGGAGTTCGTGTCATTCCTTAACAAGAACAAGGCACCGATACATCAGAATCCGATATACATACACGGCGAGAGCTCCGGCATCGAGGTGGAAGTCGCGCTTCAGTACACTGACGGCTATAATGAGACGATAAATTCCTTCGTCAACACGATAAGCACACCGGACGGCGGGACGCACATGGCCGGTTTCAGAACGGCGCTGACAAGGACGATAAACGATTACGCGAAGACGAACGGCCTTATGAAGGACGGCGAACCGTTAACCGGAGAGGACGTGCGTGAGGGACTCACAGCGATACTGAGCGTGAAGGTACCTGAACCGCAGTTCGAGGGCCAGACCAAATCTAAATTAGGGAACAGCGAGGCGCAGGGCGCCGTGTCGTCGGTGATGGGCGAGAAGTTATCGGAATTTCTCATAGAGAACCCGAAGACCGCCGAACTTATCATCAGAAAATCAATATTCGCGGCGCAGGTAAGAGAGGCGGCCAGGAAGGCCAAGGAGCTTACGAGAAGGAAGAGCGTGCTCGAAGGCACGAGTCTCCCGGGAAAGCTGGCGGACTGCACCGAACGCGATCCAGCCAGATCGGAACTTTACATCGTCGAGGGCGAATCAGCGGGAGGCAGCGCCAAACAGGGAAGGGACAGGATGTTCCAGGCGATACTTCCGTTAAGAGGAAAGATACTGAACGTCGAGAAGGCGCGGCCGGACAAGATATTACAAAGTGAGGAGATAAAGAATCTGGTGATCGCGGTGGGCGGAGGGATCGGCAACGATTTCGACCTTTCCAAGGTTAGGTACCATAACATTGTGATAATGACCGATGCGGACGTGGACGGGGCGCACATAAGCACGTTACTGCTGACATTATTCTTCAGGCAGATGAGACCGCTGATAGAAGCCGGTTACGTATACCTGGCGATGCCGCCGCTCTACCGCGTGTACAAAGGAAAGAAGGAGAAGTACGTTTACAACGACGCCGAGCTCGCCAAGGCGCTGGAGGAGTTCGGTCAGGGCGCGCAGACAACGAGATACAAAGGTCTCGGCGAAATGGATCCCAAGCAGTTATGGGAGACGACGATGGACCCCGAGACNAGGATAATGAANCAGGTGATGATCGAGGACGCGATGCTTGCCGACGAACTTTTCACAATGCTCATGGGCGACGCCGTGGAACCGCGCAGGGATTTCATAGTGGAACATGCGCACGAAGTGATCAATCTGGATGTGTGATACCATGGATGATGATAACGATAAGATAGTACCGAAAGTGGTGTCGCAGAGCATTGAGAAAGAGATGCAGCGCTCGTACATCGATTACGCGATGTCCGTTATCGTGGGAAGGGCGCTGCCTGACGTGCGCGACGGTCTGAAGCCCGTTCACAGAAAAATATTGTATGCGATGCACGACATGGGGCTGACGCACAACCGCGCGCACAAGAAGTCCGCGAGAGTTGTTGGAGAAGTGCTCGGAAAATACCATCCGCACGGCGACTCGGCCGCATATGAATCAATGGTGAGGATGGCGCAGCCGTTCTCGTTAAGATACCCGCTCGTGGACGGTCAGGGCAACTTCGGTTCCGTCGACGGCGACTCGGCGGCGGCGATGCGTTACACGGAAGCGAAATTATCAAAGATCTCGGCTGACCTTCTGGCCGATCTTGATAAAGAAACGGTAGATTTCGTGGACAACTTCGACGGCTCGCTGAAAGAGCCGTCCGTACTGCCGTCAAAGTTCCCGAACCTGCTGGTGAACGGTTCCGATGGTATCGCGGTGGGAATGGCGACGAAGATGCCCCCGCACAATTTGTCAGAAGTGGTGGATGCGCTGGTCCACGTGATAGACAACCCGGACGCCGACGTCGGCGAACTGATGGAATTCATAAAAGGTCCCGATTTTCCGACGGGAGGGACGATATACGGCCTCGCCGGGATAATGTCCGCGTATATGACAGGACGAGGGAAGGTCAAGATAAGGGCGAACACTCATATTGAAACATCGCCGTCAGGCAAATCAAAGATAATTGTCGATGAGATCCCGTATCAAGTGAACAAGGCTCTGCTGATCGAGGAGATCGCCGAGCGCGTGAAAAATAAAGAAATAGAAGGGATAACCGATCTCCGTGACGAATCCGATCGTAACGGGATGCGCATCGTCATCGAACTGCACAAGGATGCGATAGAGAACGTCGTTCTTGAGAATCTGTTCAAGCAGACGAGAATGGAGCAGACGTTCGGCATAATCAATTTAGCGCTTGTCGATAACAAACCGAGGACGCTCGGTCTGAAGGATATGCTGTCCCATTATCTGAAGCACAGAAAAGAAGTGATAACAAGAAGGACACAGTACGATCTTGACCAGGCGGCGAAGAGGCACCACATTCTCGAAGGATTAATGAAAGCGCTGAACATGCTTGACGAGACAATAGCGCTTATACGCGCGTCAAAGACCGCCGAGGAGGCAAAGGAAGGTCTGATCTCACTGCTTACGATATCGGAAGAGCAGGCGAAGGCGATACTTGACCTCAGGCTTCAGAAGCTGACGGGGCTGGAGATAGAGTCGCTGAAGGCGGAGTACGAGGAGATCATAAAATTAATGGCCGACCTGCGCGACATACTCGCGAACGAGTCCCGCGTAATGGCAATAATAAAGAACGAACTCGAAGAGATGAAAGCGGCGCACGGCGACGACCGCCGCACCGTCATCGATCCGAACGCGATAGACACGGACGAAGAGGACCTTATACCAAGGGAGGACGTCGTGATAACGATAACGGGCGACAATTACATCAAGCGCATCCCGCTGAGCACATACAGGCAGCAGGGGCGCGGAGGCGTGGGTCTCATAGGAATGCAGACCAAGGAGGAGGATCACGTTGTCAATCTCTTCGTGACGTCGACGCACGATTACGTGATGTTCATCACCAACAAGGGACGTCTGCACTGGCTGAAAGGGTACAGGATACCCGAGGGAAGCAGACAATCCAAAGGGAAACCGATAGTGAACATGCTCCCTGATCTTGAGGAAGGCGAGAAGGTGATGAACACCATTTGCGTCAGTGATTTCCCTGATGATAAATATCTGGCGTTCTGCACTTTGAAGGGTCTTGTGAAGAAGACATGCCTGAGCGCATACGGCAACGTAAGGGCAAGAGGCATCAAGGCGATAAAACTGGAGGAAGGCGACGAGCTCGTCGAGACGCATCTGACAACGGGTGACGCGGAGATAATAATCGCGACGAAGGGCGGTCAGGCGTGCAGGTTCAACGAGCGCGATGTGCGTCCCACAGGAAGGGACACCATGGGCGTCAAGGGAATGACGCTGAACGAAGGCGATTCGGTGGTGGCGATGGCAACGGTCACGGGAGAGGACATGCTTCTCACGGTGACGGAGAACGGCTACGGGAAGATATCGCTGGTTGACGATTACCGCAAAACAAGGCGCGGAGGCAAGGGCGTGATAACAATAAAGACAGGCGGCCGGAACGGTAACGTGGCCGCCGTCAGGAAAGTGGACCCTACCGATGAGCTGATGATAACAAGCAAACAAGGCAAGATAATAAGGATAAAGGTTGCCGATATCCGTGTGACGGGACGGAACGCAATGGGCGTTAAGGTTATGAATTTACATGACGATGACCTCGTGACGGCGCTGGAGCCGGTGGTCGGTTCCGATGACGGAGCGGAAGATGATCAATGATATCCCGGCAAGAACAAAATGGACGATCGTCTGCATCGTCACGGCGGTGTTCGTCTCGTCCGCGGTGTTCGCGTACATAATGCTGACCGACGCCTCGGTGACAGAGGATGAATCGAAAACGCTGATGTACGCGGCGGTGTTCGCCGCCATTCTCATAATACTAAACGCGGCGTTACTTGTAATAGGCCTGCGGGCGTCCCGGAAGGCGAGAGAACGCACATCCGAAAAATGCACATCGTGCGGCGCCGTTATTGACGCCGATGCGACAGAATGCCCGCAATGCGGCGCGCTGCATATACGCGACGATATGTATCTTGAACCGAAACCCCGCGAGGATAAAAGAAAGATAAGACCGAAGAAGTGAAAAGGAAGCAATGCCCTGTGGATAATGCGGTTGTTATAAAATGAGGCCGAATGTATATCTTGCGCTGTCGATACTCTGCGGCATAGGGATATTCGCAGCGTTCGGGGTATTCGCGTACAATATGACAACATCCGACCCGTTCGGTGACGACAGTTCAGCGTTCGGTATTGTGCTCAGCGTTCTTCTGTACCTCGTGACCGCGGGCGTGATGATGTTCCTGATGGCATTCTTTTTCATAAGGTACAGCAGAACGAAAGGTCAGCGGTCTTCCGGCGTGCCTACGAAGATATGCGTATCATGCGGCGCCGAGATCGACGCAATGGAGATGTCATGCCCTCGCTGCTTCACACTGCAGCCGGCGGACGGCCGCGGCAAAAGATGACCGCGGCCGCACCAGTAAATATATAACGGAAATGCACA
The DNA here is from genome assembly GCA_009776695.1 of Methanomassiliicoccaceae archaeon. Lineage (GTDB taxonomy): Archaea > Thermoplasmatota > Thermoplasmata > Methanomassiliicoccales > Methanomethylophilaceae > Methanomicula. The sequence continues at coordinate 15,894 of WRNI01000023.1, forward strand.
ATGGGGAGTTTCACGCCGTGGTAACTCAGTTGGGAGAGTGCAAGACTGAAGATCTTGAAGTCGCTGGTTCGAGCCCGGCTCACGGC
>WRNI01000024.1 GCA_009776695.1 Methanomassiliicoccaceae archaeon
TATCGCAGCTTGACACGACCTTCTTCGGCGCTCTAGCCGAACCATCCCCCATGCGGCGTAGCATCGCCGCTGGCGTATGATCTAGCACACGTCCAGGTTGCGTATGATCGGTAATCATCGGACCGTATCCGGCCTCATCCTCCATTCCGGGATCCTATACCTCTTCCCCGCCAGAGGACCTCTCTGCGGGTGCACATATTCACTAATCGTTAGCCAGCAATCCCTTTCGGGCGCGGCGAACTTCCCGATTATCGGAGACATATTTAAAGGTTTCCGAATTCTTTTCTCAGGTGCTTCCCGGACAGTACCGGGCGACCCGACATATGCATCGAGCAGACCGCCTACGCGCGTATTATATTTATAATTATTCTGTAAACGCCGATATTTATCAGATCGGCGGACATCGTGAGCGCCGGTGCGTCTCCGGCCGGAGGCCGATGCCGTCACGGCACGAAGACAACGGCGGCCGCGTTCGGAAGGATCCTCTGCAATTCTCTCAGGTGAATGGGATAAAAATAAAGAGATCATCATGGATCTTTAATGCCAACTCTGTTCTCGTTTCGGGTTTTTATTATCACAGCCCTATGGTCTGCATAATAGCGAATGGCCATGACAATGAACTCTGATCTGTTACGGAACTCCTCTGTCAGAGATATATCATCATCTATAATAGCAACTAATCCTTTTGGAACCTTAATCGATAGTTGTTCCATATCACGTTCGACCATAAACAACTAATCAATCATGAATGTTTTAATTATCGTAATACGAAGGAATTACGAAGGTAATTTTATTATCTGAGTTCGTGTTACGTATAGAAGTAAGCAAAAAATTTGGCACTTCAACGGTCGCCAAAATATGCTGAAAAAGAGATGGTTAATATGAAGATGGTTGTGATTGTATCATTTATCACGATGTCAATGCTTTTGGCGGTTCCTTTCGCATTGTTAACTTCTGAGAATATTGAAAATGAAAGCATATTGGGAGCAGGGACTCCCACCGTAGCAAAGATAGCAGCTGGAGAAAACCATACGGTTACTGTGAAAAATGACGGCACCGTTTGGGCTTCAGGATATAACGGCTATGGGCAACTTGGCGATGGCACATCAACCAACAGATACTCTCCTGTTCAAGTGGTGGGCTTGACAAACGTTATAGGAGTCTCGGCCGGAAAGGATCATACGCTTGCTTTGAAATCTGATGGAACTGTTTGGGCTTGGGGAAGAGGAAACAACGGACAGCTTGGTGATGGCACATCAACGAATAGATCAACTCCTGTTCAAGTAGTGGGTCTAACAAACGTAATAGATATCGCGGCCGGGGGTCTTCACTCGGTTGCTTTGAAATCTGATGGAACTGTTTGGACATGGGGATATAATACCTCTGGACAACTCGGCAGTGGTTCACTTACATACACGCCTAGAACCATTCCTGCTCAGGTTACCGGCCTTACCAATGTTACTGCCGTTGCGGCAGGATACGCGCACACGCTTGCTTTGAAATCAGATGGATCTGTTTGGGCGTGGGGCGACAACTTGTATGGGCAAGTAGGATATGGCACATGGGCGCTTACATTTTCTTCTCCCATTCAGGTAGCTGTTCTGAGCGACATCACATCCATCGCGGCTGGACTTTACCACTCTGTTGCTGTTAAAGACAGCAACACAGTATGGGCGTGGGGTTCGAATAGTGATGGAGAACTCGGTAACGGTACAACAACAAACAGAAACACTCCTGTACAGGCAATAGTGAATTTTGGCTCACCTCTGACAAATGTTATTGACATTGGTGCCGGATATTACTTCACGGTCGCTCTTAGAACGGACGGAACGGTTTGGACGTGGGGGGACAATTATTATGGACAGATTGGTGACGGCACAAATACGGACAGGGCAACGCCCGCTCAGGTGTCCGGTCTGAGTGGCATTTCTGCTGTTGCGGCTGGAGGCCATATGACGCTTGCCTTGAAAAATGATGGAACAAAATGGGCGTGGGGGGACAATTATTATGGACAGATTGGTGACGGCACCACCACGCGGCGTACAACGCCCGTACAGGTAGGAGTGTCAAATGACAATAACTCCAATCTAATACTTATCGCAGGCATTATCGTCGCTATCGCAATAGTAGGAGTGGTTGCTTACAAGTTCATCATACAACCGAGACGAAGGTCATAAAACCATTTCAGAGCAGGGGTTGACAGCCCCTCCTCATTTTGTTATGCAACAGATGTGAACTGCAACTTCGTTTATTTCTTTATTCTCTTTTGAAATCCTAAAAAAAAGCCTGCAATCAGGGAACGAAGACAACGGCGGCCGCGTTCGGAAGGATCCTCTGCAGTTCCCTGAGATGCGGATGGTAGAATATGAGACGGTCGTCGCGCAGCGGCTGTTTTGACAACAACTTTGATACAACGGCCGTTTCGGTGCGGCCTTCAACTTTCCATGCGCCCTGCTCTGACGATGTATCGGTCATTACCAATATCGGAAGCTTAAGCGCCGTTCTCTTGTGATCCGCGCATACGCCGCACAATATATCGATCTCATCGCGCGTCATCTCGCACGTATGGCCGCTGCGCGTTCTGTATGTGAGGTCGCCGGAATCGATATGCTCGGCGAGGCTTCTCCTTGATACCGGAACGCCGGCGTTGATATCGGATATCATGTCCGTAACATCCATGCCGTTACGTATGCGCATGCGCACACATATACATACGTGCAGTAATACTGTAATACAATGGACGAAAGACTTGCGGATGCGCTGAACGCGCATCCCTGCTATAATGAGGACGCGCATAAAAAGTTCGCGAGGATGCACCTTCCCGTCGCGCCGGGGTGCAACATTCAATGCAATTACTGCAACCGTAAGTACGATTGCAGCAACGAATCGCGGCCCGGCGTCACGAGCTCGGTGCTCACGCCTCAGGAGGCGCTTGAGAAAGTTCGCATCGTCAAAGAAAAGATACCCGAGCTGAGCGTCGTCGCTGTCGCCGGTCCCGGCGATCCGCTTGCTAATGAGGAGACATTCGAAGCGCTTGAGCTGATCCACAGAACGTACCCCGATCTGACGCTCTGCCTTTCGACGAACGGATTAATGCTTCCCGTGTACGCGGAACGTTTGTACGGACTGGGCGTACGTTTCGTCACGGTGACGATGAATTCGTGCGATATCGATATCTCATCGAAGATATACGGCTTCGTCATCTGGAACGGGAAAAGACTTGAAGGTAAAGAGGCGTCGGAAAGATTGCTGGCGAATCAGCTTGAGGGCATCGAAAAATGCGTCGGCCTCGGAATGCTTGTGAAAGTTAACATCGTCCTCATCCCCGGGATCAACGACGCCCATATACCGAAGCTGGCGGAACGCGTTAAGAAGATGGGCGTCTACATCGTGAACATATTGCCGCTGATACCCGTTGACGGCACGAAATTCTCGGACATGCGCGCCCCGACGCCGGAAGAGCGAAAAAAATTGATGGACGTTTGTTCAAAGAACGTTAAAATGATGCGCCACTGCAGACAGTGCCGTGCGGACGCCATCGGACTTCTGGACAACGACAGATCGGGCGAGTTCATAAGAACGGGCGCCTGCGGCTCCGGGTGCGGTCCGGTGAACGTAAGGGACGACGGCATCGTCGGCGATGCGGCGGGCACGCGGGACGCCGGCGGCACGGCCGGTGCCGGCGTACGCATAGCTGTCGCGACCGATGATGGTACCGTCGTCAACGGAGGGTTCGGCAACGCTCCGTATTTCAGAATGTACGCGGTCAGCGGTGACAGCGTAACAGAGGAAAGCATCATCACGATAGGGGAGCACGGCGCCGTTTATGGGGATGCGCACACAAAGAACATCTCCGACCGTATAATTTCACTGAAGGACGCGGACATCGTCATAGTCAGCGAGATCGGCACAAGACCGATGAACGAACTGAAGAATGCGGGCAAGTACGTTCACATTGCCGACGGTAACGTTAAGGATGCGATACCGGGCGCAGTCGCGGGCAGGAACGCCGAACTTCGAAAACGTCAATGACCGCCCTCTGAACATACATGTGCCTTCGTTCGGGCACTGTAAAATAACGGCCATTAACGTAATGGTCATTACCGTAATGGTCATTACGTAATCGTCATTACCGCGATGGAAATTAACTCGGACAGTCTTTATCTGTCCGCTCTCAAAATAAAGAGAACGGCGATTTGCGCACACACACGGTCAGAGATGTTTTTTATCTTAGAATCATATGCGTGCGCCAATGAACGCAAAAGAACTCAGGGACGCGTATGTGAACTTCTTCAAAAAGAGAGGACATGCGCACATCCCGTCGTCGTCGCTTATCCCAGATAATGATCCCACTGTGCTCTTCACCACCGCGGGGATGCACCCTCTTGTCCCGTATCTGATGGGCGAGAAGCATCCTGCCGGAAAAAGGCTTGTGAACTATCAGAAGTGCATAAGAACCGGAGACATAGAGGATATCGGCGATCCGACTCATCTTACATTCTTCGAGATGCTCGGCAACTGGTCCTTAGGCGATTATTTCAAAAAGGAATCGATAGAGATGAGCTATGACCTTCTCACCGAGGTCCTGAGAATGAATATCAACGATATCGCGGTGACCGCGTTCGAAGGCGATGAGGACGCCCCCCGCGATGACGAGACGTACAGCATATGGAAAAGCATAGGCTTCAGGGACGATCAGATCTTCTTTTACGGAAAAAAGGACAACTGGTGGGGCCCCGCCGGGCAAACCGGCCCGTGCGGCCCCGACACCGAGATATTCTATGATAACGGACAGCCGAAATGCTCACCGGGATGCGGTCCGTCATGCAAATGCGGAAAGTATGTGGAAATATGGAACAACGTGTTCATGGAGTACAACAAGAACGATAACGGTACGTACTCACCGCTGAAGCAGAAGAACGTCGACACCGGCATGGGATTGGAACGGGTATTGGCAATGATGAACGGCGTCAAAAGCGCATATGATACGGAATTGTTCATTCCCGTCATAAAAGAAATAGAAGGGCTTTCCGGAAAAGCATATGCGGATAACGAAAAAGAGTTCAGGATAATCGCCGACCATCTCAGATCGGCGGTGTTCATATTAGGCGACGACATGGGCGTCGCACCTTCGAAAATGGACCAGGGATACGTTCTCAGAAGGCTCATAAGAAGGGCAAGTCGCTATATGCGCAAACTGGGCATAGAAAGCGGCCGCATGGTCGGCATCTGCGAGATGATCGTACGGCAGTACTCCGACGTTTACCCGGAGCTTGAGAGGAACAAAGAATTCGTTCTTCACAGCATAGCCGCGGAAGAGGAAAAGTTCGGAAGAACTCTTGACCGCGGACTGAGGGTCGCTGACAAAATGTTCGAGGAGCTCGGTGACGAAAGAACGTTGAGCGGCGAACTGGCGTTCCGGTTGTATGATACGTTCGGTTTTCCCATTGAATTGACAAAAGAGCTTGCCGATGAACGTAACGTGTCGGTTGATATCAAAGGATTCGAAGAGAGATTCAAAGAGCATCAGAATGTCTCGAGAGCCGGAGCAGAACAGAAGTTCAAAGGAGGTCTCGCGGACAGCAGCGATGAGACCACGAAATTACACACGGCGACGCATCTTCTGAACGCCGCGCTGAGACGTGTTCTGAGCGCCGATATAATGCAGAAGGGCAGCAATATAACTCCCGAACGTCTTAGATTTGATTTCAACTTCGACAGGAAAGTGACCCCTGAAGAGCTGCAGAAGATCTCGGACATCGTGAACGACGCCATAAAAGCAGGGATCGACGTGGTATGCGAAGAATTGCCGTACGACGACGCGAAGAAATGCGGCGCGATAGGTGTCTTCGAAGGCAAGTACGAAGACATCGTGAAAGTTTACACTATCAGCGGAATATCAAAGGAGATGTGCGGCGGTCCCCATGTTAAGAACACATCGGAACTGGAAGGGTTCAGGATACTCAAAGAGGAAAGTTCCGCCGCCGGCGTAAGGCGCATAAAAGCGAAAGTAGGAAAATTATGAGCGTTCCAGAGCGGACACGGCTGCCGACCTTACGAATTCCGACGTATCGTTCACGAGAACGTTAAGCTTTTTTCTGATATCCGCGGTCATGTGACCGCATTTGTGATGAAAACGTCCGGCGGCCCACGCCGCCGTCCCTCTCACGCTGCTCTCGCCGTCATCAAGAAGTAATGATATCGTACTCATCGCAACGTCGCTCATCGCAACGGTACCGGCCGTTTCCCCGAGACCCCACGCGACGTTCTCCCGTACCTGCGGATCATTGTTCTCCGCCATACCAACGAGCAGCGTTACGATACGATCATCATTAATTTTATTCTGACCCATCTTCGCGGCGCACCATGTCACCTTCTCAACGGCCTCATGGAGATCGGATGAGGATAATTTCAAAAGAATGTCAAGAAGATCGCTCATGTCCTCTTTCGCCCTGAGTCGTACGTCAAGATCACGGAGACCGTTCAGCACAACGGAAATGTCATCTGAAAGAAGATCGTCCTTTAGCGTCATGATATCACTTCTTCGGTATTGGTCTTTCTTTGTAGAACTCGCACCTTTCGTAATCGACATCAGGCACGCACATCTCGTAATCCGGAAGTTTCAGCACGTCCATTCTTATGCGTTTGGACTTGCAGCTTGCGCATCGTCCGTCGTCGGCGTACCACAGGCACCGTACCCTCTCGGCCATATGCATCGATACCGTAAAGCTATGCTATAATCATATCTGAGCGTATGTTCACGGGGTTGATGCGTAATATACTGTGACAAACATATCGTCCATGAGAAAAAGGCGATGACATGAACGAGATCAGATGCCCCAAATGCGGAGAGATGTTCAAAGTTGACGAGTCCGGACTGGCCGACATCGTCAAACAGGTGCGCGACAGCGAATTCCACAAAGAGCTCAAAGAGCGCGAGAACCTCTGGATCACGGAAAAGGAACAGTCCATAGCGCTTGCGACCGAGAAGAAAGGAAATGAGATGCAGAACGAGATGGCAAAGCTCGATAAAGAGAACGCCGAGCTGAGAGCGAAGCTTGACGCTGCGAAAACTGAAGAAAAACTTGCGGTCAGCGAAGCAACATCGGTGAAAGAAAAGGAACTTGAGGCGCTCAGGAACAAGCTTAACGAACGGGACGCCGCCCTTGCCGCGGAAGTGACGAGAAAAGATTCCGCTATCGCGGAATTGCGCGGAAAGATGGAGAAGCAGGACCTTGAGAACCAGCTAAGGACGCAGGAACAGATCGCTTCGATCATAAAAGAGCGCGACGGCCTGCTCAAAGATATCACTTCGAAGGAAACAGAAAAACAGCTTTCCGAAAAGTCGATCAAGGAAAGATATGACGCTCAGCTTAAGGCTAAAGATGAGGAGATAGCAAGATACAAAGAGTTCAAGGCGAAGCAGTCGGTCAAACTGCTTGGTGAGTCGCTCGAGCAGCATTGTGAGACGGAGTTCAACCGTCTCAGAGCGACGGCGTTCAGGAACGCGTATTTCGAGAAGGACAGCGACATCAGAGAAGGAAGCAAAGGGGATTACATTTATCGTGAGAATGACGAAGAGGGCAACGAGATCGTCTCGATAATGTTCGATATGAAGAATGAAGCAGACGATACCGTCACGAAGAAGAAGAACGAAGATTTCTTTGATAAACTGAACAAGGACAGAATAGCAAAGAAATGTGAATATGCGGTGCTTGTATCATTGCTTGAGATGGACAACGACTTCTATAATTCCGGTATCGCCGACGTATCGTTCCGTCACGAGAAGATGTACGTCGTCCGTCCGCAGAGTTTTATCTCGATCATAACGATACTCAGGGATAACGCAATGAAGACTATGTCTTATAAAGCCGAAGTTGCACTGATAAAGGCGCAGAACATCGACATAACGAACTTTGAGGATGAGCTGAATGATTTCAAGCAGAAGTTCAGCCGTAACTATCAGCTTGCCAGCGAAAGGTTCCAGGACGCGATAGCCGGCATAGACAAGACGATGGCGCAGCTTCAGAAGACCAAGGACGCCCTGATCCTTTCGGAAAAGAACCTGCGCCTCGCGAACGACAAGGCAGATGATCTTACCGTAAAGAAACTTACACGCAATAATCCTACGATGAAGGCAAAATTCGAAGAGCTGACGAAGAGCGGCCCGAATGATCAGCAGAACGGCGGCGGAGATGACTGATCATCTGAGAACAGGGCGTTCGGCGCAACGGCTGAGTTCAAAAGGCGGTCCCGTATAGGCGGCAATGATCCGGCTGCTTTTCATTGACCGCCGCATAAAATTGCACACAGACCGTTCGCTTGGTGCTGACCGCATAATAATACATGATCGAACGATCGTGCGGCATCTGGCTGGTAAAACGCCGTTCGGGATATAACCATTAGAACAGGTTATTATATTTACCAAGTTTATCCATAATAGAACATTAACACAGAGCAGAGATGATACAATGGAACAAAAAATAAGCATATTCGGAATACTCGTGATCGTCGGTGCTGTTTTAGCACTGATCTCGGTCTTCCTGAATTGGATGGATCTGTCTGTACCGGGAGTATACAGCGACTCGGCAACGGGATGGGACATATTCATAGAAGAGAACGGTACTTTCTTCATGAAAATGCCGTTGGTCATAATAGTCATGGCGGTCTCAGTGATCTTGCTGGGCATCCTTGATCTCATGGGAAAAGGCCAGCAGGTCTCAAACATAGCGATACTCATCATCGGCGTCCTTGTCATTGCATTGAGCTATTTGGCTTACAACGCTTTCGAGGACCTCGGAAAGGAAACTTTGGGAGTATGGTGGTCACTTGTGAAAGTAAAGATGGGTTACGGAATATTCTTGGCGTTCGCGTCCGGCATAATCATGATCATCGCACCGATACTCAAAATGGCGAAAGTACTGCCGGAATGAGTAAAACATTTTCAGACCGTACGCGTGCGTACGGTCTTCTCTTTCCTTTCGCCTGACCGGTAAAGAAAAGGTTTATCTTTCGTTCTTCTATTCATCCGACGGGAATGAGTTCTCCCTCGGCGTCCGCCGGAACCGCACGCGCTGATGAGCTCTGCATCGGAGGCGCGTTCGAGCAACGTTACGCGCTTTCGTAAACGGTGATACGGAGCGTGGGAGAATGAACGGACAGTTCATATTGATAATAATGGTGGCATTGGGCGGCGCCCTGGGGGCGCTTTTGAGATTCGCCGTTTCGACGGCATTTCCGAATGACGGCGGCATAGGAATTAATGTGCTGATAGTGAACGTTATCGGCTGCTTTGCGATAACGTTCATATTGTTCTCGTTCGAGCCCGGCGATAATGCATACGCGTTCCTGCTGATAGGCGTCCTCGGCGCATTCACGACGATGTCGGCGGTGTCGCTTGACACTGTTAATTTATTCATCTCAGGCACGTTCGGAACAGCTTTTCTGAATATTGTGCTCAACGTGGCGGCATGCGTCGGAGGCGGTTCGGCGGGATGGTTCCTTTCGTTGCATTAGGTGCTGCGCACCGTGCCGGTGCTCCGGACCGCGGATCAGCTTTTTAATGGAACAACAGTAGTCCCGGGCGGATTCGGACCGCCGTCGCCGGCTCCAAAGGCCGGCATGATTGACCACTACACCACGGGACTGTGATTTCCCTCTAAACTGGTCTCGATTATATATTCTTCGCAGGATCGGCCGCCGCATACGGACGTCGCATACGGACGTCCGCGCAGCGGTATGCGCGATGATATGCATCAGCAGTGCAATACGAAAGCAAAGATACAACGAAACCTGACGGTTAGTAACTTAAATATACTATGGCTGTAAATCTCCCAATCCGGGATTAACAATGAAAACCGGAAAGATATTCGCGATCGCCGTTGCTGCGGTCCTCTGTGCTGGTCTCGTATCGGTCCTTGCAGGTGCCAACGCATCTGCGGACGATCCTGAGCTTGAAGAGGGATACGCGTACGGCCAATCGTTAAAAATGGACATGGGAACAATGCTGGATCAGATGGAGATCGAAAAGGGTGAACTTCTTGAAATTCTTGGTCCGGCTCTTGTGGGACTGATGGGATTCGATCCTGCCGTCGATGCCGCTTACATAGACAGCATTGACATTCAGGACCTTGACTTCAGCATCGCATTGGCGTCGCTCGTTGAAGTTGTGAAAGCGGATGCGGATGACGGATATGTCATAGAGATAAGCGCCGGTCTGGCGCTGAGCGCCTCGGCGGCCGCCGAAATGAGCGGCATGCTGCCCAAGGAAGGCAAATGGGACCCGAGCATACCGTTCACCGCGGGAGATGTTGATGAAGGAACGGCAGCGTTCAGCATTGAGGCGAAAGCAGGATTTTACGTCAGCGTCGTGATGGACGTCGCTCCGGACGGATTCATAAGAAGCGTCACGGTGAACTGTGACCTCTTCGCGTCAGTGATAATAAAGACGAACATAACCGTCATACCGTACGGGAACCTTGACGGTCTGGATGAATTGGAGATAATCTACGGGGATGCCGTATACAAGGCGGACGTTGATCTCAGCTTATACGCCAAATTGGTGTTCGAGCCGAATGAGGACGGGGATGAGTTCGTCGGATCGATAGACGGGCTGAGCGTCACCGGAAGCATGTCGTTCAGCGATGATCTGAAGGATTATATCGACACGCTGGCGGGAGAAGGCTTCACGGACAGCATCATGAACTTAAGCTACGGCGGATACGATATCATCGTTGACGGCGTTCTCAATATCAACGAAGTGCTTGATGATGTTGATATCAACGCTTTGATCGATGACCTCCCCGGAGATATGTTCAAAGGATCCTATGAGGAGAACCTGATGGACTTTGAGAACGTGAAACCTCTGGACCTGTTCGCGGGCACCGCACTTGAAGGCCTCGGCCTCGGTATGAGCGAGCTTGACGCGGACGGCGTACGTGAAGTGAAGGCGGACCTTGACCGGATAAGGGGCGGCACCCAGAGCGGCGGGGACGGCGGCGATAACATCCTGTTATACGCGGCCATCGCCGCTGTTGCGGTAGCTGCCGTCGCGGGCGTCGGTTACTTCCTCTTCATCAGGAAGCCGTGATCGCGGAACGGACAATAAAAAGAGAAGGCCGCCGGCCTTCTCTTACCTTTACCTTTTTTATGCTTATATATCACAAAGCGCATGACGTTTATTGTGAAATCGATCCAGATCGCCGTCATTATCGCCGCGATCGCGGTGACCGCCACAATAGCAGCGGCCTTTGTGCTCACGAACGGCGGCGGTGATGACGTTTCATACACTGCCGATGACTTTTCAGACAGCGGCATTGATGACACCCCCGACAGCGGTGATGACGGTACTGATGACGGTACTGACGACCCGGGCAGCGGAGATGATGATACCGGTGACGGTACTGATGACGGTACTGGCGACGGAGACGACGGTTCCGGCGATGATGCCGGTGACGATAATGATGATGCCGGTGACGGCGATGATGACGGCAATGATGACGGTTATTCGAACAGCGAATATATAGGACAATATGCGAAATACAGCATATCATCATCACCGTCCAGATTCAAAGGCACACTCACAATAGAGGTCACTGACGCCACATCCTCCCAGCTCCAATATATGTTCTCCTGGAACATCACAGGCCCTATTGGTATCTTACCGTTATACAGCGATTCTTCGAAACAGTGGGCGGACTTCGGCGAAGGCGACACGTTCGCCTCTCCTCTCTATAAGTATGCCGGCGACCCGGAAGGCGAGGCGACGCTGAGCACCATCCACGGCATAAAGACGACCGTCATATACATGGCGGCGCTCGGCGGACAGGAAGCGAAGATGTGGGTCGGGAAAGATAACGGAATAGTATACAGGATCGAAACTGTCATTGACGGGACCAAGATCACCTGTACCCTGACAGGAACGAACATCAAGTGACACGCTTTCATGCGGTCGCCCGCAGACCTCTCCTTACTGATGCGGCCCTGATGCTGACTTGCGTGTACGATCCGAAAGTTAAGAATAAAAGAATTAAAGTGGAGGAGGCCCGGCCTCCTCCTTTTTTCGTTCACTTGCGTATGATGAACCCTACGGCAAGCAGAGCGACGAACACCAGGACGGCCGCCACCACGATGATCACGGTCGTGTTGTCCGAATCATCGGATGCGGCAGCCGGCTCGATGACCGGGCCGACTGTCGGGTCACCGATCTGCATGATCAGAGAGCTGTTGCGCGCCGTGGCGCCCGACCCTATGTCCACGTCGATCGGACCGCTGTATTCCCTCAGTCCGGTCAGAGTGACCTCGTACTCATAGCCGTATCCTCCGTTCTCCTCCCACCTGTAGTCCCCGTAGACATCCAGGTCGAGCACTTTCGTGACGGTCGACGCATACACGGTACGGTCCACGCTGACCTGTCTGATCGAGACGCTGACAACTGTGCCGTCACCTACGGTCACCGATACAGCGCTCGGATCGATCCCGACCGACCTCATCGCGAACGTCACCGATTCGCCGACATTCAGCGAGACGGCCGCCGGGACGTTCGCGGTTATCACGGGAGTGTTGCTCTTGCTGAGGTTCCATACCTGACACCCGTTGAACGGGTTCGCCGTCAGCAGGAGCAGCCCGTTCTCAGTTGGCAGGAGAACACGTCCGCCGTAGTTGGTCGCGTCGCCGAGACCGTTGACTGTATACGGCAACCATGTGAACCCGTCGTCCGTATAGAACAGGTCGAATCCCGCGGGGTCCGCCGTGTCGTTGACGTACTTGGTGAACGTGAACACCGCTGACAGCGTCTCGAACATCGCCTGCGCCTTCGCGGCGGTAAGACCGGACAGCATGTTATACATACCGACGATCGAGTTATAGATGTCCATGAAGTTCGCGATGCTTACCTGACCGGCCACGCTCTGCAGTACTGTTACGACGTCCGTCGCCATCTGCTCAAGTATCGTCTGTATCGCCGCGGTGTTCCCGCCCATGACCGCCGCCGCAATGTTACCTGCGGATGCGGTGACGATGCCGGTGATCGTGTTAACGGCTGCCGCATAATCTATTCCCGTCAGATTGTCCAAAGCTGCGGACAGACCGCCGGTGAACCCGGTGGCCGACATGAGGATCGCGGCTATGTCGCTGTTCTGCGTAAGCATGTTCAGAACGATCGCCTGGAACACGTCGGGATAGTCCACGAAACTGTTACGGAATATGCCCATGTCCCATGTGCTTGCCCATAACCTTCCGTTCTCATCCTGCGCCATCCACCATACGTACATGTTGGGCATCAGGCTCGGTAATGCATTGAGACCGGGGAAGAACCCGCCGCCCAGATTACCCGCGTTGGGAACATTGTTCCCGTCGGAATCGTGCGCCACGTTGCCGACCAGCCGGTCGCCCACGACCACTTCCCATTCATCGTCCGCGGTGAAACGGTATATCGCCGCGGGGCAGTACGTCTCGTTGAAGTTCGTCTCCATGATGGCCGCGCTCTGAGGCAGCATATTGAGTGCCAGAAGGCTCACGCCTATCGCAAGCTGACCGAGGAACACCGGCCCGTTGGCGAATGTTGACACGTAAACGTAATCAACACCGTCGAACGTCGCCAGGAAAGGCGACGCGGCAACGTGCCCCGCGATGTCCAGCCCTGACGGATACTGCGTTCCCGCCATATCGCCTACGATCATATCGGTGTCGTATCCTCCGAGGCCGTCATCCGTCAGCTTGATCACCATGAATCCCATTCCGGTGACGAATGCGTAAAGGCTGCCGTTGAATCCGATAATGTCCCAGACATAATTGTCCGCCGTGAACCCGTAATCCAGCGCGAGATCGGCCACGAGGTCCCAGCCGTCGTACTCGCCGACGGCCGCCGCGACCGTCGGCGTAAGGGACATCAGTCCCGTGCCGTCGGTGCAGTATATCTTGGAATCGAATGTGCCCACGTAAAGCAGATCGTCAATAATGCAGGCGGCACGGAAGTATTCCGCTCCGCCGCTCAGAATAGGCGCCCAGAGGATCACTTCCGGCTCATCGCCGTACTGGAAGTCGGGACCGAAGCGGTACACCGCGGAATAATCATAACCGTCGCCGGTGTTGGTCAGCCCCGCGAATACGTAAAGGTCGTCGTTGAAGACGATCATCTTCCTGTAACCGCTGAACGCATCGTTCTCATACATCAGTTCCCAATCGCCGGATTCATCCATATTGTAACGGAATATCTTTCCCGCGTGGTCCGGGCTTACGGCCGGTATCCCCAGCAGAGCGTTCATATAGGCCGGCGCGCCGGCGACCGCCAGGAGATATCCTCCCAGGTCACGGTTTGAACCTACCCAGAGATAATCGCCGTCATCCTGCTCGAAGACGGCCGTGCACCATGCATAGCTGTTGTGCCTGTCGGCGTCAATGCCGTCCACCCATACGCCGCTGACCCTTGTTGAGTCGGTCAGGCGCTCCGCGGCGGATGCATTGACTGCGGGCACAACCACCGCCGTCAGCATGACGGCGGCTACCAATAACGCAAATAACCATCCTTTCGGTCTTGCTTTTGTTATTTCTTCGCTGTTCCCCATTTGCTTTCCTTCTGTGCTTGTATATAATCGGCCTTCCGCCAATTGGATACGTATGCGCGTCCGTAATATATAGCAACGGCGGTCATGCATCCATCAATATGCCAATAAAACAGAATACGGCCGCCTGCGGTGCTGACATGGTCTGCACTGAACAGATGAAATAATGAAAAGGAAAAAAGTTAAAGCGGAGGGGGACCGCCCCCTCCTTTTTTCGTTCACTTGCGCATCACGACCGCCGCTCCCAGCAGAGCGACGAATGCCAGAACGGCGACACCGAGGATGATCACGGCGGAATCGTCGGAACTTCCGACACTTCCAGCAATGTGCACGCCGATGAATCTCTCGGCGCGCATTCCGCCTATCCTTATGTCAACGTCCACAACTCCGTCGAAGTCATCGACGGCGGAGAGCGTCACCTCGTACAGATACACCGGAACGAGCTCCGTTGTGCCTTCCTCCACATACCGGTGGTCCCCGGGCAGCAGAGTGACACGGACATCCGGATCATACACGATCATCGGATCGAGTTCCCTGACCAGCGCGATCGAGGCATTCAGCTCCGGATGGTCGGTGGTGACCGCCAGCACTCCGGGGTCAAGCCCCACGGACCTTACGAGGAACGTGAACGTCTCTCCCTTCTTCAGGGTCAGCTCGCCGGGATTGTCCGCTATTATGTTCTGGTCCGAGTCGCCGACCAGCCATATCTGGCAGCCGTTGAACGGATTCGCCGTCAGAACGAACAATCCGTACTCAGTGGGCAGGAGAACACGCCCGCCGTAGTTGGCCGGGTCGCCGAATCCTGTCACGGTGTACGGTTTCCATGTGACGCCGTCATCCGAATAGAACAGATCGAATCCCGCGGGGTTCGTTCTGTCGAAGATGAAGAAGAACGCCGAGAAGAATGCCTCCACGGTCGTCTCCATCGCGGCCAGCGTCTCCGCCGGGTCTGCAACCATCAGTTCAACGAATCTTATGATCGAAAAGTCCAGTTTGATAAAGAGGAACGGATCGATCACGGATATCGCGTCCCGCAGCGCGCCGACTATGCCTTCGAACAGGAATTCAAAGACCACGGCCAGCGGCATGCCGCTCAGGACATTGTCCCACGCGGCTTCCAGAAGCGCCATGATCTCCGCCGATGCCGTTTCGAACTCCAGTTCCGACAGGTTGTCCATGACCGCTTTGATGTCGCTGTACACCTCTGTTATGGCGGGCAGCACTTCCGGCGATGAGAAGCTGAGC
>WRNI01000025.1 GCA_009776695.1 Methanomassiliicoccaceae archaeon
GCGATGGTCGCAGCGTGGTTCTTCGCAACGCGTTGGGTACTGAGGAACGGCTTCCTCGAGAGGTTCACCAACTTCACCGAATGGTTATATTCGCTCCAATTGAAGAGCATACGGAAGAAGAGGGATCAGTAGCGCCCCGTCCTGTGCAGTTCCAATAATATGTACGAGGCCATCTGCGCGTCCGACAACGCTCTGTGCGCCTGTTCTCCGCGAATATCCGCGGGATCGCCTTTGACTATCATCTTATACGCTTCGTCAAGCCTCGGATACTTGTAATCGTCGTACATCCCCGGTATCTTACAAACATCCTTCGCCGCCATCATGATGCATTTGAACGGTATCACGAACGGACGCAGGGACCACGGCTCTCTGTAAAGGAACTTATCAAAATCGAACTGGAAGTTGAAGCTTGTGACATTGCGGCCGTTCAGAATTCCGCGCACATCGCTGACGACCTGCGCCTCAGAGGGTGCCTCGGAGACCATTTCCACCGTAAGATCGGTATTTTCAAAGATCCACGCCCTTTTCAGCCCGCTGCCCCATTCTGATACGTCGTGGCCGACCACCGACGAGTAAACGTCCTCCACGGCATCATTGCCCAGAATTACCTTGCAGACGGCGATGTCGACGACCTTGTCCTTCGGCGCCCCGTCGAGCCCCGTCGTCTCCGTGTCTATGACGTAAACCTCCGTGCTGCAGAAATCATCCAGCTTGCTCATCGTTCTCATCCTCTTTCGGACATGCTGCCGCGCACATCCTCAGTATCGACCTTGCGGACATCGCGTTCCGCAGCGTGACGATAATTCCTAATGCTATAATGATTAACATTGACGTTAATATCAATTTCCCCTTATCATCTGATGCCAGAGTGCCGAGGTCGTCGATGATACCTTCGGCGGGACCGCTGCCGATCGGGCCTTCGGTGCCGTTGTCCTCCGGCTCGTTGTGAACGAGACCGCCGATGTAAAGCGCCACCGGCGATGCGCCCGCGAACGCCAGCGACGGTATCATGTAATTGTCGCCGGCATCGGTACCGAGAACAACTTTCTCGTCACCGATCATTGTGTATATTGCGATCTCCGAATCTTCATAATCGTCGGCGAGCGTTACTGCGAAACCGGTCCTGTCCGTATCTGCGTGAAGCGTCCCGTCCTCATCGAACATGTGCTCCCTGTCCACGGAGTACTTAGCGGTGCCGTCGAATTCGCCGGAGACATCGAACATGATCATCGGGTAGCGCATCCATATCTTCAGATACCCGTCATCGGACACCGTCCAGATATGATCGAAGTCCCAGCCTTCCAATATGCCGGGAGATAACATTTCCGAAGGTCCGACGGGCGTCGCCGAATGCCGTCCGTCATTCCCCGCCGCCATACGGTTCTCCGGCCTTTCCGTGTAATAGCAGTTCACGATATGGGATACGTCATCGGCAGCACCGGCGATCTCTCCGGTGTATGACCCTTCCCCTTCCGCCTTTGCGTGAAGATCGAAGCTGACGGACTGAACGGATACGCTTGCGCTGTCGTCTGCCGTTACCGCACCTGTGTTGATGCCGTTCTTTATCTCGGACGTTCCGGAAAGAAGACCGACGATTCCGCCGGCGCATGCGTCGATCGTCTGCGATACGGAATGGCCGGCAGATCCATTCTCCACCGCAAACATCTCTAATTCTTCGCTGAGGTCCGAGGATACCGTTCCGCGGTTGTGCACGTCCGAGATGATACTGTCCTTCAGCGAGCCGGCCACCCCTCCGGCGGCCGAGACGAGCCTTTCCGTTGATATGAAGGGCGTATCATACATGAACGGCATTGGCATCTCATTAAAATGATAACTTGAGATGTCTGTCACCGCAGATACATGACCGGAGTTCCCGGACGCAGTCAGCATCATATTGTCTGAATAACCTATGATGCCGCCGGCAAAGTTGCATACAGAGACATCATCATCGAATGAGAACGGGATATCCGGCCGTATCGCATCACCCGAGCTGCCGGTCTCCATGAACAGATCCGACGGCGAAAATGTTGAGTATGAACAGAAAGAAAGCAGCGAGGCAATGCTGCCTGCGTTCTCGCAGTCATGAATCCTTCCGACGCCGAAGCCCGCGATGCCGCCGGCATATGACATGACGGTCCCGTCATATGAGAGACCGTAGTCCATCACATCCTGCACGGGATACCAGTCATATACATTTAATTTCACTGCCGAGAATACCAGTGCTTCGCTGTAACAGGAAATGATCGATGACATGGCAGTTCCATGACCGACGATGCTCCCGATGTACGACCTTCGGTCCGTCTGATGTGACGGTCCCTTATAGTATTCTGAGCTGTCGTTGGTATATGTCAGAAAATAAGATCTGTGCCCCTCCCCGGAAATTATCCGGGTATCGATCACAACAGCGGAATCGGCATAGGCGAACATGCCCGCGGATGTATCCTCCGAACCTGCCGATACCACTTTCATCCCTGCTATTGAATGTCCGTTACCGTCGTAGACACCTGAGAACGGCCTGTCCTCGGAGCCTATCGGCATGAAATTCCCGCTCATCGGCGCCGATACGGATATGTCGCCAATGTCATCGGAAAAGCTGACCGCGGTCGCAAAGGTCTTCCCGTTGAACCCTCCGGCGGCCATAACGTAGTTATTGTCTTTCAGGATGTCCGCGGAAAAAACGGTGTCCGCGAACCTGCCGTCCTTCTGCAGGAGGTTCTTTTTTGACCCGTTGAGCCACACGGCCGGCGGTGACCTGTAGCCGGCCGTTTCCGTGATCTCTTCTGTCAGGAGGCTCACGGTCACCATGCCGCCGGCAATTGACACGTGCACGGTCATCATCTGTTCACGGAGCGAGCTGTCATCGAATACGATATCAGAGGTCTGCCTGTAATAAGCACCATCGTGAAGATAATGCGATGACGACACGGTCCGCAGATCATCCGCCGATGAGATAAGATACGGGTCGCTGATCGTCCCGCTTCCTTTCAGGCCGTCTATCGGGGCCGCTGATACGCTTCCGGTGAGGGTCACGGCCGAGACTGAAAACAATAGCATCATCAGTACGGCCAGCATCGCTGTTCTCTTCATCTGAATCTCCGTTAAGTATTGTATTGTTACTAAGTATAAAATAAATTCTATTAACTGTAATATACATCTCCCGCATTAGGAAAAAATATGACTGCCGGCATCCGGATCGGGACGGAGATGATCGATGTGAAAGAAGGCGTTACGATCGAGAATGCAATGCTCTCCGCGAAAAGGTATCCGGACGCGTTCCTCTTCTTTCTGAACGGGCGGCCGGTGCCGATGACATCCGTCCTGAGGGACGGCGATGTCGTTGAGGCTATGCGCGTCGCATCAGGCGGATGAGCCTGACGCGATACGGACGAGCGCCTCCATGTCAATGTGCTCTGTGATATTCTCAATTATCGAGTCCAATGACGCTATGAACGCGTCGATCTCGATGTCGCTGTATCCTTCTTTCGCAGAGCCGAACGTATCCTCTTCCGGCAATGATACGTCAATATACGGAATAACGCCCAGGCACCTCATGCCCGTAAGCTCTTCGATCCTCCCGATACCGCTCTTTAAGATCTCTTTATCGCCGTAGTACTTGTTGATGATGAAGCCTTTCATAAGATGTCTGTTCTTTTCTTCGGTCAGAAGCCATGTTCCGTATATCCCCGCGAAGACGCCTCCTTTTTCGATGTCCCCTACGAGTATCGCCGGTATGTTCCTTGAGGATGCAAAGTTCATGTTCGCTACGTCATGATCACGAAGATTTATCTCCGCCGGCGAGCCTGAGCCTTCGGCGACAACCGCCTCGAACATGTCGGAGAGTTCATCGAAGGACCAGAGGGCGCGGGATAAGAGCGAACCTCTGTCTGATGTATCGATATTCTCACGCGCACCGTTCACGATCACCTTTATCTTACCGCCGTCAGCTTTCATAAGAACGGGATTCATACGTCCGTTAGGCCTTATGTCGGAGGCCCACGCCTGCAGCGCCTGACCGACTCCTATCTCCGAACCGTCGTCCGTTACGAACGAACGCGACGAAAGATTCAGCGCTTTGAAAGGCGAGACCATGATCATCTTCGAACGGAGATATCTGCAGAATAATGCGGATATCAGCGTCTTGCCGGCGTTCGATGACGTTCCCAGGAATATTATATTCATTGACCGCCCCCCATGAAGATCTTTTCAAATACGTTCATGTTCAGCGATCTTTCGAACACATCGGCGAGCTTATCCATCGTATCGTCGAGCACATCCGAGTAATGCATGTCCGAGAATTCTGACGTAACGTACTTTCCCGTCATCTTTAAAATATATCTTCTGAACGCCGGCGCGTCGAAGATACCGTGCAGATACGTGCCGAAGAGCTTCTCATCATATCTGACGGAACCTTCGTTCACCGGACCGTCCTTCGTCCTCAGTTCGAATAAAGGTGATTCATCCGTTACCGTCTCCCCGCTGTGCACCTCATATCCGCTCATATCCTCTCCCGTTACAGCTAACGTTCCTGAGACGACCGCCCTTTTGCATGTGCCCGTATCCCAGCGGACGGTCGCGCTGAACAGACCCAGTCCTTCCGCTGATGACGGAACGCCCCCTTCGATGCCCAGGGGATCGTTCAGCGTACCGCACATGATCTGATAACCGCCGCATATGCCTATTATCGGTACGATGCCTTTCATCGCCTTCACCGCATCGTCCATTCCCGATGAGCGCATCCATCGAAGCGCGTCCGTCGTATCTTTCGTTCCCGGTATTATGATGACGTCGGCATCCTTCATGTCCTTCGGCTCATCGGTATAGATCACGGAAACGTTCTCGTGATACAGCGGATCTAAGTCAGTAAAATTCGCTATCTTCGGAAGTTTCACGACGCATATCCTTATCTTTCCTTCATCATTCGTATCTGAACTGCCGAGCGTCAGCGAATCCTCTCTGGGCAGCGGTATGCCGATATGCGGTATGATGCCGAGCACAGGAACGCCCGTGAGGCGTTCCAGTTCCTTTGCCCCGTCCTTTAAGGATGAGGGATCACCGCGTAGATTGTTGAAAATTATTCCTTTTATCCTTTTTCTGTCGTTGGGAGGAAGCAGTTCTATTGTTCCGAGGGCGTATGCGAACGCCCCTCCCCACTGTACGTTAACGATAAGTATACAATCGGCGTCCGCCGTCTCCGCGGCGCGCATGTTTGCTATGTCCTTATCATAAATGTTTATCTCCGCCGGTGATCCCGCGCCTTCCATTATGACAAACTCATATCTTTTTCTCAGAATGCCTATGCTCTTCTTTACAGCATCAATGCCTTCGGAAGGAACGAATTCATTGTAATACGAGTCAACGTCCATATCGCCGAAATGCTTTCCGTTGACGATGACCTGCGTCATACCGTTCTTCATCGGTTTCAGAAGTATCGGGTTTATGTTATGATCGGGATGCCTTAACTGCGCCGCTTTCGCTTGGAGCATCTGTATCGACGCTATCTCCGACCCGTCGGAAGTTATCATCGAGTTCAGGCTCATGTTCTGCGTTTTCATCGGCGTCACGGAATATCCTTTTCTTGAGATGATGCGGCACAGCGCGGCAACAGCGATCGATTTGCCGGCATCTGATGTGGCGCCGACGACCATTATCGCTTTTCCGGGGACCATGAATTTATCTTTTGATTCATTGAGCAGCCCGCGCAGCCTGGGGTCCTCCGGATCGGTTATGTTCAGTTCTTTGACACGCGACGCGATATACTTGCAAACGGGCGTCCTGTGAATGTGGTGGCACTGCATGCAGCTCCATATCTTTCCCTTCGGCGTCGTTATGTTCTCTCCGAGTTCTTCGTCACCGCAGGGATAGAATGGACAGAAGCAGTACGTACAGTCCTGACCATAGTAATGACAGGGTCCGTACTCACAGTCCGGGTTCGGGCCTGTCCACCCTCTCTCCAATTCCTCTCTTACCTTCTTCAAGCAGTCCATACAGTGGATGTATCATCCATCTCTCATATAGATTTGATTGTAGGAAAGCCGGCCGAATTGATACATGCGGTCGGCCGCAGAGCGCATGCCTGCCAAAAAATGCCCCGAATGAATTGAAGATGTGCGGTTCGGGTAACATCTTTCGAAAAACAATGACCGTTGAAAACGACATAAAAAAACAGATCGCACGGTTTGCGTATTATGATTGGCACTACAGTTATACTTCAACCCGCAACAGCGAAAAACAATGGACTAGAGAACAACTCTTTTTATCATCTCGCCGATACGGCAGATATGATGCCGTCATTCCCTGAGATCAGCAAGGACTGGCTGAAACGGGCCAAGCGGAGATATGCCGCGTCGTTCATGGGCGGCGAGTTCGATCGGATACCCGTTGACCCGATGATGCTCTCGCACGCCACCGTGGCGTGCGGATACACGGTCCGCGATTTTTATGAGAGACCGGAGCTCGGGGCGCATTGCCTCGCGTACGTGCAGGAGATGTATGATCTTTTACCCGTGACGAAATACTATTTCGCGCACCCCTGGTTACCGGAACTGGGCGTGAATTTAAAATTCATGGACCTTACCGCGCCCGTGCCGGTGAACACTGTCGTGAACGCACCGGAGGATGTAGATAAATTGCATGTACCCGATCTCAAAGAAATTGAGAAAGGTTACACATACAACAGACTGACGAACGCGTCCCGTTACATCAAAGAGAAACTGCCGGACATGTTCATACCGCTCGCGTACTGTCCGGAACCGGTGGGTTCCGCCGCGGAGCTTTGCGGTGTCGAGGAATTCCTGATGTGGACCGAAACTGAACGGGATCTCGTTAAAAAACTGATAGACGTTTACGTGGAGACAGCGATAACCGGCGCCGAGGCGCTGGCGAACGCTTACGGGAGCGCGCTGATAAGCACCGGCGCGGTGCTCGAGAACAGCGATACGATGTCTCCCGAGACGATAAAGGACATATCTCCGCCGGCATTGGAGAAACTTGTGAAAGGATGCCTCATGAAAGGCGCCGGACCGCAGATATTCTATCATTTCTGCGGCAACCGTTCATTGGATTACGGATTGTACGTGAACGATATCGTGATAACACCGTTCACGATAATGCAGATGGGCTATTACGATCGGGAACCGTTCCCGGCAAAGATAATGAAAGAACTGTACGGAACGCGAGCGACGATAATGCCTTCCGTTGATACAAAATTATTCGTTCTGCCCGATAACATGAAGATATATGAGCAAGCCAAAAAACAACTGATCGACGGCCGTGACAGCAAGATGGGCTGCATCTTAGGGACATGCTGTGAGGTCCCGCCGAACTCACATCCCGCGAATATACGGACGCTGGTGAAAGCGGCCGAGGACTTCGGAAGCTACGGTTCGTGGTGATCCTGTCCCCTTGATCTGTCCTTGCCTGTCGCACAGCGTAAAAGTAATAGCGGATGACCTGTTCTCAGATGTATGGGCACGGAAGAGGTTCTTGCGAAGCTTCGCGCGGATAAAAGCGTAAAAGCAGCCTTCCCCCTGAACGGCGAGATATACGATATCGCGGTGGGCGAAGAGATGAGCATAAAAGAATCGTCAATGGGCATGCCGCTCGTGAACCGTGCGCTTGAGGAGATGCTCAGAAGGGAATTTGCGGTGTGCATATTCTGCGACGGCGATTTTGATCCGCCCATGGATCACGTCATTGTGATGGAAGACGGCGCAGGCAACAGGATCGGTCACGACATCCCGAAATGCATGGCCGGCAGTAAGGACGATGATCCCAATGCCTTTTGGCTTTGTGATGATTTTGTGATATATCCCGAAAAAGCGGGTACTGATGAGACGGTGATGGTATTACTTCCCCAGGATGTAACGACGGTCGGAAATGATGAGGGAGTTAAGAACGCAAT
Source organism: Methanomassiliicoccaceae archaeon (assembly GCA_009776695.1). GTDB lineage: Archaea > Thermoplasmatota > Thermoplasmata > Methanomassiliicoccales > Methanomethylophilaceae > Methanomicula. The sequence continues at coordinate 7,901 of WRNI01000025.1, forward strand.
AGTCATGTATCCCGCCACGACCACCGACATGATACTGAAAAGACATTTCGGTATATCGGGAAAAGATATCACGGCGGCATCCGCGATACTCGCGTTCGATCTTATTTGACCGGGAAGCGTCCTCAGAAGGGCGTTAAAGATGGGATGAAAAAAATATAACGCGATTTAACAAAGTTTATAAACAAGTTATATAATTGAGGTTCAAGGGAAAGCACTCAAGCCTTCCTATTCACTATCACAATCACATGCCGCCCAGGAAGGCGGCAAAAAAGTCAAGAGATCGGTCACCGTTCCTCGGAGAGGAACGGGACAGAATGATACGAGGCCGTGGTTAACGGACTGATACGGTCATGCCGTATGAAAACGCGACAAGCGTGCAGATACCGGAAGATAGAGGGTTTTCCTGACAACAACCGGATGGTACGGAAATGAACAACATAGATCCAAATACAACCAAATACATGATAAAAGCAAGGCTCACCGCCGACGGCATAGTTGAGAAACCTGACGTCGTAGGCGCCATATTCGGCCAGACCGAAGGTCTGCTCGGGGAGGAGCTTGACCTCAGGGACCTGCAGAAGTCCGGAAGGATCGGCAGGATAGAGGCGGACGTCACATCGAAGGGCGGAAAGTCCGACGGGCTTGTGTACATATCATCAAGCCTCGATCAGGTGGAGACGGCGGTCCTCGCATCCGCGCTGGAGACGATAGACCGCGTCGGTCCCTGCAAAGCTAATATTAAAGTATTGGGAATAGAAGATGTGCGCATATCCAAGCGCGAAAAAGTTATTGATCGTGCGAAAGAACTGCTTAACGATCTCATAAAACAATCAAAGGGAACGAGCACCGACCTCACCGACAGCATAAGGCAGAGCGTGCAGGTGGAAGAGATAACATCATACGGGAAGGACAAATGCCCTGCCGGACCGAATGTAAAGACATCGGAGGCGATAATAATCGTCGAAGGCAGATCGGACGTCCTCAATCTTCTGAAAGCGGGCATAAAGAATGCTATAGCCGTCGAAGGAACGAACATACCGCCGACGGTACAGGAGCTCTCCCGTGAAAAAGTTGTAACAGCATTCGTGGACGGCGACAGGGGAGGCGAACTCATTTTGAGAGAATTGTTCCAGGTTGCCGAGGTGGACTTCGTTGCCCGTGCGCCCCGCGCGCACGAGGTTGAGGAACTTTCCGCGAAGCAGATCGTCAAATGCCTCAGGAATAAAGTTCCGGGTGACCAGTACATGGAGATGAACGGTCTCTCTGACGATGACGATAATAAGCACGGCAGGGACGACGAAAGGCGCGGCGATAAACGCGAGGAGCGCGAGGAACGTCACGAGAGACAGGACCGCCATGAAAGGCAGGACCGTGACGGCCGTGACAGACGGGACGACAGAGGTAAACGTGAATTACGTGACAGAAGACCGAAGTTCAACTCCGAGGCCGCCGAGAGGTACAAGAAGAAAGCGGTGACGGAGGAGCCCTCAGAAAACACAGAGAGCGAAGAGCCTTCGGAGAGCACGGAGAGCGAGGAACCGCAGGTACAGGAGAGACCGCAGCGCGGCGAGAGAGAGGATAAGAAGACCAGAGGACGCGGTAAGAAAGAAACGGCAAGGCCCAAAGTACTGTCGGAAGAGCAGGAGGCGCTCCGTGACATGTTACTGGAGATGTCCTCGACACACAACGCGAAAATACTGAACGCGGAGAACGAGACGATAAAGGAAGTCGCGGTGAAAGAACTTGTCGATACTCTGAAGAACGATTCCGAGGGCGTCTCAAAGATAGTCTTCGACGGCGTCATATCCCAAAGGATATTAGATGTATCCGCGGAAAAGGGAGTGGACACGATCATCGGCACGCGCAAGGGCAACATCGCAAAGATGCCTGCCGGTATAACAATATGGACGAAGGAAGATCTGTATTAACATGACCAAGAAGAGAAGGATAAAGGAATGGAAGGACCTCGAAGGTCTGAAGAGCACCGAGGAGATCGAGATACCCTCGGACCCGCTTGACCGGGTGCTCGGCCAGGAGGAAGCTATCGAACTTGCAAAGATAGCCGCGGTACAGCGCAGGCATCTGCTGCTGGTCGGCCCTCCCGGCACCGGGAAATCGATGATAGCCCAGGCCATCTCCCTTCATCTTCCCAAACCCCGTTCGGAGGTGCGCGTGGTCAACAACCCCGAGAATCCCGAACGTCCTATACTCGAAGTTGTCGAAGAATCGTACGTCATCGAGGAGAACATCTCAAAAGCGGGTGCAACTGGAGAATTGCTTGATCCCGAGAAGGCGCCGGCGAACATCGCCGAGCGTCTGGGATATCTCTGCAAGAACTGTCATAAATATTCGGTGTACAGCGACAGGGCATGCCCCCACTGCGGAAAATCGAAAGCGGACGTCGGAGGAAGCACGAACCCGTTCGGTGATATACTCGGAACAATGCTGGAATCGGCGATGCCGCAGGTGTCGCTCGGAAAGAACGCCGTGACGACAACGAGAAGGAACGCCGACGGTACTGAAGAAACGGTAGTCTTCGAACGTGCCGGCGACAAGATACGGATGCTCGATCAGAAGACGCTGGAGAAACGGCGCGAGCTCGATAAGACGTCCAACCGTAAAACATTGGTGAAGCTTGAGCGCAATCCCTTTGTCCTCGCCACCGGCGCGTCCGAGACGGAACTGCTCGGGGACGTAAGGCACGACCCGTACGGCGGTCACAACAATTTGGGAACGCCTGCATATGAGAGAGTGATCGCCGGTGCCATACACGAGGCGCATGACGGCGTACTTTTCATAGATGAGATATCCCATTTGGGGAATCTGCAGAGATTCATTCTTACAGCGATGCAGGATCATAAATTCCCGATCGCGGGAAGGAACCCGCAGAGCGCCGGAGCAAGTGTGAAAGTTGATAATGTGCCGTGCGACTTCATACTGGTGGCGGCGTGCAACATACAGGACCTTGAGAACATATTGTCACCGCTCAGGTCGAGGATAATCGGCGGCGGGTACGAAGTGTTAATAGACACCGCGATGCCCGATACCCCGAGGAACCGCGCCAGATACGCGCAGTTCGTTGCTCAGGAAATTCAGATGGACGGCCGTATACCCCATGCGACCATGGAAGCGGTGAAGATGATAATCGACGAGGGGAAGTCAAGAGCGAAAGCGGACAACCAGCCGGGCGGTCTTACTCTTCGTCTAAGAGAGCTGGGCGGCCTGATAAGGGCGGCCGGCGACATAGCAAAGACAGAGGGCGCCGCACTGATAGACGTTGATCACATAAAACGCGCGATAAAGCGTTCAAAACCGGCTGAGGAGCAGATCAAGGACAAGTACGGATCGTACATGAAAGGTCTCTCGAAGGATGTTTCCGAATCGCAGAAGGAGAAGTCACCGTACTATATGCACAATGAGCATGTGGGCGACCAGATGTTCAACTGACGGTCTTGCTGATCTTTGGTTTCGTTCATATTATATATCTGAACTCAGATAAGAATAGCAGGAGATGGATAACGGCTCCCGAAGGAGCCGGACAGCTTTGGGCTGTCAATCCTCGCAATCGCCGCGATTCACGGCCAATCGATAATGATTGTCACGTGTTCCGTGACGATCACGATGCGGAACCCTCCGCGGGGATTTCTAGAGATAGAAATCATACTTCCACCTCCTGCCGGGATGGTTCCGGTTCCGCCGATGCTTTAGGGAGGATCGGCGGTTCCGGTCTTCCCACCTTATCGGCATTCTTCAGTAAGCCAAAGGGATATTTATTGATATCTTTAAGCTACCGAAAAGAGCGCTGGCATCATGTGAATGTAACGGCGCTCAGATGTTCAGCTGAAGTATCAGGTCCATTTTGACGGCGTCCCCGCCGTTGTTGTAATAATTCCTTAATACCTCTGTGGCAACGAAACCGTGCCGTTTGTAAAAGCTTATTGCACGCATATTGGACGGACGGACCTCTAATGAAATGTGGATGATGCCGTTCATCATCGCTATGTGCTTCAGATGCACCAGCATCTTCGAGCCGACGCCAAAGGAACGGTGATCGCGGTCGACGGCGAACATCATTATCCTTGCATGCGAGCTGTCTGTCTTCGACACGAATAAGAGACCGATCGGCCTGCCGGAGAAGTCGCACGCCACGATCTGACCTTTAGGCCACTGTAAATGGAAATACGAGAGCATCTCCTGCCTGAATGATTCGTCAAGCGAATCGCACAGTATCTCGTACAGCCTTTCCGAGTCGCTTGGGTCGTACTCCCTTATCATCATCTTCTTCTTCCTCTCATTCTTACGAACACTGTGACCGCCAGTATGGCCAGCAGTATTGCAATGAAAGGCGCATATTTAACGTATGGTTCGAAGAACGCGGTATTTGCGCCCTTGGGATGGATCATGACCGTGAACTCATAATAATATACGGACCCCGACGGGTCCGTTGCCATCAGGACACAATGATTCACGCCTTCCGGGAATGTCATTGCTATCTTGATACCGCTGCGGTCTGCGATACCGTCGCCGTCGGTGTCCCATCCGAACAATGTTCCCTGAGGGAATGTGCTTGATGATGCGTCAAGTATCACCGCCTCGCCGGCGGTATCGCCCGTGACGTTCACTTCCAGTCTGACGCTCATGTCCACCGAACCCCAGTCTGTCAGGAAATAATACGCATAATAGTCCGCGACATCGGCGGAATATATCACCGCCGCAGCCTCCCGGTTATTCATGAACGCCGCATTGCTCCAGTTGATCGATGATATCCATACCGTATCGTCGATTATAACGCCCTTATTGTGTGTCAGCCCGAAACCTTCGCCGCCGCTTATCGTCCTGGCCTGCATGCCGTCCATATCGTTAATTATTGAGACAACGGTGTAATTGTCCCTGCTGACGCCGTCATCGTCCGTCGCGAACGTCACGTCAGCCAATATCCTTACGTCAACGCCGCTGTTCGAAGCGGTCAGCGACCACGACAGCGGCGACTGTACTGTCGTGTCCGTCCATGTGTACTGTATGGTCATCTGTTCAGCGTATATCCTCTCCGATGCGCCGGAGATCTCCTGCTTAAGATATTCGAATGAAAAATCCGGACTTATGACGGGCCTCACGGAAGCATTGAACGTTTCGTAATGTGAGACAATTCTGGGCTTATACTGCGGCACCGATATCGATGCTGCTGAGGGATAAATTTCTTTCAGGCCGAACAGATCATATCTTGACGGGTCGCAGTCCGATGTGAAGATATGACGCATATATTCCGCGTATCCGTCGCTCTCTATTACCGCGCCCCATCCCCTGTTCCCGGTGAACGACGATTCCCTCCAGTTCTCGGAGGTTATCGCAACGGTGCGCGAATCTATCACCGCGTACTTGTTGTGCACCAGATCATAACGTTTGTATCCGTCATGACCCTTAAGGAAATAGACGGACGCGCCTTTTTCATACAGCGCCGTCATATACCGTATCTCCGTATCGGGAACACCGCCCGCAGGAGAGCCCTCGAGGAATATCGTCACTGATACGCCTCTCTCCATCAGCGCCATCAGTAACGATACTATGTCCCTGTGGTCCAGTATGTAAATTGATATCAATACCTCATCGGATGCGTCCTCAAGCGCAGCGAATACCGGATCGCCCTTCGAATCGGGGAAGACGAACGGTGTTATGAGAGCATCGAACATACCTGCGGAATTTATCTTCTCTCCGGTACGGCCTGCGGAGGAAAGTCTCCAGTCGTTCGCAGTATCGGTATCGAACATTGAATAACGAATTGCCATCTTGCCCGATGTTATACGGCCGAATGCGTCCCCTTTCCATCCCTTCACGGAAGTATCGCCGTTACCGTAGACGAACGTGTCTATCACTTCGCCGTTGGACGTTTTCCTGAGCATCACCTCATCGCCAGCGTCCGCCAATATGAACGACTTCGCGACGATGCCGTTCGTCCCGTATATCATGACGTTGCGATCGGTCAGCCACGTATCCGGTGCTGCGCTTGATATCGTGACGGCCGTCTTTGGCTGCACGTAAATGTCTGCATTGAATCTGACGGTCCCCTCGCCGTCGTCAAGATAATAATTTTTCAGATTGACGGTCACGGAACCGGCGTTGTATAAAGTGACCGCCTCAAAGCTGCCCGCCGGCATTATCTCATACAGCCAAAGATGTTCGTCGTTGTCCCCCGAGGCCCCGCAGGAGAGGAACGGTACGGCCAGTATGACCGTAACTGCAAGAATAGCGGCTATCCTGTTCATCGACCGAATAATTCATTGCAGCTATTGAATGACAATTACTACAGTTATACTACAAGTACTGTATCAGGTCGAGCAGCGCACCCTTCGGATCGTCCGCCCTGATGATGCCTGACGCTAAAAGTACACCGTCCGCGCCCAGTTCCAATGCCGCCTTCACATCCTTCCCCGTCTTTATGCCGGCGCCGCAAAGCACGGAGATGTCGCGGCTCTCCTTCTTCACGGATGTTACGGTATTTTTTACTATATAGGGATCGGCGTCCGTTACGGACACATTGCCGCCTATCAGCTCGGGAGGCTCGACGGCAATGATGTCCGGACGGAACTTTGCGATGCGCACCGCCGCTTCCACGGAATCAGCGCACACGATAGTCAGTAAATTTAATTCTCCGCACATTTTGATCGCTTTGGATATCGTGTCGTCGGTGCTTTTGTGCTCCGTATGGTTTATCAGCGTCCCGAAAGCGCCGGCGCCTTTGATCACCGACGGCGTCATCCATCCTGTGGACGCTCCCGCCGGAAAAGGATCGGCGTTCTGCGCCAATACCGGAATTTTGATGCTTCTCGCGATTATCCCGAGCTCCGGCGCGGGCGGACATACAGCGATGGCAACACCGGAATCCTTTGAAACTGCGGCGCACATCTTGGTGATGTTCAGCGCCTTCGCTCCCTCCGCTTCCTCGTAGACCTTGAAATTTATGACGATGCTCGGTTTCGGCAATTTAATCAATTCTTTCGAACCTCTTGGTCAGTTCCTTCAGGACCTCCGGTCTTGAAGTATATTCCATCTCATCGGGTGATAATATCGCAGGCATGAACGGCCCGTGGCCTCTCATCATCTTGCTCGCCTTCACCGCGTTCGAGCGTACGTGGTCCCATTCGCTTCCGGAGAAGAAGTCTATCGGCGTGTGCGTGCCCGGTTTCGAATTCATCGGCTCGACGCCCTGGAATTTTCCCTCGTTCAGCTGAAGGC
>WRNI01000026.1 GCA_009776695.1 Methanomassiliicoccaceae archaeon
ATCAGAAGGGGGGTGTTCACACGAAAAAGATGATAGCGGTCTTCGCTCTCGCTTTGCTGGCGATGACGGCGGTATGCGTGATGATGCCTTCCGCATATGCGGATGACGAGCTCCGCACATATTCGGACATAAGAGCCGATTCGTATCTCGTGGGCGTCGGCAAGACGGTAACGTACAACGTGTTCGCGTCCAGCAATAACGACAAGGATATAACATTCGAGGCCAAGCTGACCGACGGCAACGGAAATTCGGTGTCGTATGTAAGCCCGTCCTACGGCGTTGCGGAAAGTGAGGGCACGCCCGTAACGATAACCGCGCCGTCCGATCCGGGGATGTACACGTTAACGGTGGAGTTCACCTTCACCGATGACAGCGACGACACCGTGACGGTAACAAAGACGGCACCGGTCAGGGTTGTCGTGCCGATCGTTCTGTCGGCGACGCTTGTCAATGAAGGCGACACCATCGCCGACATGAGCGTCTGGTTCGTCGTTGACGGCAAAGTAATAGAAGAAAGCGAACAGAACGTCACGATCAACGCGAAAAGTTCCCGATCTGTTACGTATGACTGGATAACCGGCGGGCTGTCCGGCGGCGAGCACAAAGTAGAGCTGAGGGGAGAGGTCGGGCCGATAAGGGAAGACGTGAAAGGACTGAACGATCCGACGTCATTCTACGTCGGGCAGAAGAGCTACACTCTCACCGAGGCGCTGATCGTAGTGGTGGTCATCGTTCTTCTGATAATACTGATAGTCGTTATCCGCAAGCCGGTGAAGAACGTCGGAAAACCGAAAGCAAGGCGCTGATGCGATAAAGGGGCGAGCGCCCCATTTTCATTTTTTATTCATCAATACCGCATTCGTGATATCGGTGCGTGTTCTTTCCATTATCGACCTTGCGACGTCCTGTTTCCTTCTCACGGGAAGAATAGCGTCAGGCACGTCGAACGACATAACGGCCTCGCAGACCGCATCCATATGAATGAACATCTCTTTCGCGCTTTCAATATCGTTATTAATAAGTCTGTCAAGCAGTATCCGGCGCATCTCGCCGAGACAGTCCGCAAGACCGAGGACCCACGCCTGCGGCGTTACGTTAAGCGACGAATATGACGGAATTTCTTTTTCCAAAACGACGGAGGACAGTATGCAGGCTTCCGCGAGCTCCGCCATCGCATCGTTCACGGGACCGGAGAGCATTATCTCGGGCTCATTCACAAATGAGCGCAGTTCCTCGAACTCGGATATCGCTTTGTTCAGAAAGATATCATGTTCCTCATGCGAATGTATCGCGTGCATCGTTCTCTTTGTAAGACGTATTATGGAACGTGAAGATGCAATGGACCTTTCACGCAATTTTTCAAGCGAGTCCATGCGCTCATTCACGGAAGCGACGATCCCCGAGAGTTCTTTCATAGCACGTGAATGTTACGCGGACAGATAAAGGTGATCAGAGAGAATCGAAGAATGCTGTTCTTAAGGCAAGCATGAACCTCTCTTCTTCAGCGCGACGGCTGAGTATGTCCGCTGCCGGTGTTATGAAGTTAACGTTCTCATATACGACGTCGGCGAGCGTCAGCGCGTCAGCGCGTGCCAGACCGAATGATACGGCCTCGCCGTTCAGTGCGCGTTCCGCGTCGTCCATCTTTGATTCATTGCGGCCGACGGACGATATCGCCGAAACGATACGGCGTATCATGTTCCAAAGAAAATGTTCGGACCTGAACTCGATCACCAGCACATCGTCTTTCTTATCGATCTTCACGGAACGCATGTTGATGACCGTCGGTCTTCCGTCGTTCCTGCAGAATCCGGCGAAGTCGTGCTCGCCCTCGAACAATGAGGCGCATTCTTTTGCCAGATCCAGGTCAATGCCTTTTGCGGGAAGTACATACCGATAAATGCGCTCGTTCGCGTATCTCGGATTGAAGTCCGTATCCACGGAGGCGATCGATCTGTAATAGATACTCGATGAAACGGCGTTCAGCGCTTTCAGAAGGACGAAGTTATCATCGAATGCTGTGCTGAACACAACAACGTTGCCGAGCGCGTTCACGCCCTTATCGGTGCGGCTGGCGCATTTGATGTTCATCTCATCTTCACTGATATCGCTTATCTTCATAACATCGGAAATGACATCGCCTTCCACGGTCCTCAGACCGGGCTGGAACTGCGAGCCGGCGAAATTATCGCCTAGATATGCTATCTTTACGGCGACGCGTCTCATCTCTTCACGCTGCGTATCTCGTTCATATGATCAATGCGTCTCTGCACCAATTCCTTCTTGCCGATGTCGTGACGGACGAATATCGCTTCGCCTTTCACGAAATTCAATGCCTTTTCGCAGTTGCGCTCCGCTTCATCGATGGTATCGGCGATACCTACGACGCCAACCGAACGCGATGTGCCTGTTACCAGCGTATCGTTAACGATGTCGACGTTCGCATAATAGGCGACCGCTCCGCTCTCTGCGACGCCGTTCTCATCGACCGATATGGGAAGTCCCGCTTTCGACTTTACGCCGTACCCCTCCGGAACGACGTATTTGCATACGGTTGCCTTCCTCTCAAATTCAGCATCACAGTTCAGCGTCCCGGCGGCCATGGCCACGCACACGTCAGTAAAACTTGTCTTAAGTATCGGCAGCACGTTCATCGCCTCGGGATCGCCGAACCTCGCGTTTATCTCTATGAGTTTCGGACCGTCCACGGTGAGCATGAACTGCCCGTACATCGGGCCGCGGTACGTGCTGCCGTCCTTTCTGAGCGCATTGACTATCGATTGAATGATATCCAGCGCCTCCTTTCTCTCGGATGCGGTGACGAACGGTAAAAGATGATCAGCGTCGGTATATGAGCCCATCCCGCCGGTGTTCGGCCCTATGTCGCCGTCATACGCTCTCTTATGGTCCTGCACCAAAGGCATAGGTGATATTCTCGTGCCGTCGCAGAACACCATCTGCGTGAACTCCTCGCCAACGGCCTTCTCTTCAATTATGACGCCGGCGCCGCCTATGTTGTTATCGAATATTTCATTGACGTATTGCATTATCTCCGCCAGCGAATGAAGATGCTCGCCCTGCACCTTGACGCCTTTCCCGCCGGTGAGGCCGACGGGTTTCACCACGATATCGTAATCAACACTTTTTATGTGCGTTTCCGTGTCCTTAGCGTTGTCGAAGGACGCGAACCCGAGGTTGCCTTTTATTTTATGTCTTTCCAGAAGTTCGCGCATGAATGTCTTTGACGTCTCTATCATCGCCGCGGCCTTCGTAGGTGATGCGCATCTGACGTTCATTTTCTCAAGCGCGTCAACGATACCGGCCTCCAGCGGTGCCTCCGGGCCGACGAACGCCAACTCAACGTCGTTCTCTTTCGCAAATTCGCACACAGCCTGAATATTCTTTTCATCGGCGAGCCTGTACTTTTTCGATCTCCTTATTATTCCGGGGTTCGCATTTTTCATTAAAGCATATATTTCCGCGCCGGAACGATAAAATGCCTCCACGGCCGCATGTTCCCTTCCTCCTCCGCCTATCGTCAATACTTTCATGATATCACCAAAGTTTCATCGCGGCTATCAGTTCGTTCACACCTTTATCATGTCTGACGCTGCATTCCATCATCTCGCGCGCACCGCCGGTGAGCTTTGAATAATCATTCTTTATCACGTTCACGTCAACGTCCACGTACTCCGCGATGTCCGTTTTGTTAAGCACTGCGATATCGGAATGTAAAAAGATGTCCGGATGTTTTCTTACCATATCGTCACCCTCCGTCGTTGATATGACGACGGCCCTGAGATCAGCGCCGAGAGGAAAGTCCGCGGGGCATACGAGATTGCCCACGTTCTCTATGAACAGTACGTCGATCGAATGAATATCTATTTTTTTTAACGACCTTTTGACCATGTTCGCATCCAGATGGCATTCGTGCCCGGTGTTGCAGTTCACCACGGAGATGCCGGCATTCCTCATCCTTTTGTAATCATCGTCACCCGTGACATCGCCGGCTATGGCACCCGTCCGTATTCCTTTCACGGCGAGCTTCTCAGCCATCTTTATGATAAGCGACGTCTTTCCGGAACCGATCGAGCCCATGACGTCCACGGACCTTATGTTATGGTCTTCAAGAAAATGATGATTCATATGCGCTATGTTGGCGTTCTCCCTGAGAACGTCGTATTCCATTCCTATCTCGGTTATGTTGTGCACACAACTGACAGTAAGTAAAAGATAATAACAGTTGCCTTCGTTATCAGCCGCCGCGGCAGCCGTCCGATCGGGAGACCACGTGAACACCAGGTTATCTGAGGACCGTCGGCATGCGGGCGGGGCGCGCATGCGTTATAATATCTGTAATGCAGTGCTCACATCATGGAGATAAGACCGGAATGTGTGCCGTGCCTGCTGAAACGCGTACTTTTCCAAGCCGAGCTTGCGGATAACGGTTCGGAAATGGAGGCGCTGAAGGCGGCGATGGACGCGTTCTCCCGCGGATTGCGAAAAGGAAGGAACTCCGCGGAGATCGCGACCGAAGTGCACAGGGCCGCGTACCGCGCGATGAACGTCAAAGATCCGTATCTTGAACTGAAGATACGCGCGGACGCGGTCGCCGGGGAATTCATTGACACGGCGTCGCATCACATCTCATCGTCCGGGGATCCGGTAAGAGCGGCGATGCTCATCGCATGCATAGGCAACATAATGGACTTCGGCATCGAAAAGGCAATAGATGACCCGGACAGGTTCAGAGAGGAGTTCAATAGACTGATCGGAGAAGGTCTCGGGCATGACGATACGGACATCGTAAAAGACATACTGTCAAAAGCGAAAAGTATCGTGTACCTGTTCGACAACTGCGGAGAGTCGCAGCTTGATAAGCTTTTGATCAGAGAGATAAGGAAAAAGGGGATAAAGGTCACAGGCGTCGTGCGCGGTGCGCCCATACTGAATGACGTGGCGATCGACGACGCGTACCGCACAGGTCTCGATAAAGAATTGGACGGGCTGTACACAACGTCGGAGTTCAGGATAGGCATTGATATGAACGCTGTTGATACTGCGCTCAGAGAAGAGATGGCGTCGGCCGATCTCATGATAGCAAAAGGCATGGCAAATTTTGAGTCGCTCTCTGATCAGAACGTAACGATGCCGATAGCCTACATAATGAGAACGAAATGCGCACCGGTCGCCGATGCGCTGAAGATACCGCTGAACACGAACGCGGTCATCGTTCGTGGCAGAACGGAACGCAAAAAGGATTTACCTTGATACGATAACGGTGATATTATGAACGTGCGTCAGGCGGTGGTGATGGTCGGTGGCAAAGGCACAAGGCTGAGACCGCTGACGAACAACCGCCCCAAGCCTATACTTCCGGTCCTTGACAGACCGTGCCTCTTATATCTGATAGGTTCGCTTGCCGCCGCCGGTATCAATGAAATTATATTGGCATGCGGCTACCGCTCCGAGAAGATGGCCGCCGCGATCGGCGACGGGTCCGCGCACGGAATATCAATAGAGTATTCGTACGAGGACGTTCCGATGGGAACCGCGGGCGCAATAAAATTGCTTGAAGACCGTTTGGATGATACGTTCGTCGCCGTCAACGGCGACGTTTTCGCGGACATCGACCTGAAAGGCGAGATCCTCGAGCACAAAAGAACGGGCGCGTCCGTAACAATATCGCTGGCGCGCGTCAGCAATCCGTGCGAGTTCGGCATAGCCAGACTGGACGATGACGGAAGGATAACGGAATTCAAAGAGAAGCCGAGACCGGAGGAGGTGTTCTCCGATCTCATCAACGCCGGCGTCTACGTAATGGAGAAAAAGATATTGGGATACGTACCGAAAGGGAAGATGTACGATCTTTCAAAAGAACTGATACCCGATATAATGGGAAAGGGGCACAGGGTGCAGGGGCATATGATGAACGGCATATGGATGGACGTCGGCAGACCGGGCGATCTCATAGCCGCGAACCTTGCCGCCGCCGAAACGTTCGCAGGCAACAGCGTAACAGGGGACGTGTCCGGATCGAAGATAACGGAACCGTTCTACATCGGGCACAACGGTAAGATCACTGATTCGGATATTTCGTCGTCCGTAATATCCGAAGGGTCGCAAGTTCATGCGTCACGTGTATCCGGGTCGCTGATAATGGCCCGCTGCGCTGTTTCGGGTGCAGAGATATCAGGAAGCATAATAGGAGAGGGATGCACTGTCATGAACGGAGCGGTCATCGAAAGATCGGTGATCGCCGACGGCAAGACAATAAAAGAGAACGAGGTCATAAGGGACAAGGTGCTTGAATGAAGGAGATGATACGCGCTAGAGCTCCGCTCAGAATAGGAATGGCCGGCGGCGGAACAGACGTTGAGCCGTATGCGTCCGAGAGAGGAGGATACGTTTTCAACACGACGATAGACAAGTACGCATACTGTACCGTCGTCCCCAACGGGAGCGACCGCTTAAGCATCGTCTCACTCGACTACGGGACGTTCGAGGCGCAGCTTGACGGCGGTCCGTTAAAGTACGACGGCAATATGGACCTCATTAAAGCGGTGAGCAACCATTTCAGCATCACCGATGGCTTTGACGTTTTCATACATTCGGACGCGCCTCCAGGATCGGGGTTAGGGGGTTCGTCCACCGTCATCGTATCGATACTCGGCGCCGTGACCGAATGGCTGGGCGTAAGGATGAACGATTACGACCTTGCGGAACTGGCGTTCAAACTGGAACGGGAAGAACTGGGCCTGAAAGGCGGAAAGCAGGATCAGTACGCGGCGGTCTTCGGAGGTTTTAATTTAATGGAATTCGGCAGATCGGGCGTAAGGGTGAACAAGGTCCGTCTGAAAGATGATATAATCAACGAGCTGCAGTATTGTTCATTGTTGTGTTACACCGGACGCTCAAGAGAATCCGCGAACATCATCGACTCGCAGATGGCAAGGTACAGCGAGGGAAGCAACACCGACGCATTGGACGCGTCTAAAAAACTCGCGGTCGACGAGAGGAACGCCCTTGTGCGCGGCAACATAAAAGAATTCGGCGGGATGCTGAACGACGCGTGGGAACAAAAGAAAAAATTCACGCCCGATGTGACGAACAGTTCTCTGGACAAGTTCTACAGGGCGGCGATGGACAGCGGAGCCATCGGCGGCAAAGTTTCGGGAGCAGGGGGCGGAGGGTTCATGTATTTCGTTTGCGAATATGACAAGAAGCACCTGGTCGCGAAAGAACTTACGAAAATGAAAGCGACGATAACGGACTTCATGTTCGAAAAAACGGGCGTACAGATGTGGAGGCAGAGAGAATGAGATCACTGATATCCGATGAGCTGAGGAACAGCGCGTCCGTCATATCGGGCATCGACGCAAAAATGATAGACCGCATATCGGATGTGCTCGTCGATACGGTAAAGAAAGGCAACAAAATAATATTCATGGGCAACGGCGGATCGTCGGCGGACGCGCAGCATCTGGCGGCCGAGTTCACCGGCCGTTATTTGATGGAACGCGAACCGATGCCCGCGATATCGTTATCCAACATAGCTCCGGTCACGGCGATCGGCAATGACTATTCGTTCGACGTCGTTTTTAAAAGACAGGTGGAGGCGTACGCGGTGAAAGGCGACGCCGTGGTATGTTTATCAACATCAGGCAATTCAAAGAACATAATCCTCGCAATGGAGGCCGCCAAGGAAAAGGGCGCAACGACAATAACGTTCACCGGTCCCGGCGGCGTGATGAAGGATATGGCCGACCACGCTCTTGTCATAAATTCGAAGGAAACGCCGAGGGTACAGGAAGGCTATATGGTCGCCGGCCACATAATATGCGGACTTACGGAACGCGGGGTGTTCGGAAGAAAAGCGGTGTTCATCGATCGTGACGACACGATAGCGAAGGACGTCCCGTACTGCAGCGGTCCCGAGCACTTCGTACTTTTCAAAGATGTTCCCAAATCGATAGCCAAACTGAACAAAGCAGGCTTTCTGGTAATACTTGTGACAAACCAATCCGGTGTCGCAAGAGGAAAATTCACCGAGGACGACCTGGAAAGGATACATAAGAAGATGATCGCCGATATTGAAAAGGAAGGCGGTAAGATAGACGATATCTTCTATTGCCCGCACCATCCGGACGACGGGTGCGGATGCAGGAAGCCGAAGGCGGGCATGGGCATCGCCGCCGTTTCGAAACATAAGATAAACACGAAGGCATCGTACATGATAGGCAACAGCGACGCCGATGTCGAGTTCGGAGAGGCGATAGGATGCACCTCTTTCAAGGTGTCTGAAAAATTCACGTTCAGCGACGCCGTCGATAAGATACTGAAACGGTGACCCGATGCGCATCGCGATGGTAACGGACAGCTATTTCCCGACAAGGGACGGCGTCGTTACGTCGATAACGATAGCCAAGGAAGGTTTAGAAAAATTAGGTCACGAAGTTATTGTCGTGGCTCCTGACCCGGGCAAAGATCAGAGGATACCGGGCGTTCACTATTTTCCGGCGACAAAGTTCAAAAGCTATCCTGGTTACTTTGTTCCGATGTTCCCGTCGAACAAGACGGAAGTGATACGTTCAATAGATCCCGACGTGATACATGTGCACGGCATGGCCCTGATGGCGATGAAGGGCCTCAGGGCATCGAAGAATCTGAAGATCCCGGCGGTGCTGACGTTCCATACGATGGTGGGCGATGCCATTGAATTTTACTCTCCAATAAAAGCACTCCATGACGTTCAGAAGAGACTTGTGTGGATATATCTGAAAAGATTGCTGAAGCGGCCGGACGCTGTCATCGGGCCCACAGCGTCAACGGTGAATGAACTGCTCAGGAACGGCGTCAGACCGAAAAGAACGGAAATAATACCGACGGGCATCGACACGATAAGATTCAACACCAACGGTAACGGCAGCGCGATAAGGGAACGCTACGGTCTGCGTGATGAGAAGGTTGCGTTATATGTGGGAAGATTATCGTTCGAAAAGAACATAGACACGATAATAAACGCGCTGCGTTACGTTGAGAACGTAAAGTTACTGATCGCCGGCAAAGGGCCTGCGGCCGCCTCGCTCGCGGAGGCGGCAAAGGAAGCGGGTGTTGCGGACCGCGTAATATTCGCGGGATTCGTTGCTGACGACGAACTTCCGCAATTGTACGCCGCGGCGGACGCGTTCGTATCGGCGTCGAGATTCGAGACGCAGGGATTGTCAGTTCTGGAGGCATTGGCGTGCGGTCTTCCCGCCGCGTGCGCCGCCGAGAGGGCGTTCAAAGACGTGATAAACGACGGCGTCAACGGTTTCCTGTTCAACGGCGGCGCCGAGGAGTGCGCATCCGCAATATCATCGTGCATCTCATGCGGCGACGAAGTAAGGAAGAACGCAAGAGCGACAGCGGAATCATTATCCGTGGAAGCGTGCGTAAAAAGTCTGGCCGCGCTTTACGAAGATCTCATAAAGAACAATACGAACCGCCGGTGACCGCCGTACGGTAAATTTCAAAGTGCAAAATTTGCACTATGATTGCACTTTGAATTGCACTTTGGAATATTATTTATTCATGCAGCGCATACCGTGTCACGCTGAATGCAGGAGGATGCACGCGATGAAAGGTACGGCAGATAAAGAGCGCGAGGCCGTTCCGGCAGATCGGAAGGACATAGCGGACGATCTCGAAGAATATATCGTACAGGGAGAGCCGGAGAAGAAGGAACTGGGGTATCTTTGGCGGACGGCGATCGGCCTTCAGGACACGGACGGGCTCAGGCCTTCGCCGTACCTCATCGAAACGGCGAGAGAGAACATCGAAGGCAACATCTCCGTCAGCGAGGCGAAGGAACGGATAGACAGCTATTATAAAGCGAAGCCTGCAAGCGATGCCGGCGACAGGACGGAAGAGGCGGACAAGGTCTCATCACGCATAACGGAGATACTTTCAGAGAAGGCGTTCAGTTTTTCCGTCGTGGAGTACATCGGCATCCACAGGCGGCTTTTCCAGGGCATTTACAAATTTGCGGGAAAGATACGCGACTACAATGTAACAAAAGCGGAATGGGTGCTCGGCGGAGGGACGGTACAGTACATGAGCGCCGCCAACATCGCGGCGGCGCTGGACCACGATTTTGAGAAAGAGAAAAGATTCGATTACCGCGGCCTTGGCCTGCGTGAGGCGGTGATGCACATCGCCGGATTCATATCGGACATTTGGCAGATACACGCGTTCGGCGAAGGCAATACAAGGACGACGGCGGTCTTTGCGATAAAATATCTGCGCTCGTTCGGCCTTGACGCCGACAATGACATCTTCGCCGAGAACGCATGGTACTTCCGCAACGCGCTCGTGCGCGCAAACCACACCGACCTGAAGAAAGGCGTCGCGGCCACCGATGAATATCTCGAACGGTTCTTCGGAAATATGCTGTTGGGCGAGAACAATGAATTAAAGAACAGGGACATGAACGTCTCTCTCGCTGACGGCGGCGAGAGAACAAAGGAACGGACCGCCGGCATCAGCACGGAAGGCCTGACCGCGGACGAACGCAACGTTCTGGAGTTCTTAAGGAAGAACCCGAAGGCAACGCAGAAAGAAACGGCCGCGCATATCAGCAGATCGGAAAGGACGGTGAAGACCATCACCGCCGCTTTGCAGGAAAAGGGTCTGCTGGATCGCCGCAACGGCAGACGGAACGGATATTGGGCGCCTAAACCGTGACCGTCAAAGCACGAACGGAACGGTCATCCGATGACGTTCTTGTAGACCTCTTCTATTTTCGTTATGTTATCGTTCCAGCTGAACGTCTCCGCTCTGGCGCGCGCCGCTTTGCCGATGTTCAGGCGCATATCATCATCATCATCGAGAAGCATGTTCATCGCCCTTGCCAGCGCGTTCGGGTCCTTCGCAGGAACGATGACACCGCCGTCGCCGACAGTATCGCCCAATCCGTTAACATTCGTGCATATCATCGGCCGGCCGTATGACATCGCCTCCACGGCGGCGAGACCGAACGATTCGAAGAGCGACGGCATCACGAAGAATTTGCACGTTCCCATCAGTTCAGCCTTTTCTTCCTCGGACACGTACCCGCGCATCTCTATCTTATCACCGAGGCCGTTCTTCTCTATCTTTCTGATAAGCCGTCCCATATCGGGGCCCTTGCCGCATATTATCAGCTTGGCGTCAACATGTCTCATCGCCTCTATGAGATCATCGAGTCCCTTCGTTCTTACCAGTCTTCCCAAAGACAATATGAAATCGCCCTCATCATCACGGACATCCGGGAAAAGATTCAGGCAGCTGGGTACGGATGTTGTTCTGTTCTCAGGTATGCCTCGTCTGATCAGATCCGATCTTACAAAGTCGCTTACGCATATTATGTGATCGAACGTCTCCAAACATTTGCGGAACCGGTTGTCCTGCATCCCCGATAACCAGCCGGTGAGTCCGGTGCCTTCGCCCCATACGTTGTGATATGTGAACACTTTCTTCCCCGTGTAACGCATAAGATCTTTGTTGTATGACGGGGCCCATCTGTAATTATAATTCACAATGTCGGCGTCCAATCCGTTAAGCGTCTCAAGGACGTTCTTCGATGATATGAACGGCGGGTTGTAGATGTTAATGATCCTTGACCTCAGACGTACTATATTGTAACCGTCACGTTCCTCAGTTTCCGGTGTGCCCGGCAATCTTCCGGTAAGTATCGTAACGTCGTGCCCTCTTTCTGCCAGTAATTTGCAGGTGTCGTGCATCCGGTGCTCTATGCCGCCCATGAACGGATAGAAGAACGGGTTCACATCAACTATTCTCATTTGTAATGCCCTCCTTTCTTTTTCTCAGGAATGCGGCGGCCATGCTCACCGCTATGACAACGATTATGAATATTATCGTGTACGTCTGTGCGGCGCTGCTCTCAAAGTAATCGAAGAAGAAGCCGCTCATTAACATTATGATGCCGTATTTGATGACACATCCGATTACCACGTAGAACAACGCTTTCGATAATCTCCATGAGTCAATCAGACTTATGAACGCGCCGGCGAACGGTATCATCGGCGCCACACGGTTCACAAGCAACATGCGTTCATCGCTAACCACGAGGAACTTAACGTAACGGTCGGCCACCTTTTTTATTCTCTCGGGAACGCGGACATGCTCGACTATCCAATACAGCAGCGATATCCCGGAGATCTCGGCGATGACGGCCGCGCCGAGTAACTGCAGACCGAACGTGAACGTCGGATCGTACATGAAGCCGATTATGAAGAACAGTTCGGGAAGCGTCGGGAAGAACAGCGCATCGATGAAGAATATCAGAAAGACGAACAGTATTACGATAACGGCATTATCGGGACCGAAGAGATCGTACATCCATTCCCCTATGCTGAACATCTTCTCATCCTCCGGTGCAATGCACCGTGTCATGTGCGTATGGATATTTCAACCATCGGATATGTTCGCGCCGGGTGTAAAAAACGATCGCGGCGCGCGGACGCCGCATTGGTAATAATAAATATCCATTCAGAGATGTTGGTCAAAGCAGAGGAAGAGGCAAATGGAAAGGATCGAGAACGTTCTGTCATTCTATGAGCGCAAAAAGGTATTCGTCACGGGCCACAACGGATTCAAAGGCTCATGGATGTGCAGGGTCCTGGCGGACGCCGGCGCCGACGTGTGCGGATTCTCGCTTCCGTGCACTGAATACAGTCCGTTCCCTTCGATGCGTCTCGGCGGAATAAGGTCGCTGGAAGGCGATATCGGCAACATCGATGAGATAACGGACGCGGTCCTTGATCTTAAGCCGGAAGTGGTGATACACATGGCGGCGCAGCCGCTTGTCCTCGAGTCGTACAAAGATCCCGTTCTGACATACAGGACGAACGTCATGGGCACCGTGAACGTGCTTGAAGCGGTAAGGAAATGCGATTCGGTGCGTTCTGTGGTGAACGTAACAACAGACAAAGTTTACAGGAACACGGAGCGGAGCGAAGGATACACGGAGGATGAGATGCTGGACGGCCACGATCCGTACTCAAATTCAAAATCATGTTCGGAGCTTGTGACCGCGACGTACAGGCGTTCGTTCTTAAATGACGTTCCGGTATCGACATGCCGCGCCGGCAACGTGATAGGCGGCGGTGATAGGTCGAACGACCGCATCATACCGGACTGTGTGCGATGCGCTGAGCGCGGCGATACGATAACCTTAAGGAATCCCAACTCAGTGAGACCGTACCAGCATGTGCTGGAGCCGGTGCTCGCGTACCTGCTGCTGGCGGCAAAGCAGACAGATAACAAAGAACTCGAGGGAAGCTACAACATCGGGCCTGACGACGACAGCGCCGTGACGACGGAAAGAATAGCGCAGTTATTCTGCGAGAACTGGAAAGGCGCCGTGTACAAGAAAGCGGTCAGCACCGGCGGTCCTCACGAGGCAGGTCTGTTACGACTGAACTGTGACAGGTTCAAAAGCACATTCGGATGGAGACCGCGCCGGAATATCGAAGAAGCTGTTAAAATGACGGTCGGCTGGTATCTCGCGGAACGTGACGGCAAAGATATGGGAAAATTCACGTCCGGTCAGATAGCCGAATATCTGAGATGATCACAGATCGTCCGTCTCTTTCGAAGTGTACTCGCCGGGCGTGTATCCGTATGCGCCCTCGGGCGCGGTCCTCGGCAGCTTCTTCGTGAACACTAGATATTTGCTTATCCCCCAGTTCAGTACTATCTCGACGCCGCTGGTGATAACTCTCGCGGGCAATCCGTCAATGCCCATGAAGTTACCGCCCATGCCGCCGGCGACGAGTATCGAGAACATCACTATCGCGAGAACACCGGTCGCTATCCTTCCCATGATGAACGACCCGAGCTCCGTAGCGACGACGGACGTCTCTGTGCTCTTCGACTCAAAGACGAACCATTTGTTCGTAACGAAGGCGAACGACACGCCGCACACCCACGATAAGATGTTGCTTGTGTTCAGGTCGACGCCGAGCAGCACGAACAGCGAGTACGAGCCCCATGATATCAGCGTCGTCAAGGCTCCGAACGCCAGATAGAGCACCGTCTCCCTGTTGTTGGCGATCGTCTCTTTGATGTTCATGGGCATCTGCATGAACTGTTCCGATGTTTAATAATGTGACGACATCGTTCAGTAACGGTCATCGCCCGCCGGTGCCGCCGGCAACGGTAAAGTCCCGCGGCCGTCTGAAACAATTATAATATCAGGAATATGATGCTCACCCATGGGATTGCTGTCCGAGGATGCCAAAAGGGACCAGCTGATATACGGTCTCGTCTTCGGTATAGCGTGCGTGATATTCATCATTGCTGTTGCCGTTCTCAACATAGAGTCGGAAGTGATGAAAGATCGTTTTACCAATTCTCAGGACCTGCTTGACGGCAATCTTCATAACCTGGAGTATCCGCCGCTGGTGCTTGTTCTGATCGCGATACCGAGAGTGTTCGCCGGCACACCGTTCGGCTACAGCATAGGGTTCGTCGCGGAGATGTTCGTATTCTTTGTCATAGGACTGCTCATAGTAAGCAAATTTGCGAAGAGGTACGGGAAGGACGAGAAGAGGTGCATGCTTGCGTACACGGTACTGATGCTGATAATGATCGAGTTCGTTGTAGACCGGTTCGATATTGTTCCCGCCGTTCTTGCGTTGGCGGCCGTCTACTGCTAC
>WRNI01000027.1 GCA_009776695.1 Methanomassiliicoccaceae archaeon
CAACGCACTGGCTGTAGCTCGGCTCCGCGGTACCTTCCATGATACCGGGGTTCTCCCTGAACTGTCTTCTCACTTCCTCGATCATCGCGCCTGCCGCCGTTCCGACGGCTCTTATCGCAAGCGCGGCGAAGAAGAACACCAGCATGCCGCCTATGAGCGCGCCGGCGAATATCCTCGGGTCTGCGATGTCGACGTGGAACATTGCCTCCAGTGTGCTTCCTGTCTTGATCGCGATTATTTCGAAGTAAGCTGCGAACAGCAGGAACGCCGCGAGCGCGGCGGAACCCATTGCATATCCTTTGGTCAAAGCTTTCGTGGTGTTGCCCGCCGAATCGAGTTTGTCCGTCCTGTTGCGGACATCCTTCGGCTGGTTGCTCATCTCCGCGATGCCGCCGGCGTTGTCCGTTATCGGGCCGAACGTATCTTCAGCGAGAATGAACGCCGACGATGCGAGCATCGCGATCGTGCCTATCGCCGTACCGTACAGTCCGTACGCGAACTCCATGCCCGCCGGCGCCGCGGCGGTCCCGAGGGTGTACGTGCCGATTATGGCTATCACGATTGCCACTATCGGCATCACCGTGGTCTCCATGCCCATCGCTATGCCTTCGATGACATTCGTCGCCGGTCCCGTCTCAGATGCCTTTGCGATCTGCTTGACAGGTCTCCATGCGCCTGACGTGTAGTATTGCGTGATATAAATTATCGCAATTCCAAGCCCGATGCCTATGAGGGCGCACCCGAAGAAGAAGTACCACTGGTCCTCGGGAAGCATCCACCATGTCACGAATGCCGACGTCACGACGATTATCGCGGCCGTGACATAATAGCCGATGTTCAGCGTTCTGTATATGTTCGTGTCATCATTCTTCATGCGCACAATGAATATGCCCACGAGCGATGCTATCAGACCGAACGCTATCATGACGAGCGGCAGGAAGTACCATGACTCCTCCGCTTCTCCGGTAATGTCGAATATTATCTTGAACACGGCGAGACCGATGACCATCGAACCGATGATCTCAGCTGCCGTTGATTCGAATATGTCTGCGCCGCGGCCTGCGCAGTCGCCTACGTTGTCACCGACGAGGTCCGCAATGACCGCGGGGTTCCTCGGGTCGTCCTCCGGGATGCCCGCTTCGACCTTGCCTACAAGGTCCGCGCCGACATCCGCGGCTTTTGTGTAAATACCGCCGCCGAGCTGTGCGAACAGCGCAGCGAATGATGCGCCGAACGCATAACCGATGATGGTCTCAAGTGTGGGCATCATTTCCCCGCCGAAGAACGCTTCATAGACCAGGACAAGCGTGAAAACACCTACGAGGCTGAGCGTTGCAACGGCAATACCCGAGATCGCGCCGCCGCGGAACGAGCATTTGAATGCCTCGCCCAGCGACCTGCGTGCAGCGCTTGCGGTCCTTATGTTCGAATTGACGGATATGTACATGCCAATGTAGCCCGAGAGTATTGAAAATCCCGCGCCTATAAGGAACGCTAAGGCGATCGTCCACTTTGCGGATATTCCCTCCGGTGCGACCGCATCGAAGATGCCTGCCGCGCCGGCGATACCCAAAATGACCGCCAGTATCACGCTGATAATTCCGATCGTCTTGTATTGACGTGCCAAGTATGCCATGGCGCCCTCTCTTATCGCGTTGGATATCTTCTGCATCTCTGCAGTTCCGGTATCCTTCGAGAAGATGTCCCTGTAAAAGTACAGGGCGAACGCCACCGCCACTACGGCTGCGACAGGGATCATGAACAGCAGATTATCTGGATTCAGTATGTCTATCATTTTAACATAACCCCTTACGTTGTCCTTCGTTATTGCGTTCTTGTATAAATGCGTTAATGCTTGAATGAAGAGCGCGCGTTCTCTTTTAATAGCATATAAGAATAATTATTATGTCAGCGGGGCCGCTGACATTCCTTTCTACACCAAAGGCGCCGTCGATATTCTTCTCTACACCAAAGGCGCCGTCGACATTCCTTTCTCTTCGGCAACGGCATCAAGCGTTGCCGGTATGTTCGCGCTGGGGCATGAAGTCACGACCAGCGTACCGTCATTATCAACGAATCCCGAACCGAGCGTGGCCAGCGGCGCCAGTGCGTCCTTTCCGAACGCTTTCGCTGCACATGTGACACCGATGTCGCATGCCAGCACGATAACGACGTCAGCGTTCCTCATCATATCCGCTTTGGGAGTTACCTTCGACATGAGGCACGCGGCCGATGTCGACAGCGACGCGGAAACCTCGACGCCGTCCTCTTTCAGCTTGCCGGCAAGCCTGTCGCCTGCCTGCTGTCCGCCGACGCCGTTGCACATCCTCGCGCACGTGTTGCACGCCCATACCGCTACGTTACGTCCTTTGACGGCGTTCAGAATATCCCCGTATTCCGCGTTGCGCGCAATCATCATCATGATACCGGCAATAACATAACGCATATAGATAACCGGCGCACCGCACCGCATGAATGCGGACGCAATCATTTATCTATCATGTAGGCATGGAACGCACATTAGGGTGAATATGATGAAAGACCTCGTACCGGTGGATGACATCAAAGTCAAGAAAGGAATGACAGTCGATTCTTTGCTGAGAAGCATGAGCGCTTCCGGCGGTTTCACGGCACAGAAGCTTGCCGATGCGACGGACCTCGCTGAAAAGATGATAAAACAGAAGGGATGCGTCAAATTCTTATCATTCCCGGCGTGCATAATGGCGACGGGCACACGCGGCGTCATCGTCGAGATGGTGAAGAACGGGATGGTCGATCTCATAATAACGACATGCGGCACACTGGACCACGATCTTTCCAGGACGTGGAAAGCGTATTACCACGGCGATTTCATGATGGATGACGCGAAACTGAGGCACGAAGGCGTAAGCCGTCTGGGCAATGTTCTTGTTCCTGACGAATGTTACGGCGAGGTACTAGAAGAGCGCCTTGCACCGATGTTCGAGGAAATATTCGAAAATACCAAGTCTTTGGCGACGCATGAGATAATCGACGCCGTCGGTTCACGATTGGACGATGAGAACAGCTTGCTGTACTGGTGCCATAAGAAAGGTGTTCCCATATTCGTCCCGGGACCGACGGACGGTTCCTTCGGATGCCAGCTGTGGATGTACTACCAGAACCACCGCGACCTGAGAATAGACCTTTTCAAGGATGAGCAGACGCTTAACGAAATAACGAACAAAGCTGAATTTACGGGCGCGATCATAATCGGCGGCGGGATATCGAAACACCACGTCATATGGTGGAACCAGTTCAGAGGAGGTCTTGACCATGCCATCTATCTTACAACGGCGCAGGAGTTCGATGGTTCTTTATCAGGCGCTCAGGTGAGGGAGGCGGTGTCGTGGGGAAAGATAAAAGAGACGGCGGACCACGTCACTGTTGAAGGTGACGCGACGATATCGCTGCCGATCATCGTCGCCGGCCTCGTGAACAGGCTGTGATGCGCACAGCCTGATGCGTGACGGCGTTCAGGAGTTCACGACGGCCTGTATCAGAACACACCGGGAACGATACGGTAAAGCTTATTTACCCTATCCTCATCACAGACCACCACGCAGGGGTAGTCAAGCTTGGCCAACGGCGCAAGGTTGAGGGCCTTGTCCTTAGTGGTTCGAGGGTTCAAATCCCTTCCCCTGCACCCTTCCGTCCGGCTGTGCGTCATAATGCTGCTGCACAGCGGCACGCGATCTTTCATGCCCTATCCCCGAAACGGATGTCTCCGAAGCGGACGGGTAACATCATCTTTCAATGCACCAGACCGCATAGAGCGGAACACTTTTTATGTCATTGTCGAAACCGAAATTTTTTGAAGGGACGCGTATCGAATATTCGGGCGAATATAATTTCACGTATTCGCGGAGCCCCTTCGCCATTACGTTATCGGCGGCCTTCGTTTCTATCGGTATTATCTTTCCTTCACCGTCCTGAACGACAAAATCCACTTCCGCCTTTCCGTGCACGCCCCAATAGTATGGTGTGAAGCCGTTTGCCGTAAGCTCCTGCATCACGTAGTTTTCGGCCATGGAGCCTTTCGGCCATCCCGATATGCCTTGCGTTCTTCCCATTATCATATTGTATGGTATGTCGCTCTTCGCATTCAGAAGACCGACGTCGCCCATATACACCTTATAGGAATTCATATCCGCGAAAGAGTGAAGCGGCATTGCTCCGTCGGTGACCCTTTGGCATTTCAGTACGAGTCCGGCGGAGATCAGCCATTTTAAACTGTCCTCATAACTTGCCGCTCTCGCACGGCTCCCGATCATAGAATATTGAAATTTTGTGTTCTCGCGGGCAAGCTGAACCGGTACACTGTCATAGACGGCCCTCGCCTTTAGCTGCTCCGCCGGCGTTGTATATTTGCCAATATCTCCGGAGTACAGGGTGAGTATCTCATACTGTATGATCCTCACAGCATTGGGGTCATTCGTTTCTTTCCACTTCAGGACCGCTTTAGGCATCCCTCCGGTGAAAAGGAACGTCCTGTACAGTTCCATCATGCTCTCGTGCATGCGGTCATTCCTGTCATTGCGGAATGACTCCTTTATCGATGCGGCCGCGAAAGGATTCATTTCTTCCAGGAATTCACGGAACGTCATAGGGTACATCGTAAGCAGGTTCACCTTTCCGACAGGGAGCGATGCCTTTTTCCCCGCGAGATATGAGCCGAGAAGACTTCCCGCGCCGATGATGTGATATTCCGGTGCCTGTTCGCAGAAGTACTTCAGCGATGTTATCGCCCTTCCGCACTCCTGTATCTCGTCGAAGAACAGTAACGTCTCGTTAGGTATTATCGAACGTCCGGAATGTCTTTCCAATTCCCTTATGATCTTTTTCGGTTCGAGATCCCCTTCGAATATGGATGCCAGGCTTTTTACAGCCTCAAAGTTAAACATCGCGACATCGGCATAATTCTTTTTTCCGAACTCCATGACCGAGTGCGTCTTACCGGTCTGTCTCGCTCCCACGAGCAGCAACGGCATTCTGTCCTCGCTGTTCTTCCATTTTTCCAGGTCCTGCGTTATAAGACGCTTCATTGTCGTTCCCCTTCTTCTGTGATAGGATACCGCATGATATGATATATAATTTTGTACAAATTGTTTACATTTTTGGGGGGGAATTATGTAATTTTTTTGTACATATTTATGGGGAATAACAATCGCAATTGTGCTGTTGCCGGATATCAGCAACATTTCCCGCAAGTCAGTTCCGGAGACGGGGCAAGATCCCTTCCCCTGCACCCAAACATATTGGCTCACAGTTCCGAATGCTGTTGCAAAGAGTGTGATCTCATCGGAAGCCGTGCGGACCTCAGATTCATTCATCATTCTCTTCGGCGGCGTCCATGGCCTTCCTTACCGCATTCACGAGCTCGTCCGGTCTTTTTGTGGCGATCCGCACGGGAGCGGCGTTCCAGACGTGCAGCAGCAGGCTTTTGCGTTTGCGCAGATGATAGTATATCCTTCCTCTTTGGTGTTCCTCGGGATAATACACGCTCAGATCTTTTCCCGCTTCTGCGTCCTCTATGTCCGCTTTATCTATATTATCCGCCGGGATCACGTGCGTCTCGCTCCCTCTTCTTATCGTTACGGATTCGTATGTTACGGTGACGCGCGTGCTCATGGCGCGCAGGCACAATATTATGACCGCTGCCGTGAGCGCAACGGCGGACAGGAACGTGAACACGCCCAGCATGGAGTCCTCTCCCGTAAAGACAAGGCTGGCCGCTATGATCATAAATATCAGCAGCGGGACGAATATATGCATTTGCAGACGGTAGGACGGGTATCTCAAATATGTGTCCGATGGCACAACGGGTAAAAAGATCATGTGTTTCGGCATCTCCTCCGTCGGCATGGGCTCCCTTTCGGAGGATGCCTTTCTGAGAAGGGTCATTGTGTGCTCCTCGAAAAGGATCATACATGTATATCTCAGACTGAGGATAAAACCATGCGCCCGGCGCCGCTGACGGGATATCCTGCGATATGATGACAACAGGCCGGAAACAATGATTGCACCGTATGCGCACTGCCGCCGTTCGCCGCTTTGTCCGGTGTGGGTACAGGATGCGCAGATATCACATCGATCCTTTTCTTATCTCCACTCTGCGTATCTTTCCGCTGATCGTCTTCGGCAGCTCTTTCACGAACTCGATCGCTCTGGGATATTTGTACGGCGCCGTCTCCCTCTTCACGAAATTCTGTATCTCCTTTTTGAGCTCTTCCGACGCTTCGAAACCTTCTCTCAGCACTATCGTCGCTTTGACGATCTGCCCTCTTATCTCATCCGGTACGCCGGTAACGGCGCATTCCCTGACCGACGGGTGCAGCAGAACAACAGATTCTATCTCGAACGGTCCGATGCGGTATCCGGACGATTTTATTATATCATCGTTACGGCCGACGTACCAGCAGTACCCCTCTTCGTCACGCCACGCGATATCGCCGGTATGATGATAACCGCCGTATATCGTCGCGTCCGTCTTCTCTTTGTCCAAATAATACTCACGGAATATTCCCGGCGGATCGTCGTCAACGCGTACCACTATCTCTCCCGAGTCGCCGGGCTTGCATGATCTCCCGTCGGGATAGATTATATCCACGTCGTATTGAGGACAGGGTTTTCCCATCGATCCGGGACGCGGTTCCATTTTCGTGGTGTTGCATATCAGCGGCGTCGTTTCCGTCTGCCCGAAACCTTCCGCCAGTTTCAGTCCCGTCGCTTTGTACCAGTTGTTGAACACATCGGGGTTTAACGGCTCGCCTGCTATTGTTGTGTGCTTCAGAGAAGAGAGATCGAACTTCTCTAACCCGTCCTGGATGAAGAACCTGAACATCGTCGGCGGGCAGCACAGCGTCGTTATGTTAAATTCCGATACTTTCGTCAATATGTCCGCGGGCGTGAATTTAGCAAAGTCGTAAACGAAAATAGCGGCTTCCATTATCCATTGTCCATATATCTTGCCCCATGACGCCTTTGCCCATCCTGTTTCCGCTATCGTAAAATGAATGCCGTCCGGATCGACATTATGCCAGTGCTTCGCCGTGAGTATGTGACCTAAAGGATACGTATGGTCATGAAGCACCATCTTCGGGTATCCTGTCGTTCCCGATGAGAAATATATCAGGAACGGCTCATTGGCCTTCGTCGGTATGCGTTCAAGCTTATCGGACGATGCTTCCACACCTTCGTCAAGATCTAACCATCCGTCCCTCTTTCCTCCGGCCATCGCCTTGACTTTAACGTGAGGGCATTTTATTTCGATATCTTCGAATGCTTCCGTCACTTTCCCGTGAGATGTGCATATTATCGCTTTCGCTGACGATAATTTTGCACGGTACTCGGCGTCGTGCGTCGTGAGCATTGACGTAACGGGAATAAGAATTGCGCCTATCTTGTGCAGCGCGACGGAAACATACCAGTACTGATAGTTCTCTCTTAACGCGACTATCACCATGTCCCCTTTTTTGATACCCAGCGATATGAGATAATTCGCAGTTTTGTTCGAATACACCATGATGTCACGGAACGTTAACGTTCTCGAATCACCATGCTCGCCGCACCAGACAAGTGCACGTCTCTCCGGATCATTAATTCCGATATCGTCAACGATATCGTAACCGAAATTGAAATTATCGGGATAATGAACGCTCAGTTTCGATAATATGCCGTCCTCGTCATATTCTTCGTCAACGTAACGTAAATTTATGTTACGCACCATCAGACCGACTCCTTCTTTATGACGATGGCAATGAACTTACATCCCCCTTTATCGGGGGCGGTGAGACGGTGCTCCTTGCTGGAATCGTAGAATACGGAGTCCCCGGGCATAAGTATCTCGGTGTGCTTACCGTATCTTAATTCAAGCCTTCCCTCAAGTATATGATCGAACTCCTGCCCTTCGTGAGTTGACATCGGCATCTCTTCCTTCTGGTCGCCGACATACGGCGCTGTCACCAGTAACGGCACGACCGTCTTATTTCTGAAGTTGGACGCCAGATGCCTGTAAAGGAATCCCATGTGCTCCTCCGTGGGTATCGCCTCGCCTATGCGGTCTATCACATATCCGGAAAGTTTCGGGGTATCGCCGCTGAGCAGTTCCAAAGAGTCGACGCCTAACTTCTTGGCGCATTTGTACAATGTGGAAAGAGAAAGGTCCTTCCTTCCCGCCTCTATCTCGATGTACTGTTCCAATGATACGCCCATCGCCCTTGCTATCTCCTCTTGGGAGTATCCTTCCGTTTCCCTGAGCTCACGTATCCGTTCTGCGACCTCTGCTATATTCGGCTCCATGAATCTCTGGATATACGGTATACAATAAAAAAAGGAACGGTCGGAACTGCTTCCGATGACCGTCGTTAATGATCAAAAAGCCGCCTTGACGTTGTGTGCCGCAGGTTGCGGATCACCTTTCGTCCTCGAGCTTGTCCTCTCCCTCATCCTCTTCGTCATCCTCTTCTTCGTCCTCTTCTTCGTCATCCTTCCCGTCCCCGAGAAGGATCTCCCTCCATCCTTTGAGGGCCTCCGGCGACCTTGCGATATCTTTAACTGTCTTTGTCAAAACCTTTGAGACATTCTTTGCGGCCTTCACGGGGGCCTCCTCGATCAGGCAGAATTTTACGATGATCGATACCAGCACATCGACCGCCGTATCGATGGGAAGGTCCATATCATCGAATATTGCGAATATCTTATTGGACGCATCCTCGATATTGCCCACGTACTCCTCCAATTTCTTGTCATCATCCATTCCGTCACATCCTTTTCTTCGTCAGGCCCATCGGTCTGTTCATATTTATTATGTCTCAGGAGCTGCTGAACTATGCGCCTCTTATGCAACAGAATGAAATATAAGCACGCGCTCGGTGAATCGCTAGGAGAGGGAGGGCGACCGACGGTAGGACAAGATCCAGCTGAGGAAGGTCCCTCCTCCTACGGGCAGATGGGCCGAGAAATTCGGCGGGGCGAGAGCCCCGGCAAGGACCCAGAAACGACACGGACCCGGTAAACAGGATGATCTGCTGACAGTGACATTCCCGGGGATTCGGTGAAACGGTGACACCCCATCGGAGCAAGCCCATACAGCCGGCATGATATGCCCGCGGACCGGCGGGTAGGGCGCGCAGTTGAATGTCGCCTTGAACAGAAGGGGGCCTACTACCCTCACCTAGCATTTTTCCATCATATTATCTATCTGTTCGCTATAGCCGTTGATATGCTTCGCAGCAGAAAATATCTCGCGGTCGGTTTCGACATGGACAGCACACTGCTCAGGACGGACGTCGATTATTCTGAGCTGACGAAAGTTGTGTTCACAGAAATGGCAAAAGCAGGGGTTCCGGAGAGCATCATGAGCGTTGCGGAAGGAACATCAAGATCGAACCTGGACGCCGGTATAAAATATCTCGAGAGGAACGGCAGGGCCGGGGATGTTGACCGCATCGTCAAAAAAATAAACGGCGGCGTCAAAGCGATAGAGATGAGGAACGTGATGACCGCGACGCCTTATGAGGGTGCTGAAATGATGCTCATGCACCTTAAGGGAAAAGGATACAAAGTTGGCGTTCTGACAAGAGGGAGCAGAGAGTACGCTGTGAAAGCGCTGACCGTGTCCGGTGTCATTGACATTCTGGACGCACTTGTATGCAAGGACGACTTTCCTGAGAATGAATCAAAACCGTCACCGGCGGCGATGCGTCATCTTGCCGATGCGCTCGGCGTTACCGCTGCGGATATACTGTATCTCGGAGATAACAAATTTGATTACTTCTGCGCCAGGGACTCCGGCGCCGGATTCGCAGGCGTTCTGACAAGATACACAAAAAAGGATTGGGAAACGTTCGGTAACGTTGACGTTATCAACACCGTCACCGATCTGATGAAAATATTGTAAAAAAGGAACGGCGTTGCCGTTCATAATTTTATTTTGCGCGATTCAGCTTTATGTTCTTCGAGCTCGTCGAAATTGAACCTCTTGGCGCTGTCCTCGAATCCCGAATCGGCAGGCATCAGTTTCTTGATGAGCTGCATCATCTTGCTCGCGATGCCCATTAGCTGCTTGTTGAGCGATATGCCGAACCTCGTCTTCCCGCATACCAGGTGACCGGGATTGATTATATCGTTCGGGTCTGCGTATGTTTTCAGCGAGCGCATGAAGTCCGCCGACGCGGCATCGTGCACAATGTCAAGGTTCGACGCGAAGAATATCCCGAGGCCGAGTGAACGACCTCCGTACTTCGCCGCCTTCTCGCCTAAGTAGTAATTGTATGCGAACGCGACCATTCCCAGCGGCGTCTCAGTGTTCATGAAATAGTACGGCATGAACATCGCGGTGCTGCGATCCGCTATTATACCGATTATGCCGCCGCCGTCCATCCTCATTTTCTTGAAACCTTCGTAACATTCGTCAACGAACTCGGACCAGTGCTGATTCAGAACGACGACCTCGGCGGGAACTGAGCCCATTCCTATCTTGCGCGCTCTGAACTCGTAACATCTTTCCTCCCATTCATGGTCCGCTATCGCCTGGTCCACTTTCTTGCCGCCGTATTTTTCTACGATGGCGTCGACGATCTTCTCTTCGAGGGCCACGAACTCTCCGTCGCCCTGTAACGTCACGAGGAACAGATTCTTAACATCGGGCGCGTGAAGCCCCGCCTTTCTCTGGTGATCGAAGTGCATGAAATCTGACCACGCGATATGCAACGGTTTAAGACTGGGATGTTTCACGATCTCGTTTATCGGGCCGCCCATTTCTCTTAAATTCGCGAAATCGTACGCCAGCGGCTTGATGATGCCCATCGGGTACACTCTTAACGTCACCGTTGCTATAAGACCTAACGTCCCCTCGGCGCCGGCGAACAATTGATTGAGATTGTATCCTGACATGTTGTTCGCTATCTTGTCGAACCCTGTGCTCATCAGGCTGCCGTCGGAAGTTACGACTTCCAGATTCAGTACGTTATCCCTTGCCGACCCGTACTTGTACCCGCCCGGGCCGATACCGCCGGTGGACACCCATCCGCCGACCGTCGCCGCCGGGAAGCTTGAAGGATACGAACCAACAAGCAATCCCTTCTTCGCGCATTCTTCGTACACATTCTTCCACGTGCATCCTGCGCCCACTTTCACGCACATGTTCGTCTCGTCTATTTCGTAAATTTTATTTAACTTGCTTGCAAAATCAACGACAATGCCGCCCGCGGTCGGTATGCATCCTCCGAGTCCCCACGTTGACGCGCCTCTCGGCGTTATTGCGACGCCGGCCCTGTTCGCTATCCTGACGACCTTTGCGACGTCCTCCGGTGACGTTGGTCTCACAACGACGTCGGGAATGTTATCGAATGCGAGACCTGCCTCCTTCGGCAGCGGTGCCAAATCGTGACTATAAAGCATCCTTTCCATATCGCTTGTGCTTACGTTCTCTTTTCCGATCGCTTCTTCCAGCTTCCCGATTATCTCAGGAGTTACTTCGCGTGACAGGTTGTCTGATCTTGCCATTTTTATGTGCCCCCACTCTAAAAGCGTGACGTCTTTCCAACGTTCCCTCAAAGATGTTCATTAATAATAATACTTTGGATATTCGCTCGCCCGCAGGGCACCGCGTTACACATGCTCTGGCACAAATAACGAGATGCCAGACGTATTCAGCAGTTTTTTCTTTGAACGTCCGTCAGCAAAGAACAGATGCGTCCGGCATCCGCAGTCCGATGATCCGAACCCTTTGAACACGGGCACGCAGCCGCATTCTTCTGCTATTCTAGCGAGGTCGCATTCACTCATCGTGAATGAGACGAACGCTTCCGTCCTATCAGCAATAACGGTCAGACGGTCGATATGCCAACGCATCTTTTTCTCCGAGGAGAGATGCCTTCCTATCCTTTGGTCAAGGCCGTTCATGGCGCTGCCCGCGTAGCAGTACTCGCCTTCCTTTATGTACAGCGTGCCAAGCGAGCCGACGTCGGCGGTGAATGAACGGCGAAAGGTCACAAACAAAAGATATGAGCCTTTACGCACTTTTTTTCGCGCTGTCAATATCGTTTACCTCTGATAACGTCATTATTCTGATCATCATGCTGCTGTCGTTTATCCTTGATTCCGATATTCTTGCGATGTCGCCCAACCGTCGTCCGTAAACGGTCATGTTCGATATTGCGTCAGCGTTATCCTTCATCGGTATCTTTAATCTGAGGCCGTCAAGGTGCAGGACTATCGGCGCGGGTCTGAGGCTTTCCTTTATTGGTTCATACTCTTCAAGAAGCTGTTTTATCTCCGCCGGGTGCACGAATAATGGGTCCTCCTCGAGCATCTTTCTTTTTATCCTGACGACGTCGTCCACCTTTTCGGCGATGTCATCAAGTTTCTTTCTTTCCTCGGGCGTTCTCATTCTTTCCGATTTTCTTCCCACGCCCGGGATTATCGCCTCACAGAGATCGTCCAGACCTTCGGGCATCGGTCCCGTCACCAGTATCACGGGAATGCTTATCTTATCGAAGAGATGACTTTTTGCTTCGACGCAGCTTTTGAAGTTGCCCAGCATGAAAATTGCCGCATCGTATTCGTTTATGATGTCAATTTCCTGCATCGATATCTGCGACGTTGCCTTTCCCCTTCCTCTTGCCAGTCCCATCACCACGGTTATCGAACCTGATTCTCTGAGTATCTCGGCGATGTCGCATATCGGGTGCGGCATATGATGCCTTCCGAGCGTCGGTCCCACTATTGCTATCTCCGTTCCCGCTAACGGGACCGAGCGTACCATCCCTCCGATGTCGGTGCACATCTTCTCCATCGCTTCTTTATCTTCACCCGGTATCGACATCGTCACATTGAACATCTGGGCGCTCCTTGTCTTTTGTATGACGACACCGCCGACATCCTCTATCATTTCCAGCAGTTCATTAGAACGGTAGATGCCGCCGTCGTACATCATCACCTCATACATCCGCATCACCTTTGATCTCGTTGTGTATGCGTAACGCCTCATCTTTAACATGCTGCGTTACTATCTCCTCGGTCGCCGCTATCGTTATCACACGTCCTTCGGAGATGTTGTGCCTTGCCTTGATGCCTTCCGGGATCGTTCTCCACAGGGCGCCCAATATCTCCCTCTTCGAATCTTCGCCCGACGCTATCTCAATATTCGCTATCGTTTCCTCGTCGGCATTATCTATCTTTATATCAAACCGCGTCTGCTGATCGACGCGGTCCCTTCCGTACGCCTTCCACAGCGCGGACAGTATCTCGGGCGCATAGTTCTCATCCGATATCGTTATGTGAACTTCGCTTCCTTCCGTTCTGATGCTTACCGCGTCGGCTATCTTCTTGCTTTCCGGCCTGTTCCGTAACATGACGGAAAAGATAAAGAGCGGCTGTTCGGGATCGAGAACGATGATCGCCTTTTCTAACGAGACCGCTTTGCCCATCTCGCTCATCACATCCTCGAATAATTTCTTGTACGCTTCGTTACCGTAATTTTCCGTTCCCGTTACGATGACGTCCATCAGTACCCCTCTAGGAATCCCGACGACAGTATCGCACCGCCGACGGCGCCGATATACTGCGAGTTCTCCGGAACTATCGGTTTTGAGCCCAATATCTCACCGACCGCCGCCACAAGTCCGGATATCAGCGAGGTCCCGCCCACCTGTATTATCGGGTGGCGGACGTCTATCTCCTGCAGTTGCTGTTCGTAAACCTGTTCGGCAACGGAATGACACGCGGCCGCCGCCACATCCTCAAATGTTTTTCCGTCGCCGAGCGTTGTCACAAGGTCCTGAATACCAAACACCGAACAGTAAGAGTTCATCTTCGCGTTGCGCCAGTTGCCCTTGTCCGCCAGTGCGCCTAACTCGGTGACCTCTATCTTCAGACGTTTCGACACCATCTCCAGGAAACGTCCTGAGGCGCCGGCGCATATCCCGCCCATTGTGAAGTTGTCGGGAACGCCGTCACGTACCGTTATCGCCTTATTGTCCATTCCGCCGATATCGAGTATCGTTGCCTCACCTTTCTGCCAGTTGGCCAGCCATACGGCGCCTTTCGAATTCACCGTCAGCTCTTCCTGCACAAGTTTCGCATTGTAGTGAGTCCCCAGCCTGTACCTTCCGTAACCTGTCGTTCCTATCGCCTCGATATCCTTCATCTTAACGCCCGCTTCCTTCAGCGCGTTCTCAAGTACCGTCTCGGCAGACTTGATGACATCGCCGGAGGGCGTCCAGTCCTTGCCGGCGATCCTGTTATCTATCATCACAACGGCTTTCGTGGTGCTCGATCCTGAGTCTATTCCTACGGTGATGCCGCTTTGCCTTTCCCTTGCCAATAATTCTTTGCGTGTGACTATCGTAACAAGCGCTTCCATCCTTGTCATCAGCTGCGCCGCTTTGAGCCTCTCGGTGAACGAGTACGTAACAACAGGTAATCTCGTATTGTCCTGTATAAAACGTCTTAATTCATTCCTCACCAGTGC
>WRNI01000028.1 GCA_009776695.1 Methanomassiliicoccaceae archaeon
GGGCATCATATCATCATACGACGTGTCGATAAAGGAGGAGTACAGACCTCCTCCTTTCGATACGACGACGATGCAGGTCGAAGCAAATAAGATAGGCATCACGCCGGCCGCGGCCATGAGCATTGCCGAGGACCTTTACACAAGCGGGTACATCTCGTACCCGCGCACTGAGAACACCGAATATCCCAAAAGCCTGAGCCTCCGGGGCGTGCTGGAAAAACTTAAGGATTCAAGTTTTGCCGAGTACGCCAACGAGATATTATCGCAGGAAAAGATCATACCGTCCAAGGGCAAAAGGAGAACGACCGATCATCCCCCGATATATCCGACGTCGGCGGCCTCGCCCGATAAGATAAAAGGCGACAAATGGAAGCTGTACGAACTTATCGTCAGACGGTTTCTCGCCACCGTCGGCCCCAACGCCGAGGCGGAGATAACAAAATGCGTCATTAACGTCAATGAAGAGATGTTCACCTCCTCCGGATACATTCTCGTAAACGCGGGATGGAAAAAATATTACGGCAAATACATGAGCATGACCGAGACCCGCATGCCTAAACTGGCCGTGGGCGATGAGGTGGACGTTCGGTCAGTTACAATGGAAGCGTCGCAGACCAAACCTCCGTACAGGTACAATCAGGGGTCGCTCATACAGGAGATGGACCGTCTCAACCTGGGAACGAAGAGCACAAGGCACGACATCATCGGAAAACTATTCTCAAGAAATTATGTGCAGGGCAATTATCTCATACCGACGCCGGTGGGCATCGCGATGACAAAGTCGCTGGAGATACACGGCGGCGGTATCACGGAGCATGAGATGACCGCCAGACTTGAGGAGGATATGCAGAAGATCTGCCTCGGCGAACGTACGCTGCGTTCAGTGGTGGAAGAGTCGCAGAAGATGCTGCACTCCGTCGCCGTGAAGATAGGGAACGAAGGTGAGGATATAGGAAAGGAGATACGTTCCGCGCTGAAGGAGCAGCAGCATATCGGCGTATGTCCGTCATGCGGCAATACGATATCAGTGAAACGTTCAAAGAAGGGAAGTTTCATCGGCTGTGACGGTTATCCCGAATGCACGCGCGCGTTTCCTCTTCCGAGGGGCGCGAAGATCGAGACGACCGAAGAAAAGTGCGATGTGTGCGGCCTTCCGAAACTGAAGCTCATAAGAAAAGGCTCGCCGCCGCAGACCGTCTGCATCGATCCGAAGTGCGAAAGCAATCTGTCAAAGAACGATATCGGCGAATGCCCCTCGTGCGGCGGCCGCATGATGGTGATGTACTCAAAGAACGGGAAACGGTTCGCCGGATGCTCCAAATGGCCGGAATGCGACCGTACGTACCCGCTGAAGCAGACCGGCACCATAACGCCGACAGATGAAAAATGCGAGCACTGCGGCTCTCCGGTGATATCGCTCGGTAACAGAAGCGAATGCATCAGCCTAGAGTGCCCCGGAAAAGGCGGCTCGAAGAAGAGAACGGGCACCGTTAAAGAAAGCAGCGGCAAAAAGAAAGAATGATCATATATTCATTATGATACGTTTGTGCGCCTCGTCCTGACATAACGGGTCCTTGCATTCGGGGTCTTCGCACCCTATCTCCGAATGCACCGTTATTTTAACGTCGTCCGATATCTTCCTCACATTCGGAACAAGTATCTCCGCGGCCTTCCGATTTTCAATGCCGTAGACTATTACATTGACTGTCATCGAATATTCCGACACGTCTTTCGCGAACACGGAACGGCACCTTACGTTGCCGTCGTCCGTCGTTGAGCTCATGGACATCATCTCATCACCTGAGCGCACGTTCGCCTTGATGTGCCCTATCATTGCTGAGCCTGATGTTACGCAATCTAACGCGATATCGCGGAGCATCCCTCTGAAGATACGAACGGCAGCGTCCGCTTTCAGCGATGGTGAGAACGAGCCGGAGGCAACGGCGGCCACCGCCGCCGGTATAAGATCAGCATCGTCGGTCACAGGATCATCTCCGTTACTTTATCGATGTTCACATTCTTATCGGCCTGTACCCTTAATACGGGGCCTGCGTACGATAACGCACGCAGCTCTTTCTCTATCTCGTCCTGCTCCTTCGGCGTTACCGTATCAACTTTGTTAAGAAGCACAACATCCGCAACGCTCAGCTGATTCCTCAGCGGGCGCTCGAACATTTTCTTCACTTTAAGGAACCTTTCCGCGTCTACCATAATTATAGTAAATATAGATGATACCGTCAGTCCCGTAACATCGGCAACTGCGTTAACAATAAGCTTGGGGTCGGCTATGCCCGTCGGTTCTATGACCGTTATCTCGGGATCTGCCATCGCCTCCAATTTACGTAACGTGTCTATCATGCCCGTCTTCATGGTGCAGCATATGCACCCTCCCTTCAGTTCCTTCACCTGCATGCCGTTGCGCTCAAGGACCTCGCCGTCGATGCCTATGCTTCCGATCTCGTTCTCAACTATCGCGATCCTCAGACCGCGTTCGGAAAGTATATCGGCCATTGCAAGTATCACCGATGTCTTGCCGGAACCGAGCATACCGGAAACTATAAGAATGCGCATAGTCACACAATATCCTGCCGATTAGAAAAACTATATCATCGTTTCTGTGTCCAGAGTGCCGTCGAATAGTCCGTTTATGAACTCAATGTCCATCGAGATCCTGTGATTTCTGCATATCGGGCACTCTATGTCTTTCCTAAGATGTTTCTTCAGTTTAACTGTATTTTTATCGATAGAGACTATATTGCCGCACCTGCAGTAGATCTTTGACATGTCGCCCGTCCTAATATTGTCTATTGTGGGCGCGCTCATATGACGGCGCCTCCGGACAATAGGCGGTGTTCCGATAAAGCATCAGCTGATCCAACCACAGTTATCACTCGTTCTCTTCGATAACTAAGCTCCGAACAATGCCAATGGCCATCCCCGCCGGACAGTCCAGATGCTCGTCGGTAGACTATCTGCACAGTGCATATAACCCTTTCGACAATCCTCATATCCGAGATTATATAACATACAAAAAAATTGGTAATTCACATTGTTAATTAAAAAGTATACTTAAAAATCTTATCGCCGAAGATAAAAATGATCACAGTTCGCCGAGCTGCCTGAGCTGTCCGAGAACGTGGTCCCTGATCTTCTTCGGTTCCTCGGACACCATTCTTTTGCCGGCGCGCATCAGCGGAACTTCGATCATTTCCATTACGGAGCCGCATGAGCATCTTATTTCGTCATCGGGAGACAGCGAAACGTCCATCGTAAGGCAGTGAGGACATCTGTATGTATATTTGCGGCCGCCGAACTTTCCCTTCTTGGATATCGACGAACCGTTCTTGCAGACGAGGTCCATGGATATATCCAGCGTGGGCGCGTTGCTTATTGACGTTCCGACGCCGAATCCTGAGACGCCCGATACCATCAGGTCCTTTATACTATTCTCGTCAAGACCGCCGGACGCTATTATCTTCACGTCCCTGAAACCCTTGGAGTCAAGCTCCCATCTGACCTCCTGTATTATCTCTTTCAGCGAGCCTCTTCTTGAGCTTGGTGTATCGAGACGTACACCTTTCAGGTCCTTTATCGTCTCGCACGCCTTGATCGACGCTTCCCGTTCATCAGAGAACGTATCAATTAACATGATTCTGGGAACGCTCTTTTCTATTATCTCGTCGAACGCTTTGAACGCTGCTTCGTCGCTCCCCATCATCAGCATGAGCGAATGCGGTACTGTCCCGACGGCATCCTTACCTATTATGTCGCCGCCTATCTTCGACGCCACGTCGTCGCATCCTCCTATGTACGCGGAACGGTCAAGGACGCCCGATATCGCGGGATGCATCCTTCTGTTCCCGAACGCCATTACTGTTCTGTCCTTGGCGGCGCATCTGACGCGCGCGGCCGCGGTGGCGACGCCCGACGGATGGCATAACATCCCGAGCATCGCGGTTTCCATCTCTCCGAAATCAGCGTAACGCCCGCGGATGTTCATTAAAGGGACGCGTATCCCTTTCGGCGACCTGGATCTGAATATCGTTCCCTCCGGAACACCGAAGATATCGACGTTCATTCCGCTCATCAGCCTCAGAACTTCCTCGGTACCGCAAAGCACCGCCCACGGCCATTTGTTGGGCAGCGAACCTAATGTGAACTCCGCCCATACGTCAGTTCCGTCAAGCCCTTTGGAATGAAGTATCTTCTTCGTCCTTTCAAAGTAAACGTCAGTTGTGTATGCATTCCTTATCTGATCCTCGTTCGCAGCAAAGAGTCTGTCCAAATCAACACCTTGTCATAGGGTGAACGCCTTCTTCCCTAAAAATACAGCTTTCGGTCCCAGTTCCTCTTCTATTCTCAGAAGGCGGTTGTATTTCGCTGTTCTTTCGCCTCGCGCGGGGGCGCCCGTCTTTATTTGGCCGGTGCCCCACCCTACGGAAAGGTCCGCGATCGTCACGTCCTCCGACTCGCCAGAGCGGTGTGAGACGACAACGGAATAACCGTTATCGAAGCTCATCTTCGCTGCGTTACCCGCTTCCGTTATTGTTCCTATCTGATTGACTTTGAGAAGCAGAGCGTTCGCCGCACCGATCTCGA
Organism: Methanomassiliicoccaceae archaeon; assembly: GCA_009776695.1. Taxonomy (GTDB): domain Archaea; phylum Thermoplasmatota; class Thermoplasmata; order Methanomassiliicoccales; family Methanomethylophilaceae; genus Methanomicula. Next base: position 4,600 of record WRNI01000028.1, read on the forward strand.
TGCCGTGCGACAGACGTTCCGTGTTCGTTACGAATATGTCATCGCCCACAACCTGTATACGATCGCCTATCTTTTTCGTGAGCAATGCGGTAGAATCAAAATCATCTTCGAAGAACGGGTCCTCTATGCTTATCAGCGGATAGTTCTTTGTGAACGTTACGTAATGGTCCGCAAGCTCCTCCGCGGAAAGGCGCATCCCGTCAATGCTGTACACGCCCTTATCGAAAAATTCGCTGGAAGCGGCGTCCAGCGCCATGAATATGTCCTTTCCCGGAATGTATCCTGCATTTGATATCGCGTCGACTATTGTATCCATTGCTTCTACGGATGTGCCGAACGGCGGAGCGAAACCCCCTTCGTCGCCTATGTTGACCGCCGCCGGGCCGTATCTCTTTTTCAGTAACGACTTGAGGGACATGTACACCTCCGACGCCATCCTCAGGCATTCCGAGAACGTTCCCGCGCCCGCGGGTATTATCATGAACTCCTGTATCGCCAGCCCTCCGCCCGCGTGCTTCCCTCCGTTTATTATGTTGAACATCGGAACAGGCAATGTGACACCGTCGTCGCCGATGTGCTCGTATAACGGAATATTTGAGACGAACGCGCCGGCGTGCGCCGCCGCGAACGATACCGCAGTTATGGCATTGCCGCCTAGTCTTGTTTTATTCCTGGTGCCGTCAAGCTCTGTGAGCGCGGCGTCCACTGACGATTGGTCCGTCACGTCCATTCCCGTGATCCTTTTTGATATCTCGTTGCGTATATTGTTCACCGCTTTGGTGACGCCTTTGCCGGAATACCTTTTGCCGCCGTCCCTTAATTCATATGCTTCGAACGAACCGGTCGACGCCCCCGACGGCGCTATCGCCGTTATTTTGTGACCTGAGACCGTTATCTCAGCCTCGACGGTAGGATTCCCTCTTGAATCCAACACCTCCCGTGCCCACACGCGCTCTATCTTCATTGTATCATCATCCGATCATGCTGTCGGCGCCGTTATCTTTCTGAGCTTTCGACGATTCCATCTTCTCGATCAGCTCTTTCATAAGAACTTCCTTTTCCCTGCCCTCAAGATTGCTTACTATCTCAAGCACATCGGAGCTTTTGAACGGTTTTCTTATGTAGCCGTCCGCCGCCGTCTGAGGAACGTCACCGCTAACGAGAAGGAATATCTTCGGTCTTGCGTCAGCAAGATCGTGATCCACCGTTTCCAGGAATGATGTGTCGCCGCACATCTCCGCATCGATGAATATTGCCTCCGGCCTGAACCTTGCGAGACATTTCGCGGCGTCGTCCGTTGTACTGACAGTTCCCGCTTTCTGACCGCTCATTGTCAGTATATCGAAAAGTATCTCCTGGACCGCCAGATTACCGTCCACGATAAGAATTCTCATGCTTTTTTCCTCCGTGCCAGGTAAGGAACTCGGCAGTTGCAACATCAGTTCATAGTATATTAACTATGACCGTAGGTCATAGAGAAAGAACGGAAAGAATGAACGGCGCAAAGCGTATACGCCTTGCAAAAATGAAGATCAGCTGCCGGCAGGCACGCTTACGACTTCCTGCTCTCTTTCGCCTTGGGCCTGAGCTTTGTGTATCCGCACTTGCGGCACTTCGACGCCTTGGGAGGGTTTGTGGCGTAACAGCTCATGCATACGGATTTGTTAAGAAGTCTGCTCTCAGCCTCTTTGAAACGTGCCATCGTAGTTCTCCGACTGCTCCCAACAAGGAAGTATTATTTATATCTTCGTTGAAGGACGCCGTCCGGCAGGGCGTTTTATTTTTTCGGACCGCCGACAAGCACCAGGTACGCCAGTAACGCTTCCAGCTGGATGCGCTCGCTGCTTCCCTCGACTATTCTGAATTCAATTTCACCCGTACGGTCGATGAACCTCACTTTGTCGGCGTCCGGCATGCTCATGTCGAAGAACGAGGAATGTATCTGTTTTATTATGTCCTGACCTGAAAGACCATATGATATCATTATTTCGTCAAGCATATCCCTCGCGGCGATGAAATTGCCGCTGAGCGCCGTCTCCAGCATTTTCATAACTTCTTCAGGATGGGCCATCCCCGTTGTCTGATAGATCGTGTCGATGTCTATCTTTTTACCGGTGGACGCCGCCACCTGCAGCGAGTTCACCGCCCTCCGGAGATCGCCTTTCGCAACGTGAACGAGACCTTCGAGCGCTTTGGCATCTATTTTGACGTTCTCGCTCTTTATGATCTTCCCCAGATATTCATGAACGTCATCGGAAGTTAACGGCCTGAACCTGAACACGGCGCATCTTGACTGTATGGGATCGATTATTTTAGACGAGTAATTGCATGATAATATGAAACGGCATATCTTCGAGTATTTTTCCATCGTTCTTCTTAAAGCGGCCTGTGCATCCGATGTTAATGCATCCGCCTCGTCCATGAATATTATCTTGAACTCCGCTTTCCCCAGCGGCGATGTGCGTGCGAACTCCTTGATCTTTCCTCTCACCACGTCAATACCGCGTTCGTCCGATGCGTTAAGCTCGATGAAATTCCCTTTCCATTCGTCGCCGAACATCTCTCTCGCCATTGCTAAAGCGCATGTTGTCTTTCCGGTCCCTGCCGGACCGGAAAGCAGAAGATGCGGCATATTGCCCGCCGAAACGTAAGCTTTCAGCCTTTCGGTCACATGCTTCTGCCCTACGACCTCGTCCAACTTCCTCGGCCTGTACCTTTCCGTCCAAATCTCGTTCATGTTAATGCTCACGCTAATGGTATGCCGTGTAAAATAAACTTCGCCTTGACGCACGGTATCAATGGACATTATTATCAAGATATCAGCGCATACGGTGGGATATGAAACTGATCGAGATGTACAAGATCGCAATAGAAGCGGGAATTAAGAACGACCCCCGTTCCAGAAAAGATATAGAGCAGATACTGAAGGATACCAAAGAGGCATATGACAAGCTGGATGACGATAAGAAGGAATTCTTCGATCCCGAGAGACTGTGGAACCCTTACGCAGATTCAAGATTATCGTTCGGTGACCCTGAGACCAAAATAAAAAAGGTCATGTGGGGCATCGACGTAGGAACAGGCGAACTGGTCCTTGCGGACAGGCTTAACGAAAGGGGCGCGAACATATCGGCGGTGGTAAGCCACCACCCTCTTGGACTGGGAAGGATACCTTTCCCCGAAGTGATGAGCATGCAGACGGACATGTATCACTCGTCGGGCATACCGATAAACATCGCCGAGGGCCTCATGGACAAACGTATTGACGAAGTTCACAGAGCAGTGATGGCATCGAACTACAACCAAAGCGTCGATTCGGCGAAACTTCTCAACATACCGTTACTGAACATTCACACACCCGCGGACAATATGGTGCAGCGTTTCCTGGAGGACATGTTCAGAAAAGAGAACGTAAAGTATGTTGGCGACATAATCGATATGCTGATGACTCTGCCCGAATACCGCGAGGCATCCAAACAAAATTCACCGCCGGAGATCATCGCCGGCAAGAAGAAAGGGCGCGCAGGGAAGATAATATTCAAAATGACCGGCGGGACGTCCGGTCCTAAAGAGATATATGAGAAGATGGCGCAGGCAGGCATAGGAACCGCGGTGGGGATGCATTTCCCGGACAGCCATATCGAAGAGGCAAAAAAATACAACATAAATATCGTTGTCGCGGGGCACATGTCCTCCGATTCGCTTGGGATAAACCTAATAGCGGACCTTTGGGAGAAGAAAGGTGTTGAAACGGTACCTTTCTCGGGACTGATAAGGGTGAGCAGGAACTGAGCGGACCGCGGGAATGAACGTATCACCGGGAAGAACGAAAAACAGGAACTGAGCGGACCACGGGAATGAAGAGATCGGCGGAATGAACGGAGCAGGAATTAATATGTTCGATGAGAGACGGTCAATAATAATCAGGGACGGAAAGAAGCTGTCCTTCGATTACGTTCCCGAAAAGCTCGTTCACCGAGAGGAGCAGATGAGCACCCTCCGGATGTTATTCAGACCGGTCTTTGACGACGGACGTTCCGAAACGGCATTCGTGACCGGTACCGTCGGTACCGGAAAAACAGCCACGGTGAAAAGATTCTGCGCCGATATGATGCGGTACGGCGCAGAAAAAGGAATACCCGTGGAGCACGTGATCGTTAACTGCCGCCAGCGCAATACTGAGAACGCCGTTGTATTACAAATCCTGAGGCACTTCGATCCGGGCCATCCGGACCGCGGTTTCTCCGTTCCTGAGATGCTGCGGACACTTCGCGGCCTCATGGAAGCGAGAAGGTCAAGGCTTGTCATAGTTCTCGACGAAGCTGACATCCTGTTCAAAAAGAACGCCGTCGACATCATTTACCAATTGTCAAGATTCAACGAGGAGACCACCGGCCCGGCAATATCGGTGTCCATGATACTGATATCTCAGGAATATATCCTCGACGGTCTGGACGCCGCGTCGTTATCGACGTTCAAAAGAACCAATACGATAAGATTTGATAAATACAGAAGGAACGAGCTCAGGGACATCGTCGGCATACGTGCCGAGGAAGCTCTTTTTCAGGGAAGGATACGCGAGGACGCGATCGATCTGATCGCCGATATATCATCGGAATGGGGTGACGCGAGGTTCGCGATAGACCTTCTTGATAAATCGGCGAGAAAAGGCGAGAACAAGGAGAACGGCGAGGTCACCGCGGAAGAAGTTCGTGAAGCGAAGGCGATGATATACAGCGTCGTGACCGAGACAAAATTATCAGACCTTGACAGGAATCATAAGATCGTGCTGCTGGCGATCGCCCGGTCGATAAAGGATAAAGCTTACGTGACGACCGGCGCCTCCGAGAAGACGTATGCGGTGGTGTGCGAAGAGTACGGCGAGACCGCGAGAAAACACACACAGTTCTGGACGTACGTCAAAGATATTGAGAAGACGGGCATAATAACAACGAGCGTGAAGGGCGACGCCGACGGCGGACGCACCACATATATCTCATTACCGGACATCCCTTCCAGGGTGCTGGCGCAGAAGCTTGAATCGATGATCGAACCTTAACATCCTTTTAACGTCCTGCCTTGCGCAGAAGTTCCTTTACTGCCGTGACCGTTGACGATACTGTGTTCATATCCTTTATCTCATCGGGCAGCACCCATACGTGATCGATGTTCTCATCATTCAGTGTTACCTCCGTCTTATCGTGAACGAAAAGATAAGGATGGACTTCCCAGATGATATCGTTCTCACGCACATATACGGGCGGGAGCGAAGCTTCAGGCGCCGTGACGCGAAGTCCCGTCTCCTCGTATATCTCGCGTACGGCAGCGTCGTCCGCGGTTTCGTTCCCTTCTATCCTTCCGGCGACCAGCGACCATCTTCCCGGGAACGATGACGCATCATCGGGACGTTTGAGCATCAGTATCTTTCCGTTCACGAGTATCACGGATGATACGGTCCTGACCGCACGCACGTTATGGATCTCCGCATACCCTTCCGTGCCGTTGACCGTGACGTCATCGCCGTTCTGAAAAAGATCGACGTCTATACGGTCGATCATCGGTATCGAAGATATCACGGCGCCCGTTGCGACTATTGTCTCGGCGGACGCATTAATTATTGCCGCCGGCGCCTTACCGTGAACTTTCAGGTCGTACATTGTAAATGAGCCGACTGTGCTGCCTTTGCCTCTGGGAAATACAAAGATACGGTCGCTGAGGCTGCCGCCGGCCGCCATTTCACCGGNGGCACCGTCCACACCGCCGAGAAAACTGAACGCATCGTTCATTTTAAGGACGGTGCCTCTTGCATCCCCCTTTGATATGGATCTTCCGTTAATGATCACAGTACCATCTCCATCAGTTTTGCGAAGTCATTGCACAGGACCTTCTGCGAGCAGAGCGTCGGCAGGTAATTCCCTGCTTTCGCGGAATTCGTTCCCGTTCTCTGATAGTTCGGTTCTATCGGAGCGACCACCATGCACGTGTCCGCGAGCACCGGACCGAATCTTTCCAAGACCCTTACCTGATCGGGACAGCTTTCCCTTACGGCGGACGAGGTGCAGAACCATATGTCCACGTCGTTCCTCTTTTTCTTCTTGTCCTTCAGGAATGACGCCATTTCCGTCATCTCACGCACAGTCAGGTGCGGACAGCCGAATGCGATAAGCTGAGCGTCGTCAGAAGTGCTCAGCGATGCGTGAGCATCGCTCATCTCTTTCTTCCCTATGTGTATGACCTCCAGAGAAGAGACATCATATAACGACGATTCCGGTGTTACGCCGTCAACATGGAACATTGCTACGGAGCCGGCAGCGGCCATCGCCGCGGCCATGGTCTTCATTGCCTCCGTGTCAGGCGAAATGTTACGGAAGTACGGTATGCCGCCCGCGATAACGCTTCCGACGGCCTGGCCCAGCAGTGAATGATGGAACAGCGTATCGTCAATGTCCGCGTCAATTATAACTGTGGGCGCTCTGTTCTCATCCAGATGTAATCCATAATTTGCCGTCCTTCCGACGATGGCGGCGGCCAGTGCGCCGGGGCCGCCTTCTCTGTTGGTCCTTGCGCCTATACATGAGTTCACGAAAGAAAGCGCTGAAGATTCCGCCCATGCCACATGATCTCCGAACGACGGAACGTTATCGCAAAGATAAGGAATGCACGAGCATGTTGTGATGACGCCCATCTTTTCATATAACTTTATTATTCTGAGCTGCTTCTCCGCGAATTCTTCGGAAATTTTCATCTCTTTCCATCTTTTACGGTCCATGCCGAGAGGATTGAGCGTCGCCTTCACTTTCACTCTGGCGTCCTTTGACATATCTTCAAGGTACCTCAGCCCGCCGTCGCCTATCGTCTTGTACGAGGCGCCGGATATGTGCGCCGACGTTATCTTTATGAGACTGTCGGCATCATATATCTTTCCGAGCGCAACGATGAGCTCCATCGCCTTCCGGGCGCTTTCGCCCTGGCTTCCGTCAAGAACGGACTCCTCTTCCCTGGTGAGGTACATATGTACGGTAATGACCGTACATGATATAATTTATCTGAGTGACGGTACAGCGAATATTATTCCCGCCGGACGTTTTTTATTGAGGCGGCATCATTTTCTGAGGCACGTCGGAACGTTCCCCTTCTCATCGCGGTGGTATGCGACGCAGTCGCAGCACTTTCCGTGCCTTTCGCAGTCAACGTATATGCAGGGGCATTTGTTCTCTTTCATCTTGCATTCCATGGTGATCGTAACGGTTTGCAGTTCTTAGTATTTAATACAATCTAAATACAACTACGCCGTTCACCCTAATAATATACGTTAACGTATATGTCAACCAAGCGAGGGACAGCGGATGGGAATAATATTGGAGGCTGTCGTAAGCCAGGCGATCAGCGAGCGCACAAAGGACCGCATACCTGTGGTCAGGAGCCTGATCATTGGCAACGACTCGGATGAAGCTATAGATAACGTCAGGGTGATCATACACCCTGAACCGTCATTTTCGAATTCAAAAGTAATAAATGTAAAAAGAATCGGAAAGAATGAGCGCATAAGGATAAAGAACGCCGATCTTGTGCCCAACGGTGAATTTCTTGCCGGTGTGACGGAACGTATTGACGGCACCGTTACCGTATCGGTCGAAGCGGACGGTAAAAAACTTGCCGAAAAGACATACAATATCGCCGTTCTGGCGAAGGACGAATGGTTCGGCACCGCGTTCCCCGAATCGATATCCGCGTTCATATCATCTGATGATCCGGAGATATTCAGGATAGCGGCGAACGCCGCCAGATTCCTTGAGACGTGGACCGGCGACGCGGTGATGCACCGGTACGCGTCGGGCGGCAGGAAAAGAGTAAGAGCTGAAATTAACGCAATATACGGGGCGATGCAGCAGTTCGACATCCGCGGCACCGCTTTACCGAAGGAATGGAAGAAAGGATGCAGGATATCCTCCGCCGCCGGCGTGATAGAGCAGAATTCCGCAACGCCGCTTGATCTTACGTTAATAATGATGTCATGCGCCGAGTCCGTGGGACTGAACACCGTACTGATATTAACGAAAGGACGGGTCACCGCGGGTATATGGACCGATGACATGACGTTCTCCGAGCCGATAGTGAAGGATGCCGCGCTTCTCACCAGATATGTGCGCGACGGCTCGCTGATGCTCGTCGACTGCGAAGGCGTCACATCGAACAGGCGCATGGACATCGAATCGTCCGAAACATCCGCCAAGAGGTCGCTGCTCGATGAGAGCGAACTCGTTACGATACTGGATGTCAAATGCCTGGGAGGCGACGCGAGACCGTTCTCCGCGAGGACAAAGACCGCGGCGGCCGAAGAAACGGCCGATGAACGGCCGCTGCCGGAACCGGCGGCCGATAACGTACTTACCAGAAGGGAAAGGTGGGAGAAGCGCCTGCTTGACCTTTCCTTCAATAACGAACTGCTTAGCATGAGGCTGAACGACACTCTGCTTCCCGTGATGACAAATAATCTGGCCGCGCTGAAGGAAGCGTTAACTGACGGCAAAGAATTAAAATTAACGGGAAGGCCGGCGGAATGGGACGCCCAGATAATGAACGAGACGCCGTTCGAGCTTTCAAGGTACGTCGGAAGGCATGAAGTGCTTATCGAACAGGAATTCAGGAACAGGACGCTGAGAACACCGTATAACGAAAAAGATATGAACAGACGCCTTGAGAACATTCATAAGATATCAAAGGCGGACATCGAAAAATGTGAGAATTCGCTGTACATCATATACGGCGTCCTGAAATGGCATGACACCGACAACCGTACGATATACGCGCCGCTTGTGATGGTCCCGGCCGAGACCGTGATAAGATCATCCGGCGATGAAATAAAAATAAAAGCGAAGGACGACGAGGCGACGATCAACAGAACGTTAATAGAAAAGCTCAGACGTTCGTATGACATTGATATTTCCGTCGATCCGCTGCCTTCCGACAGGACGGGCGTCGACACTGAGCGTGTTTTCGCCGTCATAAAAAATGCGATAAGAACGATGGACGGATGGGACGTCATCGAAGGCGCGTTCATAGGCATATTCAGACCTGAGACGTATGACATATGGAACGACCTCAGAGGGCGTTCCGATCTGCTTTTTACCAATAAGTTAACAAAAAGCCTCATGGAAGGGAAACTTGCGTGGAACCCCGTGACGGCGGACGCAGACCGCAGAAGAACAATGCTCGTCTATGACGCCGACGGCAGTCAGCGCAATGCGGTGAGATCATCATCCAACGGAACGTTCATTATGAATGCGCCCGCCGGTACGGGACGCAACGAAACGATATGCA